>CAZMGG010000036.1:1861-44198 GCA_964565715.1 uncultured candidatus Brocadiaceae bacterium | reverse complement strand
CAGACGTGGAGGACCCCGCCTCCCCACACCGCCCGGAGCCCTCTGTGCCAACAGGGCTGGTCACAACGGAACCAGCCATGCGCCGGTGGGCTCTACTCGCGCCCGCAAGTACTTGACTTCGCGTGACATCACCATGAAGGCCCGGAGCTCATCGGCGTCCAGCGTCTGCAGGTCTGACGCGGCTTTCGTGGTGAGCTCCTGGAAGCGGTCACACCAGGCTCTCCGCTCGCCATCCGGCTTGGCGTTGAACTCCTGGATCCTCTGCTCACGATCAGCCGACAGCGTCTCCTGGATGGCAGCCGTGAGATCCCTGGTGCTCGGTCGCTTGGTGCGATCGATCATCACGATGACAATGCCCCACTTGCCGCTTGCCAGAGCAACCGGTCCGTACGCGTAGTCACCCCTATCCTGCGACGTTGGGGGCCATGGCGAACCGTTCTCCAAAGTCAGATAGTTCCCTTCGTCGATCAGGGTCTTGACGATACGCAACTCCTCGTAACGCATCATCTGCTTCAGTTCGCTGGCAAACTGTGCCAATGGCGACCCGTTCGGTCCCGGCTCAGTCGGCGACCTGATGACTTCGGCAAGCTCCGCCATCCGCCGGTCCACAATAAAATGCACCTGCTCCTTGCCATTCACTGACAGAGGGCCCTGGTGGCGGAACTTGATCTCCTGGACGACTGGAGCCTCGGCATCAACCGCGATGCGGACCGTGCCCTCGCCTTCGTCGACAACCCTGGGCACCCATTCCTCTGGCGTCAGGAACTCTGGCTGCCGTGGCGATGAGGGAGCCTCGGGCGAGTTCCGGAGAACCAGCCACAGAGCCAGGAGGGCCCCAATTCCGATGAGGGAGGCGCCCAGGAGCGCGCTTCGACGTGTGTCTCCCAGCGTGCGATCCATCCGGTCCTGTGCGTTCCCTTGTGTCCCTACTGCGGCGGGGGAGGCGCGTAGGGGGATTGGTCACTGGGGCACTTGTCACACTTGCTCCGAACGTTGAACTGCATGGCCACGGCGCCAGTAGCATCCTTGACCTGGAGCTTGTAGTCCTTGACGTTGCGGCACCAGAGATTGGCAACGGAGACTGCCACCTCCCTGGTCTGGCCTCCTGCATCGAACTTCTTCCCGACGGCTTGGCCCCCCGCATCATGCAGCTGCCATGGCCCTGTGCCGCAACCATTGGCCACGCACAGCGCCGACAGCACCTTGACGGTGCGGGGTGCGAACGAGCACTGCCCTGGCTCCTGCGGACATGGATTCTGTGCGGGAGGCTCTGGCTGCGGCAGTTGGCACTGTCCCGGAGTGTCCTCTTCACCAGCTTGCAACGCCTCTATCGTGAACAGGAAGCAGGGCTGCGTCGCCCCTCCATGTCGACATGTGTTGAAAGTCGGAAGGTAGGAGCCCTCGACGGTAGCCGGGCACTCGCACTCGGAACTGACGAGAAGGGTTGGCTCCCCTCGACTGGCTACCGATCCGGCGCCTGGTCGGCCGTCGAGCAAGCTCCCCTCAGAGTCGAGAGTAGCCATGCCCAGCAAGGGAACTACGAGAAGGAGTGCTTCGGCGAGATGTGGGGCTGCCATGCGAGTGGTGGGTCGTGATGGGGTGTAGGGCCTGTTGCAGTCGGGTATGGCACCAGCCGGGTGCGACGACGGCATCCAGCAACGTGATGACCACCGCCATGGAGTATGAGGGGGGAGGGGGACATTTCCTGGTCAGGTCGCCGTGGCCAAGCGTAGTCGTAAACTACGCTGTATCATGTGGTTGCGACGACAATGAGCGGCTGCATCATGGTTGCTCAGTTAAGACCCTTCGCTTCCCCTCCTGCGCATCGCCGCCGGCACCCGTAGGCCAACCACGAAGAGCCGTGGTTTGGGTAGCCGCCCGACGATGCCGAAGTGAGCCGCCTGGCTACTTCACGTACTCGTAGACCCAGATCCGCGCCAGAAGTAGCGGGTCCGTGCCGGCCCGGGGCCGCAGTTCGACCGTGAACGCCGTCTTGCCCTCGGTGAGCGCCCGCGGGATCTCGACCTCGACCTCGCCGCCCTCGACCCAGGGGAACACCGGGTTGCTGGTGGTGCAGTGCAGCACGCCCGCCGGCGCGCCGTCCACCAGCACATCGGCCTGGCAGAAGGTCAGCGCGCCGCCGCCGAGCCGGTCGAGGCGGCAGCCGATCGCGACGGGCGCCGTGCTGCGCGCCGGATCCGGCCGGGTGACGCGGAAGCGGTAGAAGTCGCGCACCTGCCGCACGGTCTCGGTGATCGCCGGCGTGTCGTAGAACTGGTCGCGCAGGGCGTTGCCGGTCCGCACGTGGTTGCTCCACTCGGTGAACGAGACGCCGGCGGCGATCTCGGCGGCCGGGTTGCCCACCTCCAGCTCGAGGATCGGCTGCCGGGCGGCGCCGGCCTCGACGTAGAGCATCGCCGCGAGGCCGTAGTCGGCGTTGGCGTCGTTCTGCACGCCGTGCTCCAGCACCACGTCGATGCCCGACACGAAGTGGATCGGGTCGAACAGGTAGAGCGAGCCCATCAGGCGGCGGGCCTCGGCGTGGCTGCCGGGCAGGGTGCGGAGCAGCGGGCCGGACTGGAACGACGTGTCGCTGACGAACGGCCGGTCGGCGGGCGTGAGGTACCAGCCCCAACGGCCGATCGACGTCTCCGACGCGTCGAACGTGTGGTCGGTGCCGCGGTGGCCGTTGATCCGCACGCACAGGTCGCCTTCCAGATGCGTGGTGAGCTGGTTCGGGATGCGCCCGGTGGTGTCCATGGCATCCTCGAGCAGCAGCACGCGCAGCATGCCGCGGGCGTCGCTGAGGCGCGGGCCGGCGAACGGCACGCCGGTCTGGGTGGTGCCCTGGTGCCAGGTGGCGTGGAAGTGGCCCCAGGGTGCGGGCGGCGCGCCGGCGGCGGCGGCGATGGTCACCTCCAGGTCCACCGGCTTGCCGTTGTCGTTGCGGAACTGCAGGCGGGCGCTGCGGGCGAACGGCATCGGCAGGTAGGTGCGGATGCGCCGGTTGCCGTCGTTGCCGAACATCAGCCCCTCGAAGGCGAAGCGCTGCGGCGGCGCGATCATGCCGCCGAGCAGGCGCAGGGGCAGGTCCACCGCCGGGGCGGGCTGGTCGTCCCAGGTGAACACCGCCCGCAGGCCGTTCCAGTCCGGGTGTTCGCCAGTGGCGCAGGTCAGCTCCAGGATCGTCAGCGGTCCGGCCAGCAGGACCTCGCGGGTTTCGCCGGCGGGGATCTGCAGGCGCGACAGGCGCGGTTGCCGCGGCGTCTGGTGGGGCCAGGCGCCGGGCCGGGCGGCGAGGGCCTCCCACGGCGCGGGCTCGGCCAGGGGCAGCTCACCCTCCGGCGTCGCCAGCGTCACCGCCACGCGGTGGAAGCACGCGGCGTTGTTGCCGGTGTCGTCCCAGGAGCCGATGCGGAAGCTGTCGTTCCAGCGCAGCGGCGCGTGGGTGAGGTGGCCGCCGCTGCGGCCGCCGGTGAACGGGCCCCGGAACGGCGCCACCTGGCCGCGCGGATCGTCCGGGTTGCGGAAGAAGTCGGTGAGCGGCAGGTCGTGGGCGAGCGCGCCATCCAGCCAGATCCGCGTGCGGTTGTGTTCTCTCGCGTAGAAGGGCACGCCGGCGCTGTCGCTCCAGAAGTTGCGGAAGAACAGGCCCATCACGCCGGCGCGGCCCTCGAAGTGGGCCAGCACCGCGAGCGGGTTGCCCTGATCCATCACCCGATAGGCCTCGGTGCCGTTGGTGCCGCTGAAGCCATCGTCGTTGCCGCGGTTCGGCGCCGACGGCCGGTCGTCCGGGTCGTAGCCCGCCACCACGAAGGTCTTGGCGCGGCTCGGCAGCAGCATGGCGAACGTGTCGCTGGCCGCGACCAGGCCCTGGCCGGTCTGCAGGGCCGGCCAGTCGTCGGGCTTGGGCCCGACCGGGGCCGCGCCGCCGCCGCCGCCACAGGCCACGAGGATCGCAGCGAGCAGCGCGCCTAGGCCTGGAGCGAGCAGGGGGTGCGTGCGCAAGGGGGTTCCGGGGCCGGCAGACAGCGATGACACCGCCGCGGCGGGACCACGACGGAAGGCGGAGGACGCGGCCGGGATTCTACGGACGGACGCGGCCGGGCGCGATGCGGTCCTGCGCGGACTCAGCGGTGGAACAGGAACTGGGCGCTGGTGGCGAGCGCCCAGCACAGGTCCTGGGCCGCCGCCAGCCGGATCCGCGCCGCCATGGCGCGGTTCTGGGCGAGATAGCCGCCGAACACGGCGGCCCGCTGCGCCTCGTTCCGCTCCGCCGCCGGCACCGCCAGCGCCGCCGCCACCGCCTCGGGCAGCCCGTGGTAGCGGATCAGGCCCTCGCTGGTCGTCACGGCGAGGCGGAAGCAGCCCAGCGTGTGGCGGCTGCCGTAGGGCTGCTCGAGGGTCACCACCAGCAGGGTGCCGCCGGCCTGGCCGATCGGCTCGGCGGTGGCGAACCAGGCCTCGTGAGGCCGGCCGGTGCGCGGCACGATCGCCCAGCCCTTGGGGTTGTCGACCAGCGCCTCGGCCACCGGCCAGCCTTCCTGGGCGAAGCTGGCGCTGGCGCCGGCGAACGGCACCGCGCGGGCGGCGGTCGGCTCCGTCAGCGGCAGCGCGGTGAGCCGCAGGCGGCTCAGCACGAAGTTGCCGTTCTCGGCGCGGCCCGGCCCGCGGTTGGGTAGCGCGTCGTCGGGCAGCACCTCGAGGCGCAGGCCGGTGAGCCCCTGCAGGTCGGTGCTGCCCACCAGCGTGTAGGTGTCGCGCTCGGGGGCGTCGCCGGAGACCAGCACGGCGCCGTCGTCGCGCGGGCGCAGGGTGGCGCCGCCGGCGGAACGCAGCTCCAGCAGGCGCAGCGGCTGCCACTGCGGCACCGGGTGCCGCGCCTCCCACTGCGCCAGTTCCTGCTCGAGGGCCTCGCGGGCGGCGGGCGGCAGGGCAGCGCTGTTCTGCGGCTGCAGCGCATCGAGGCGCGGCAGCAGGGCCGCCACCTCGTCGGGCCGCGGCCGCCGGCTGAGGAACGCGAGGAACAGCTCCTCGAGGACCCGCTCGTCGCTGGGCTCGTGCGCCAGCAGGGCCGTGATGTCGTTGTCCGGCGCCTCGATCACCGCCGCCAGGGTCGGGCCGTTGACCAGGTTGAGCGCCTGGCCGAGCGAGGTGCCGTCCTGCCGTTCGCACTCGCAGACGCTCTCGCGGGGCGGGCGGCCGAACAGCTCGAGGAAGCCGTCCGGCGCCTGCACGGCGGGATCCAGGGCCTGGCTGGCGTAGCGGCCGGCGCGGGCGCCCTGCAGCTTCGGCCGCGTGCCGGTGGCGAGGTGCAGCGCGTCGAACAGGGTCTCCGCCGGCAGCCGGCGCGGCCGGGCGTGGGAGAAGTGGCCGTCGTCGTCCTCGTTCCAGCGGTTGCCGCGCACCGACTGCTGGTAGACGCGGCTGCGGCAGATCTCGCGCATCAGGGCGCGGCTGTCGAAGCCGTTGTCGACGAAGGTGTCGGTGAGGTGGCGCAGCAGTTCGGGATTGGTCGGCGGATTGCCGGCGCGCACGTCGTCCACCGGCTCGATCAGGCCGCGGCCGAGGAACGCCGCCCACAGGCGGTTGACCTGGTTCTGGGCGAAGTAGGGGTTGGCCGCGGCGGTGAGCCAGCCGGCCAGGTGGGCGCGGCGGGTCGGCGCGGCGGCCGGCGTGTCCGCGTGCGTGAACGGCAGCGCCGGCTGGTACTCGCGGCCGTCGGGGTCGCGGACGATGCCCGGCAGCGCCGCGTCGTCGGCGATCAGTTCCTCGTAGGCCGGCGGCTGCTCGCCCTCGGCCATCGCCGTGCCAGGCGGCATCTTCGGCGAGCCCGGCGCGTCGGTGCGCGTCACCTGCGCCAGGTAGCCGGCGAGCTGCCAGTGCTGGCGCTGGGTCCAGCGCTCGAACGGGTGGTCGTGGCACTTGTTGCAGTTGAAGCGGATGCCGAGGAAGAGCTGGGTGACGCTCTCCATGGCCAGGTCGGGGGCGCGCTGGACCTTCCAGAACGCCGCCGCCGGCTGCTGCAGCGTCGAGCCGGTGGCCGTCAGCAGCTCGTGCACGAAGCGGTCGTGGGGCAGGTTGCTGGCCACCGCGCCCTGGATCCAGGTGCGCAGGGCGCGGGCGCCGTCCTCGCCGAGGTACTTGCGGTTCACCTGCAGCAGGTCGCACCAGCGGTTGGTCCAGTGCTCGACGAACTCCGGGCTGCCGATCAGCCGGTCGATCAGCTCGTCGCGCTTGCGGCGCTGCTCGCGGCGGTCGAGCAGGAACGCCACCGTCGCGTCGCGGCTCGGCGGCAGGCCGGTGAGGTCCAGGTGCACGCGGCGGACGAACTCCTCGTCGGTGCACAGCTCGCCGGGCTGGCTGCGGATCCGCCGCAGGTCCTGATCGACGAGCTCATCGATGCGGTTGTGCTGCGGTGCCGGCTGCCATTCCCAGCCGGTGCGGTCGCCCATCACGAACAGCGGGGCTGCGGCGTAGTGGCCCTCGAAGCGCGCCAGCACCGGCGCGTCACCGCGGCGCAGCGTGCGCACCAGGGCCTGGCCGTCGACCACCGCCACCTCGAGGTTGCCGCTCTCCAGGAACGCCAGGGCCGTCACGTCGCGGACGCGGCCGTCCTGGTAGTGGGCCAGCACCGCGAACTGCTGGCTCATGCCCGGCTCGGGCACCACCGGATCGGCCGGGAACAGCTCGATCCGGGTCACCCGCGGTGCCTCGAGGTCGAGCCGCACGCCGTCCTCCACCCAGCGGCGCAGGATCGCGTGGTCGGTGCCGCCGGGCACCAGCTTCTGGCCGCCCTCGTGGGGCACGGTGCCCAGCGGCTTCTGCAGGAACAGGCTCTGGTCCGGCGCCGCGCGGTCGAAGCGGCGGCCGGCGAGGTCGTCGGTCAGCGCCTGGTGGTCGGCGGCCGGGTCGTAGCCGCGCAGGGACAGCTTGAAGCCGTTCTTGCCCTGGGCCGCGCCGTGGCAGGTACCGGCGTTGCAGCCGCTGCGGCTCAGGATCGGCATCACGTCGGTGACGAAGCTCGGCGTGGGTGCGGTGCCGGTGTCGCTCACCCGCACCGGCACGGTGACCGCCAGCTCGCCGTGCAGGAATCGCAGCGTGCCCTCGCCGTCGGCGGTGGCGCGGACGCGACCGGTGGCGCCGGCTGCGACCAGCGCGCAGGGATCGGCCGACGCGGCGCGGGTCAGGTCGACCCGCATGCCGTCCCGTCGCACGCCGGTGAGCACGACCTGGGCCTCGGCCCACGGCCCGTGCAGCACGATCGCCGGCGGGAAAGCCTCCAGGGCCACCAGTTCGGCGCCGTCCCCGACCGGTCGGCCCGGTGCCAGCAGGGTCGCCAGGGCCGACAGCAGCGGCAGGCCGAAGGCGGCCAGGGCGCGGGGTCTCATCGTTCGCCTCCGGCGGCCTGGTCGGCCGTGGGCGGCGTCTCGAGCGGCACCGGTACGAACTCGCGCAGCACCTCGCCGTCGGCCGCCCGCAGCAGCGTCACCCGGCCGGCGAAGCCGCCGATCGCGATGCAGTCGCCGACCGGCGCCACCGCCACCGCGTAGAGGCCGGCGGCGGCGCGGTGCCGCCACACCTCCTGGCCGTCGGCGATGCGCCAGCAGCGGACCTCGCCGGCCCGCGCGTCGCTGCACGCCGCCACGACCCGCTCGCCGCCGGGCAGGAACGCCACGCCGGTGACGCGGCCCGGCAGCGGCGGCAGTGCCCGCAGCAGGTTGTAGTCGTCGCCGATCCGGCGTTCCTTCTCGCGGAACATGCGGTAGAGGCGCGGCGTGCCGTCGGCGCCGCCGCACAGCAGTTCGTCGCGCTGCGGATGCCGGTCGACGGCCATCAGGCCGCCCTTCACCGCGCCCGGCGTGATGCTGGTGATGTGGTCGATGAACTGCTGGGTGTCGACCCGGATCAGCTTCATCGAGCGGTCGCGGCCCACCGACACCAGGTGAGCGCCGTCGGTCGAGAACACCGTGTCGAGCACCCAGTCCTCGCTGGCGCCCTGGAACAGCACCTGGGCGCCGCTCTGGGCGTCGAAGGCCCGGATCGCCCGGTCGGCGGCGCCGCAGGCCAGGAGCCGTCCGTCCGGCGACCAGGACACGCCGAGCAGGCAGTCGTGGGCTGGCGCCACCGACACCTTCAGTTCGCCGGCCGCCACGTCCCACACCTGCAGTTCGCCGAAGCGGCCCGGCGTGCCGCCGGCCGCCGCCAGCCGGCGGCCATCGGCGGCGAAGGCGAGGCTCTCGATCCGCTCGCTGCGGCCGATCAGGCGGCCGACCAGCCGCGTGCCGTCGCCGCTGTGCAGCAGCACCTCGTGGCGGCCGGCCACCGCCAGCAGCGCGCCGTCGGGCGAGAACGCGAGGCTGGGGATCACCGGCGCTTGCGGATAGCGCGGCGGGTGCTCGGCGTCGAACGTCACCGCCTGGCCCGGCGGCGTGTCGTCGCCCGCACCCTCGGCGATCCAGCGCCGCAGCAGGGCGATCTCGGCTGCGGCCAGCGGCGCGTCCTTCTCCGGCATCGCCGGCGGCTCGCCGTCGTGGGGCAGCAGCACCGTGGTCAGCAGGCTCTGGTCGGGGTCGCCGGCCACCACCGCCGGGTCGTCGCCGCCGCGCCGGATCGCCGCGTGATCGGTCAGCACGAGTCCCGCCTTGGCCTTGCCGGGCTGGTGGCAGCCCGCGCAGCGCGCCTGCAGCAGCGGCAGCACCTCGCGCCAGAAGCTCACCGGCGCCGGCGCGGGCGGGACCACCTGCGCCGCCGCCAGCGCCGGCAGCAGCAGCAGTCCGCCCAGCACGATGGCCCGCCTCACGCGAACAGCTCCAGCACCGGCCTGCCCTGCACCAGCTCCCGGGGCTGGTCGAGGTGGTTGTTCACCATCGTCTCGGGCGCGATGCCCATGCCGTGGTAGATCGTCGCCAGCAGGTCGCAGGGGTGCACCGCGTCGCGCAGGGGCGCCGAGCCGGTGGCGTCCGACTCGCCGTGCACGTGGCCGCGTCGCACGCCGGCGCCGGCCACCACCGCGGTGAAGCAGTAGGGCCAGTGGTCGCGGCCGCCGCTGTCGTTGTCGTTGCCCGAGGTGCTGAGGCCCTTCTTCGGGCTGCGGCCGAACTCGCCGACGCAGACCACCAGGGTCTCCGCCAGCAGGCCGCGCTGGTCGAGATCCTCGATCAGGGTGGCGAAGCCCGGGTCGAAGCGCGGCGCCGCGTCCTGCTGCATCCGTTTCTCCAGGTCCTTGTGGCAGTCCCACGAGTGCCGGTCCGAGTTGGCCACCTTCGGCCAGTTGATCTGCACGCAGCGGCTGCCCGCCTCCACCAGCCGGCGCGCCAGCAGGCAGCTCTGACCGAACGTCGTGCGGCCGTAGCGGTCGCGGAGCGCCGCCGGCTCCTCGTCGAGCTGCATGGCCTTGCGGGCGCGGCCCGAGCGGATCAGGTCGATGGCCTGCTCGGTGTAGCGGTCGAGCTGGAAGCGTTCGACCGCACGTTCCAGCGCCGCGTCGCCGGCGTCCAGCAGCTCGCGCAGTTCGGCCCGGCGGGCGATGCGGTCGGCGGACAGCTGCGGCCGCAGCGCCAGGTCGTCGACGCGCACCTTGTCGAGCTTGGTCTCGTCGAGGTCGTCGCCGCCCGGATAGAGGGTGAAGGGATCGAAGGCGCGGCCGAGGAAGCCGGCGCCGCCGGCCTTGCCGACCACGTTGCTCTCCTGCAGCGGCCGCGGCAGCATCACGAACGGCAGCATCGGCACGGCGGCGGGCTTGAGCCGGGCGATGTGGCTGCCGAGGGTCGGGTAGTCCTTCGGCGAGGGCGGCTCGAGCTGGCCCGACGGGCTGACCTTGTCGGCGGTGTAGCCGGTCAGCATCTGGTAGTGGGCGGCGGTGTGGTTGAACAACCCGTTCGGGCTGTAGCTCATCGAACGGATGAAGGTGACGCGATCGGTGACCTGCGCGAGGCGCGGCAGCAGCTCGGTGACCTCCATGCCGGGCACCACGCTGGGAATGGTCTGGAAGGCCGAGCGGACGTCGGCGGGCACGTCCTGCTTCGGGTCCCACAGGTCGAGGTGGCTGGGCCCGCCCTGCAGGAACACCAGGATCACGCTCTTCGCCCGGCCGAAGCCCTTGCCGTCCAGGCGGCTCGGCAGCGGGACCCCGAGGCCGGCGCCGAGGCGCATCCCGAGGAAGGCGCCGCCGCCGTAGCGGAGCAGGTCGCGGCGCGAGAGGGCGGGGGAAGACGGGTGCGGCAGCGGTTTCGGCATGGGCTGCTCGGGACGAGGACGTGCCGGAGTGTAGGCGGATCCAGCCGGATTGGCAGCACCGGGCCAGCGCAAAAAGCGCCGATGCCGGATGTTCATCCGCCGCAACCGTGGCCGACCGGCAGCGCCACTGCCCAGCCGGGCGTGCACAGCCGGGAGCGGCCGGTCTGGTCCGCGACTTGCCGGTCCGCTGCCATGGTCAACCTCGGCAAGGCATTGGCCGCCGGCATCGGCGCGAAGCTGCTCACCGGCGGGCTCATCGGCTTCCTCATCGTGTTTGCGATCATCTACTGGATCCTCTGAACGGACGGCATCCTCGTTGCAAGTGGCCATGCATGAACAAGGCTCTTGCAGTCGTGCTGCTGGTGATCGGAGCGATCGTCCTGATCTTCGGGCTCAATGCCGGCGAATCCTTCGCCTCGGAGGTATCGGAGGTGGTCCACGGCACACCGACCGATCGATCGATCGTGTTGATCGTGATCGGTTCGTTGCTCGGGCTCGCCGGTCTGATCGGTCTGTTCGCCGGCGCCAAGCGCGCCTGAGGCGAAGGGTCAGTTGCGGGTCGGACTGGTATCGCTCGGCGTCTGCCGGGCGCGTGCCGCCAACCGCACCGTGATGTTGATCAGCGTGTTGGGCTCGATCGGCTTCGGCAGGTGCGCGTCATAGCCGGCCGCCAGGGCTCGTTGCCGGTCGCGGGGCTGGGCCAGGGCGGTCAACGCCGCCGCCGGAATGTCGCGCCCGTGGCCTGGAGGCCGCTCGCGCACCCATTCCATCAACTGATAGCCGTCGATGTCGGGCATGCCGATGTCGGACAGCAGCACCTCGGGCCGGAACTCATCGAACGCCGCCATGGCGGCGCGCGCGGAGGCGACGAGGCGTACCAGGGCGCCCTGCTCGGTCAACAGCCGCCGGGCGATGTCGCCTGAGTCGGGGTCGTCCTCGACCAGAAGGATGCGGACGCCGGCCAGGCGAGGACCGATGGGGGTGGGATCGGTGCCGGCTGACTCGACGTCGGGCGCGTCGTCCGCCGCCTCTGATGTGCCGGCCGGACCGGCGCAAGGCACCCGCACCACGAACGTCGCACCGCGGCCTTCCCCCGGGCTGCTCACCGACACCGAGCCGCCGTGGGCCTCGGCGAGGCTCTTGACGATCGACAGCCCGAGCCCCAGGCCGCCAAAGCGACGGGTGATCGACGAGTCCTCCTGGCGGAAGCGTTCGAAGATGGTGGACAGGTGTTCGGGCCGGATGCCCTTGCCGGAATCACGAACCTCGATGGTGGCCCACGTGTCGTCGCCGGTGATGCCGACCCGGACCTCGCCGCCCTGCGGAGTGAACTTCACCGCGTTCGCGACCAGGTTCCAGACCACCTGCTGCAACCGCCCGGCGTCGCCACGTACCATGCACGGCACTTCCGCCAGATCGATCTCCAGCCGCACCCCCTTGGTGGTGGCATTGGGCAGCAGCGACTGCAGCGCCTGGCTGACCACCGTGCGAAGGTCGACCGCCTGCAGGTCCAGGCTGACCTTGCCGGCGGCGATCCGGCTCAGGTCGAGGAGGTCCTCGATCATCTGTGCCTGGGCCCGGGCGTTGCGCTCGATGGTGGCGAGGCCGGTGGTCGGATCGGCGGTGGGACTGCGCCGCAGGACCTCGACCCAGCCGATGATGGCGTTGAGCGGCGTGCGCAGCTCGTGCGACAGGGTGGCGACGAACTCGTCCTTCATCCGTCCGGCCCGCTCGAGCTGGGCCCTGGCCGCACGTTCGCTGGCCAGCAACGCGTCGCGCTCCTGCTCGATGCGCCGCGGCAGGGTGCGGTCGCGCATCAGCCGGGTGAAGCCGATCACCCGGCCGTCCTCTCCATACAGCGCGGTGGTGCTGCTGGTGGCCCAGAAGCGCTCGCCGCTGCGCCGCAGCATCCATCGCTCGCTGTTGCAGTGACCGCTGTGGATCGCCTCGTGACGTTCCTGCCGGGGCACGCCGCGGGCGATGTCCTCGGCGGTGTAGATCGCCGTCTCCGGCAGCGATCGGAAGCCGTCCTCGTCGTAGCCAAGCAGCCGTTCGACGCCCTGGTTCCATGTGGTGGCGCGGCCCTCGAGGTCGACCCGGAAGATGGCGTGGTCCTGGACCTGCTCGATCAGCTCGCGGTACTTGGCCTCGCCCTCGCGCAGAGCGGCGTAGGTGCGCTGCCGCTCGGTGATGTCACGGAAGGTCAGCACCACGCCCGTGATCGGCGCGGTCGGCGTCGCGCGGATCGGCGCGCTGCTGAGATCGATCGGCACGGGTGTCCCGTCCTCGCGGAGCAGCAGCAGCTGGTCGTTGCCCGCCGGGACGCCACGATTGTCCAGCGCGCCCGCCACGGGATCGGCGAGCGGGGTGCGGGTGCGGGCGTCCACCACGCGGAACACATCGGCGGCGGGCCGCCCGACGGCGCTGGCCGCCGGGCAGCCGGTGAGCTGTTCGGCCACCGCATTGAGGAAGTTGATGCGACCGGTGACGTCGGTGGCGATGACGCCGTCGGCGACGCTGCCCAGGGTGGCCCGGAACCGCGCCTCCGCCGTCGCCAGCAGCCCGGCATTCCGTTCGGCCGCCGCCCGCAGCCGCGTCTGCTTCCAGGTGAGGGTGGTCAGCAGGAGGCTGGTGAACAATCCGCAGAGCAGGATGAAGGGTTCCAGGGGGCGCCCCGAGGCCCGTTCCAGCGGCACCCGGCTGGCGAACCGCATCGTGCGGAGCCGGTTGTCGGTGTCGATCACCACGTCGGTGCAGAAGCGCGGCGTGCGGGCCCCGGCCGGATCGGAGCTCGAAGCATGCATCACCGGGGCGGCCCCATCGGCCGGGTCGCCGTCGAACACCGTCACATCCAGCATTCGCTGCTGCTCGCGCTCGAAGATCCCTTGATAGAAGTCGTCGGCGCGCAGCGGACTGTAGGCGAAGCCCAGCAGCGCTTGCCGCCTCTGTTCGACCGTGGTCGGCTGCTCGCCGTCGGGGCCGGCCCGGTACACCGGCAGGTAGATCAGGAAGCCGACCTGCTTGTTGGCGTCGATCTCCTGGACCAGGGTCACCGGTCCGGTGATGGCGGGACTGCCCGTGTCGCGCGCCAGTTCCATCGCCGCCCGCCGCACCGGCTCGGTGAACATGTCATAGCCGAGGGCGACGCGATTGCGCTCGTTCTGCGGTTCCAGCCGCAGGATGGCGTGCACCTCGTCACGGGGGTGATTGGGATAGATCGCGAAGTCGGGCAGGCCCGACGCCCGCATCGTCGCCTCGACCTCCGGGACCTCGGCGGGATGCAGCCGGCGCGTGAAGCCCACGCCCAGGGTGCCCGGGTAGTACTGCGCGAGACGCAGGCGCCGTACGTAGGTGTGGAAGTCCGCCACCGACAGATCCGGATGGATGGTGAACAGGGCGGCGGCGCCGCGCAGGATCGTGCGCTGCGCGGCGAAGCGGTCGACGATCAGATTGCGGGCCAGGTCCGCCTCGTGGTGGAAGCGGTCGAGGTCCTTCTCGTCGGCGGTGACGCGGTAGATCGCGGTGACCGCCACGGTGGCAATGAGACACAGCACCAGCACCAGCAGGGGCGCCGCGATGGGGCGATGCGTCGATCCCGTGGGGCGTAGCGTCAGCATCGGCGGAGTTGGGCAAGATGATGCGGGGCCACCGTCGGGTGGCAAGCGGGAAGGCGTTCCCGTCGGTTCCGGGATCGGCAGTCCGACTACCGATCCGCGGTCAGGCGCTGTCCCAACGCATCCCCCGCAGCCCGTCGCCGCAGGCGCCGCGGGCAGCCACCGGACCGTTGCCCAGCGGCGATCGCGCCGGCGCCGGCAGCTCGCGGTAGCCGGCGGCCAGCGCCGGTTCCTCGAAGGCCTCCAGTTCGCTGTAGCAGGCCGCGGGCAGGAACACGAAGTCGCGCAGCAGCAGGGCCTCACGCACCGCCGCCAGGGCCGGGTCGTGCACGGCGGCACGCAGCGCCTGCTGGAGCGTTCGCCGCAGCGGAGCCGGCGCGGCCAGCGCGGTGACGTAGGGCGGCGCCAGGGCGGTCTCGCTGCAGGCGATCGGCCGCAGGCAGCGCAGGGTCCACGGCCGCACCCGCCGCCACAGGGCCAGCACCACCGCGTCGATGCAGGCGACGTCGACCTCACCTTCGTAGAGGGCCAGCAGGCTGTCGGTGTGCGAGCCGGTGACGATGACCTCGCCGAAGAACGTGCCCGCACGGCTCAGCGGCGCCACCAGGGAGCGCAGCGCGTTGGTGCCCGAGTGCGACGTCGCCTCGTTGACCGCGGCCCGGTGCCCGCGCAGGTCCTGCAGCGATCGCCACGGCCGGTCGGCGCGCACGACGACGATGCTGCGGTAGCGCGGCCCTTCGCAGCCCTCGGCGCCGTAGCAGGGCGTCGCGATCGGCCAGAGCTCGTCGCGGGCGTCGTAGAGCACGTCATAGCCGCAGGCCTGGCTCAGCAGCAGGTCCGGATCGCGCCAGCGGGCCTGGTGCGATCCTTCGCGTTGCAGCCGGTCGGGCACGCGGTCGATCCCCAGGCGCCGCAGGTGGCCGGCGATGCCGCGCCACCAGGCGTCGGTCGCGGCGACCAGCTCGGGCAGGTCGTACCAGGGGAGGTCGGCGATGCGCACCGCGGGACCATAGCGCTGGCGGCCCGTCCGGCCACTCCCGGGGGCGCCTAGCGGTCGCCGACCTGGGCCCGCATCGCGTCCGACATCACCGCCTGCAGCGCGTTGCCCGCCGCCGGATCGAGCACGATGGCCTGCAGATGCAGGGTGGCGCCGACCAGGTGCGGCAGGTCCGGGATCGGCAGCGCCCAGTTCGCCACGTGATCGCTGCCGAACAGGAAGTGCACGCTCTCGTCGGCGACGAACGCGGTGCAGCCGGGCATGCCGAAGGACTGCAGCGGCAGCGGCAGCGGCCCGAACCGCGAACTGCTGATGCCGAAGCCGGCGATCAGGAACGCGGCGTCGGCCGGCAGTTCCCGCACCGCGACCCGCAGCGTCGTGCCCGGCCGCGGCAGGTCGCCCGGCACCAGGGGCGCCGGCGGCCGGCTGCCGGCGCAGCCCTGGCCGATCCGGGTGAAGGACCCCTGGCGGCCGACCCGGGCCAGCGTCATGCCCGCGCCCTTGGTCACCTGCAGGTAGCCCTGGTCCGGCGCCAGCGGCGGTGCCAGGGGCGGGGTGGCGCTCGCCGTCGCGCCCCACTCGACGATCCGGCCGTCGGAGCGCAGCGCCGCCGACGGGTGCGCGAACGGATTGGAGCCATAGGGGCTGGCGATCACCGCCACGTAGGACAGCCCCGCGGGCAGCGGCGGCGCGTCGCATTCGCCGTTGAAGTTGTAGCCCCAGCCGGCGATGCGGCCGTCGGAGCGCAGCGCGAGGCTGTGCCAGGTGCTGGCGGCGGCCTGGACGAAGGCCACGCCCGGCGGTGCGGCCGGCACGTTGCACTGGCCCTGGTCGTTCCAGCCCATGGCGACGAGGCTGCCGTCGCTGCGGCACAGCACGGTGTGGTTGTAGCCCGCGGCGATGTCGGTGTAGACGACGCCGGGCGGCAGCGGCGGCACGTTGCACTGGCCGAAGAAGTTGCCGCCCCAGGCCAGCACCGCACCGTCGCTGCGCAGGGCCACCGAGTGGCTCACGTTGTTCTCGCCGCCGGCGGTGATCCGGGTCCAGGTCAGGCCCGGCGGCAACGGCGGCACGTTGCACTGGCCCTGGTCGTTGCGCCCCCAGGCCACCACCTGGCCGTCGTCGCGCCGCGCCAGCACGTGGGCGCCGCCCACCGCCACCTCGACGTAGCGGGTGCCCGGCGGCAGAGGCGGCACGCCGGTCAGGCCCGGCACGTACTGGCCCCACAGGCGCAGCGAGCCGTCGGTGTAGAGGATCGCCGCGGCATAGGCGCCCGCCGCCACCTGCCGGAAGGTCGCGCCCGGCGGCGGAGGTGGCGTGTTGCCCTGGCTGCGGCGGTCGTCGCCCCAGGCCACCACGGCGCCGTCGCTGCGGCGGGCGACGACGAAACCGGCGGCGCTCTCGCCGCCCGCGCTCGCCTCCAGCCAGGTCGTGCCCGGCGGCAGCGCCGGCACGTTGGTCTGGCCGGCGCCATTCTCGCCCCAGGCCAGCAGCGCGCCGTCGTCGCGCAGGCCCAGCGAGAAGTTGGCGGCGGCGGCGACCTGCACCCAGCGCCGGCCGGCGGGCAGCGGCGGCACGTTGCCCTGGCCCTGGGTGTTGCGGCCCCAGCTCACCACCACACCGTCGCTGCGGCGGCCGAGCGAGTGGTACCAGCCCGACGCGACCTCGACCCAGGTCACGCCGGGCGGCAGGGCCGGCGGGTTGCACTTGCCGTCGGTGTTCTCGCCGAAACCGACCACCGTGCCGTCGCTGCGGCGGCCCAGCGAGAAGTCCCAGCCGCAGGTGAACTGCACCCAGGTGAGGCCAGGCGGCAGCGCCGGCACGTTGGTCTGGCCGTTCAGATTGAAGCCCCAGGGCACCACCTGCTGGTCCGAGCGCAGGATGATGCCGTGGTGCGGGCCGATGCCGGCCGTGACGTAGGCGAGACCCGCGGGCGGCGTCAGCGCGAACGTGCTGCTCGCCCAACTGCCCCAGCCGCTCATCACGCCGTCGCTGCGCAGGGCGTGCACGTAGGGCCCGTTGCACCAGACCTGGGTGAAGGTCACCCCCGGCGGCAGGGCGGGCGGCGTGCCCAGCGACTGCGAGACGTTGCCCCAGATCACCAGCGTGCCGTCCTGGCGACGCGCCACGGTGTGGGCGCCGCCGCAGTCGATCTCGACCACCGGGTTGGTCGGATCCGGCATGGTCCAGGTGCTGTCGAACTGCTGGCCGCCCCAGGCGCGGATCGAGGTCTGGGTCCTGACGCACGGCAGCAGGCAGGCCAGCAGCAGGAAGGACGCAAGTGGTCGGTGTGGCATCGGCGAGGGCTCGCGGCGGGCCCAGCCACGATACCCGCGGCGCGACTGCCGTGGTCTACCGGCGCAGGGGCTGCCGTTGCCAGCGGGTCAGCGACCGCCAGGCCCACTCCAGCGGGCCGAAGCGGAAGCGCCGCAGCCACCAGAGGCTCGCCGCCACCTGCACGAGGCTCACCGCCGCCCACACCAGCATGCATTCGGCCCGGGACAGGCGGCCATACCAGCCGAGCCCGTAGCCGAAGAACAGCAGGGTGCAGCACACCGTCTGCAGCACGTAGTTGGTGAACGCCATCCGGCCGACCTGGCCGAGCGCGTGGGTGACGCGGCGCAGCAGCCCCGCGCGGTGCACCAGGATCAGCACGGCCGCGTGGCCGAGCCCGACGATGCCGCGCACGAACGGATGCAGCGCGTCGTGCCAGGTCTTCAACCCGAGGTCGGTGGGCAGGAAACCGTCGGCGGCGAACTGCCGCGCCCAGACGAAGGTCACGAGCGCACCGCCGGCGCCGGCCGCGATCGTCGCCCCGTACACCCGCGTCGGCAGGCGGCCGGCGAAGAAGCCCCAGCGCCCAAGCGCCATGCCGACGAACACCATCCCCAGCACGTCCCAGACGAAGTAGTAGTAGAGGAACGACGACTGGAACGCGTGGTGGTGGTCCCAGCGGTAGGCGAACACCTCCCGGTAGCCGCCGCGCATGGCGGCGATCTCGGCTGCGTGCGCGTCGTCCTTGGGCGGGCTGCTCCGCCGCTCCCAGCGGGTCCGCGCGTCGGCCAGTTCCTTCGGCACCGTCTCGCCGGCCGCGGCCAGCGCCACCGCCGCCTGCGCATCGGCCCGCAGCGTCGCCGCCTGGTGGTGCCGCCACAGCCCGATCGGCGTGAACGCCAGCAGGAACACGAGCCCGAGCCCCAGCAACAGTCCGGGCCGGGCGCGCCGGAACGGGATCGCGATCAGGCCGAGCAGGCCGTAGGCGTAGAGGATGTCGCCGGTCCACTGCAGCGCGAAGCGATGCACGATGCCGAACAGGGCGAGCCACAGGCAGCGGCGCAGCAGCAGATCGGCGGCCTCGGCGCCCCGGTCGGCCTGCGCCAGCCGCTCGCCGATCAGCCACAGACCCGCGCCGAACAGCATCGAGAACAGCGCGCGCATCTTGCCGTCGAACAGCGCCATCTGGACGTACCACGTCCAGCGGTCGGCGCCGGTGCTGCCGCCCGCCTGCAGCGGATTCTCGTAGGCCGCCATCGGCAGCCCGAACTCGACCACGTTCATCACCAGGATCCCGAGCACCGCCAGGCCGCGCACCAGGTCGAGGGTGGCGAGGCGCTGCTCGGGCGGGACGGGGGCGGAGGCCTCGCTCATCGGCAGCGCTCTACGGCCCAGCGCGAAGGCGGGCGAGGTTCCCGGTCCGCGTCCGGCCGCGATCCGTACACTGGCCCGTTTCGCGAAGCCCTTCCCGGAGCCGATGCCATGCGCCACATCCTGCGGTCCTGCCTCCTCGCCTGCACGCTGCTCGCCTCTCTCGGCGCCCAGACCGGGCCCTACGACGACCTCGGCCTGACCATGGACGGCGGTGTCCTCACCGTGATCTACGGCCAGGTCTGCGGCCCGGTGGCCTGCGCGTCGCTGCCCGCCGGCACCGTCAGCGGCGGCGAGAGCCGCAGCCTGGTGGTCTATGGCGCGCCGGTGACGCCGTTCGTCGTCGCGCTCGGCCTGCCGCAGCCCTGCGCCGCCATCCCGGGCTTCGGCAACGGCCTCCTGCTCGGCGCGCCGGTCATCACCCTGGCCGTCGGCACCACCAGCGCGCCGCCCTTCGTGCCGACCCCGTGCAACCAGGGCGTCGCCATCGTCTCGCTGCCGGTGCCCCGCGGCACGCCGGCCGGGATCACGTTCCGCGTGCAGTCCCTTGGCATCGGCCAGAGCGGCCTGCCGGGCTTCGGCCCGACCCTGGAGGCGCGCACCCAGTGACCACGGCCGGCCCGGAATGGGACGCCCGCGGTCACGCCGGAACCGTCCCCTGGCCGATGCCGTCGAGAACCGCCATGAACCGGACCGCCTTGCTCGCCGTGGCCCTCGCCGCCGTCCTCGTCTCGCCCATGGCCCTGCCCGGCCAGGATCCGCCCCCGCCGGCCCCGGCCGTCGAGCCGGTGGTCGATCCGGCCACCGTCGCCCTGATGATCCGGCGCCTCGGCGACGCCGACCCGGCCAAGGCCGATGCGGCGATGGTGGCCCTGATCCGCGGCGGCGCGCCCTCCCTGCCGGTGCTGCGCGCCGTGCTGGCCCAGAGCCGCGATCCCGGGGTCCGCGCCCGCGCCGAGCGCGCCCTGCCCATCTGCGAGGTGACCGCGCCCGCCGAGAACGGCCTGAAGACGGGGCTCACCGCCGATCGCACGACCCTCGCGCTGGGCGAGACCGTCACCCTCACCACCACGCTCTGCAACGTCGGCGACCGGCCGATCGCCATCTACCTCGGCATGTCCTACTCCGGCAACGTCCTCGAGAACGGCCTCGCCGTGCAGGCCCTCGCGCCGGACGGCGCCGCCGAGCCGGCCCGGATGGCCCCGGTCGGCTTCTGCGGCACCGGCGCCAAGCCGATCGTCGTGCCGCTGCAGCCCTACACCAGCCAGCGCTTCACGTTGACCGCGACCCTGCGGCCGAAGGGCGATCCGGACGACATGGTCTCGCACGACGGCCCGCACCTGCGGCTCGGCCACTTCGTGTTCCTGCCGGTCGCCCGCGACGCCAGGATCCGCCTGCAGCTGCGGCACGCGGTGGTACCCAAGGACATGGTCGACATCGGCAAGCCCGACGTGCCGCCCGACTGGCAGGGCACGATCCAGAGCAACGCCGTGGAACTGCGGCTCCGCTGACGCGGCCCTCAGGGCCGCACGATGGCCTTGACGACCGCGCCGTCGGCCACCGCCTGCAGCGCCCGGCCCACCTCCGCAAGCGGGAACTCCTGCAGCGGCAGCCGCCGCCACGGCGCGCCCAGCGTCGCGTGCCCGCTCACCTGCACCGCCCGGTGGAAGTGCGAGTAGTCGCTGCCCCAGCAGCCCAGCACCTCCAGGTGCTTGCGATTGAGGTCCCGATGCGGGTTGAAGGCGATCTCGCCGTGGTCGGTGTACTGGCCGAGCACCACCACCCGGCCCGCATCCCGCGCGCAGCGCATCGCCTGCACCACCGCCGCGGGCGCGCCGCTGGCCTCGATCACCACATCGGCGCCGCGTCCGCCGGTGTGCGCGCGCACCCATTCCTCCCGCTCCGCCGCCGTCTGCGTGGTGAAGTCCAGCACCGCGTCGGCGCCCATCCTGGTGGCCGCCTGCAACCGCGGCAGAGGCGCGCCGATCGCCAGCACGGTGCCAGCACCGGCGGCCCGCAGCAGCGCCACCGTCGACAGGCCGACCGGTCCGGTGCCCAGCACCAGGGCGGCGTCGCCGATGCCGATCCGGGCCCGTTCGAGGCCGTGCAGCGCCGTCGGCAGGCTGCAGCCGCCGGCCAGGAAGGTGCTGGCGTCGGTGCCCTGCAACCGCAGCACCCGCGTGCCGGGCTTCAGGTGCAGCAGTTCCGCCCAGCCGCCGCACAGGCCGTCGGCCGCACCATAGGTGATGCCGTAGACCTTCCGTTCCGGGCAGCGCGTGCTGGCCTTGGCGACGAGGCAGTGCCAGCAGCGATGGCAGGTGCGGTGCACGTCGAGGAACGTGACCGCGTCGCCTTCCCGCAGCGGCACGCCGTGGACGTCGCGCAGCTCGCCACGCACCGCCGCCAGCGTGCCGGCGGCGACGTGGCCGGGGATCAGCGGATAGGGCACGCCCTGCAGGCGGCCCTGCTGCAGGTGCACGTCGGTGCCGCACACCTCGCTGGCCGCCACCTGCAGCAGGGCCGCGCCGGGCTCCAGGTCGGGCACCGGGAACTCGCGCAGTTCGACCGGACGGCCGGGAGCGGGGAACACGGCGGCGACGGTGGTGGCCATCAGGCGGGCACGGTATCCGGACGGGGGCGGCGGCCCATCGGCCGACCGCCGCCCCGAAGGCGAAGTCGGTTGACGCGGCGGCGCCCGCCCAGCATCGTGCGTCGTCGTCGTCTCCTGCCATCGGCGAGTGCCATTGACCCCGGACGCAGCCCACCGCCGACCTGGAACCGACCTCGAGGTGCGCAGCCGCGGTCGCTGGCGCTGGCCGGCGGTCGCCCTGGGAGCGCTGGCGGTCTTCGCCGCCTGGCGGCAGTACGACGGCATCAGCCCCTGGATCCGCAGCTGCTGGCTCGTCGACTACGAGTTCGGCTTCCTGAAGCGAGGCCTGCCCGGCTGGGTCCTCGGTCCCGGCCCGGTGTCCGAGCAGGCGGTCCGCAACGTGTCGCTGCTGGTGCTCGGCCTGCTGGTGGGGGCGCTGGTTGCGGCCGCGGCCTGCCTCTGGTCGCGGAGTCGTGACCCCGGCCTCCACCGGTGGCTGCTGCTGTTCCTGCTGGCGCCGTTCACGATCGCCCAATGGGCGCACGACGCGGGCCGCTTTGACCAGCTCAACTACCTGGCGACCGGCCTGGCCGTGACCCTTCTCCTCGCCGGTGGACGCTGGACCCTCCTGGTGCTGCCGCTGGCGTCGCTGCAGCTCTGCATCCACGAGATCGCCATCTTCCTGCAGTTGCCCACCATCGGCGTGCTCTGGTACGCGATGTGCCGCAGCCGCGGCGTCGCCCCGGTGGGGCCGGCGGCGTTCGCCGGCGTGACGGCGATCAGCCTCCTGCTGGTGCTCGTCTGCGGCCAGCCCGCGGTCACGATGGCCGAACTGGCGGCCCACCTGTCGATGCGCTCGCCCGACGGCAGCGTGCCCGCCGGTTTCACCGAGCTGTACTGGATGGGGTTCCAGGAGAACCTGGCGCTGACCGTGCAGCGACTGTCGTGGCGCACCCTGCGCCATCTCCTGATCCTCGCCGTGGTGGGCTGGCCGATCTGGGTGATGACCGTCCGCGCCTGGTCGCACGTGCTCCGGGGCGGGCCGCGTCACGGCCGCCTGCTGCCCCTGTCCGGCCTGCTGGGCCTGCCCCTGTTCCTGCTCGGCTTCGACTACCAACGGTGGATCGGCTGCCTCCTGCTGGACCAATGGCTGCTCCTGCTGGCCTGGAGCCACCATCGCGGCCGCCTGTCGGCCCTGGGGGACGTGGTCCGCGCCCACCCGCGCTGGTGGTGGGCGGCGTTGTTCTCGTGCGTGGCCCTGGGGCCGATCGGCGTCACCTCGACCATGGAACTGCGATTCGCGCTGCTCCGGTTCTAGCCGCGGCGCTGGGGCTCACGCGCTGCCGGCCCATCGAGCCCATCAAGCGATCGGTTCGGCTACCTTCTGCGCCTGCGCCATGCATCGCTTCTCGGCTCGTCTCCTGCCCGTTGCACTGGGCCCGTTCCTCGCCCTCGGCGCCGGCACCATCCCCGCGCAGGCACCGTCGCAGGTCCTCTCGTTCGGCGGCACCCTGTTCGACACCCAGCTCGCCGGCGCCACCGACTTCACCGCGTTCGCCGGCGGCGGCGGACTGTCGGCGGCCGTGCGCGGGAACGGCAGCGTCGCCACCTGGGGCTGGAATGCCGGCGAGCCGCCGCCGCTGCCGCCGGGCACCACGTATCAGGCCGTCGCCCTCGGCCGCAGCCACGTGCAGGCGTTGCGGTCGGACGGCCGCGTGCTGGCGTGGGGCGACAACAGTTCGTTCCAGACCGACGTGCCGGCGCTGCCCCCGGGCGTCGTCTTCACCAGGATGGCGGCCAGCGCCGAGTCCGGGGCCGCGGCCCGCAGCGACGGCGGGATCGCGGTGTGGGGCCGGCTCATGCTGCGCGGCAGCGGTCCCGTGGCGCCGCCCGGCGCGCCGTGGATCGATCTCGCCATCACCGACGACGCCTGGTTCGGCGTGCGCGCCGACGGCGTGCTGGTGGGCCACGGACTCCCGTTCGGCACGCCGCCCACGGGCAACAGCTTCTTCCAGGTCAGCGTCGGCGTCGGTCACGGCATCGCGCTGCGCACCGACGGCACGGCGGTGGGCTGGGGCAGCAACACGTCTGGCGAGAGCACGGTGCCGGCGCTGCCGCCGGGCCTGCGCTACCTGCAGGTGGCCGCCGGCGGCGAGGCCTACACGCCGCGCGCCGCGCACAGCCTGCTGCTCCGTTCCGATGGCCAGGTGATCGGCATCGGCGACAACCAGCAGGGCCAGCTCGACGTGCCGCCGCTGCCGCCGGGTCTCGTCTACACCGCGGTGGCGTGCGGCAGCCGGCACAGCCTGGTGCGCCGTTCCGACGGCCGGGTGCTGTGCTTCGGCGACGATTCCCGCGGCCAGTGCAACGCCGCGGCACTGCCGCCGGGGCTCGAATGGCGGCGCATCGCCACCTCCGGCTACGCCACCGTGGCGCTGCGGTCGGACGGCGAACTGGTCGGCTGGGGCGATCGCAGCACGGGCAGCGTGCCGCCGCCGCCGCAGCCGCCGGGAACGGTCTGGGTGCAGTTCGATCTCGGCGGCCAGCACGGTGCAGGCGTGCTGGACAACGGCGCGGTGGTGACCTGGGGCAGCAATCTGTACGGCCAGCGGAACGTGCCGGCGCTGCCGGGCGGGGTCACCTACGTCGAGGTCGCCACCGGCAGCGGCCACACGCTCTGCCGCCGTTCCGACGGCCGCGTGGTGGCGTTCGGCGCCAACCACGGCGGCCAGTGCAACGTGCCGGCGCTGCCGGCGGGCGTGACCTGGACGGCGCTGGCGGCGGGCTTCCGCCACTCGCTGGCGCTGCGCTCGGACGGCATGGTGGCGGCGTTCGGCGACAACGCCTGGGGACAGTGCACGGTGCCGGTGCTGCCGCCGGGGCTGCGCTACGTGGCCGTCGCGGCGGGACTGGAGCACAGCGTGGCGCTGCGCAGCGATGGCACGGCGGTGGGCTTCGGCCTGTCGTCGGAGAGCCTGGTGCCGCCGCTGCCGCCGGGTCTCGTCTACGTGCAGATTGCGGCCAACTGCGCCCGGCGTTCGGATGGCGTGGTGGTGGCGTGGGGTTCGGACCAGCAGCGGCAGAACGCGGTGCCGGAACTGCCGCCGGGGCTGGGCTTCGTCGAGGTGGACGGGGGCAGCGGCGTGAACGTCGGCCGGATCGGCGTGTCAGGCAGCTACCGTCGGATCGCCGAGGGCTGCGCCGGCAGCCGGCAGGTGACGCGGTTGGTGCCGCGCGACACGCCGCGGCTCGGCGCGCCGTTCGCCGTGCGGCTGTTCGACCTGCCGCTGGACGCGGCGTTCCTGATCACCGGGCTCGGTCGCAGCACGTCGTCGTGGGGGCCGCTGCCGGTGTCGCTGGCCGGGGTCGGCGCGCCGGGCTGCTTCCTGCAGGTGCAGGACGACGCCGTCGATCTGGTGCTGGGCGGCGGCATGCAGGCGATCTGGTCGGTGGCGTTGCCGACCGCGCCGGCACTGCTGGGGCTGTCGTTCCACCAGCAGGCCCTGGTGCTGGATCCGCCGGCGAACGCGCTGGGCGCGGTGCTGTCGGCGGCCATGACCGGCGTGGTCGGCGGACGATAGGGCCCCGGTCAGCGGACGTTGCCGCCGAGCGGCGGTGCGGTGTGCAGCGGCAGCGCCTGCCAGGTCACGCCCTGCACGAACACGCGGGCGTGCCGCAGCGCCGGGTTGGCCGGCACCGTGGTCTGGAAGGGCGCCTGGCCCGCCGCGTCGGCCACCAGCACCGCCAGCGTGCCGAGGCCGCCGTGCAGCAGCACCGGTTCGGCCACCAGCGGCTCGTTGCGGGCCAGCAGGTCGAAGCCGACCAGCACGAACAGCGGCCAGTGCGGTTCGGTCTGGAACGGGATCGACCAGGGCGCGCCGCCGAGCATGGGCATGGTGGCGCCCGACAGGCCGAGCAGCGGGGCGGTGACTGTCGGGCCGACCGACGGCGCGGCGGTGCCGGTGCTGCCGACGCCGCCGCGCAGCGTCGTGCGCGCGAGCTGCGCCGGCGCGGTGGCAGCGTGGCGCAGGCCCACCTCGCCGGTGCCGCAGGCGTCGGCGCCGCCGCGCACCGTGCAGTCGGCGAGCCAGAGGTCACAGGCGCCGATCGTGAGCACGCCCGGCGCGGGACCGTTGGCGAGGCAGGACGGCCGGCGGCCACCCTCGATGGTGCAGCGCACGAACTGCCCGGTGGCGGCGCTGAGCCGCACGCCCTCGCCGGCGCCGCCGTAGCTGTCGAAGGCGGTGTGGCTGCCGCGCATGGTGCAGTCGCTGGCGAACACCGCGGCGTTCCGCGCCGACAGGCCGGCGTTGTAGACGCCGGCGCGGTTGGCGAGCACGCCGTTGCCGAGCAGCGTGCAGCGCTCGAGCACCGCGGTGGCGTTCTCGACGTGGAGACCCGCGACGGTGAACTGCGCCGGCGCCTCGAACACGCAGTCGGTGCAGGCCACGGTGCCGCGTTCGATCCGCACTTCCATGGTGGACCAGGTGAACACCGGCGGCTGGAAGGTCAGCCCGGCCAGCGTGGCGGTGGTGCCGGCGGGCGGCCGCAGACGCACGCTGCCCGAACCGAAGGTGGGCGGCGTCACCAAGGCGCCGGCCGCGGCGACGATGCTGAGCGCCTTGTCGAGGGTGAACGGCGGGTAGCTGCCGGGCGCCACCTGGATGACGTCACCGGCGGTGGCGAGCGCGATGGCGTCGCCGATCCGCGCATGGCCGCCGGGGCCGACCACGTGCACCGTCTGCGCGGCGGCGCCGGCGGCCAGCAGCAGCACCATGGTCGCGCCGAGGCGGCTGGCGGCGGGCGAGCTGGGTGGGGCGGACATCGGGCGGCGGGGACTGTGGGGGAACTAGGGGGCGTTCAGTCGCGGGGGCGATGGCCGCCATCGTGCCAGCGGCGGGGTCCGGCGAAACCACGGCGGCCGCCGGCGAAGAAACCGAGGAAGGAACGGCCTGCCGCGGTGCTGCCGCACTGGTCGTCCATGCCGGCGGCGCGCTTGCGCAGGTCGCCGAGGGTCGCGTACATCGCCTGGAAGCACAGCTTCAGGTCGGCGATGCTCTCCGGGGAGAAGCTGCGCCGGCGCAGGCCGACCAGGTTGAGGCCGTAGAGCTCGTTGCGCTGGGCGGCCATGGTGAACGGCGGCAGATCGCAGGAGATCGAGGCGTTGCCGCCGACCATGGCGCCCTCGCCGATGCGGACGAACTGGTGCACGCCGGCGCCGCCGCCGAGGAAGACGAAGTCGAAGACCTCGACGTGGCCCGCCAGCATGACGTTGTTGGCCAGCGTGACGTGGTCGCCGATGCGGCAGTCGTGGCCGACGTGGCTGCCGGCCATCAGCAGGCCGTGGGCGCCGATCAGGGTGTCCTGGCCGGCCTGGGTGGCACGATGGACGCTGACGTGCTCGCGGATCACGGTGCCGTTGCCGATGCGGACGCCACTGCGGATGGCGTGGTCGAAGGCGTGCATCTGCGGCGCGCCGCCGATCACCGCAAAGCTGTCGATGCGCACGGCCGTGCCGAGCACGCTGCCGGCGCGCACGACGGCGTGCTCGGCCAGATGCACCCCATCGCCGAGGATCGCGCCCGCCTCCACGCACGCGTAGGCGCCGATGTGGACGCCCTGACCCAGGCGTGCATCCGGATGAACGAGGGCCGTGGGATGGACAATGGTCGAGGGATGGACGATGGCGTTCCTGAGGAGAGCGGCGCGGGCATTCTCGCGGATCGGCGGCAGCGCGGGTCATGAAAGTGGGGAAGCCGTGGGTCGGGCAGGCGTCGGCGCCTCCCTCGAGGCCTAGGATGCCATGTAACTGGCTGTGAATAAACGGGTTACGGATCAGGCATGGTTCCCGCTCGAGTCCGGGCACGTGCCGCCGCATTCCCCGGAGTGTCCTGGGACCGGTGCAGGTCGCTGCTATCCTCAGCGCCGCTCGCCAGCCGCCACCGGATTCCGCATGGGCCGTCACGACGTACAGGGTGCATCCGATTCCCAGCTCCGCGCCTTCATGAAGGCGATCCTGCGCGACGTGCACGCGCTGGAACGGATGCTTTCCGAGGGCCGCTTCGAGACCGGCATCCGCCGGATCGGCGCCGAGCAGGAGATGTTCCTGGTCGATCGCGCCGGCCGGCCGTGGTGCGGCGTCGACCAGGTGCTGCAGAAGCTCGGCGACAAGCAGTTCACCTACGAGCTGGCGCAGTTCAACCTGGAGGCCAACTGCACGCCGCATGAGTTCGGCGGCCGCTGCCTGTCGGCGCTGGAGAAGGAGCTCTGCGGGCTGGTGGAGAAGGCGCGCCAGGCCGCCGAGGACCTCGGCTACGGCATGGTGATGGCGGGCATCCTGCCGACGCTGCGGCGGCAGGACCTGACGCTGGACAGCATGGTGCAGAACCCGCGCTTCCTGGCGCTGAACCAGGCGATCACCAACCAGCGCGGCGGCATCTTCCACTTCCGGCTGAAGGGCGTCGACGAGCTCGACATGACGCACGACAACGTCATGCTCGAGTCCTGCAACACCAGCTTCCAGGTGCACTTCCAGGTGGCGCCGGACGAGTTCGCCGACCTCTACAACCTGGCCCAGGCGATCACCGGGCCGGTGCTGGCGGCGGCGACCAACTCGCCGATCCTGCTGGGCCGGCGGCTGTGGCGCGAGACGCGGGTGGCGCTGTTCCAGCAGTCGGTGGACGCGCGCTCGGCCAGCGAGCAGGCCCGCGGCCGGCGCACGCGGGTCAACTTCGGCGACGGCTGGATCAAGAAGTCGGTGCTGGAGATCTTCCGCGAGGACATCGCCCGCTTCCGGCTGCTGCTGGCCACCGACATCGACGAAGACCCCGAGGCGGTGCTGGATCGCGGCGGCGTGCCGGCGCTGACCGCGCTGCGGCTGCACAACGGCACGGTCTATCGCTGGAACCGCGCCTGCTACGGCATCGGCGGCGGCAAGCCGCACCTGCGCATCGAGGCCCGGGCCCTGCCGGCGGGGCCGACGGTGCTCGACGAGATCGCCAACGCGGCGTTCTTCTACGGGCTGATGGCGGCGCTGTCGCGGGAGGTGCCCGACGTCAGCAAGGTGATGAGCTTCGACGACGCCCACAGCAACTTCGTGGCGGCGGCGCGGCTCGGCCTGCAGTCGCACCTGACCTGGTTCCACGGCAAGGAGTACGCGGCGCAGACCCTGGTGCTGGACCACCTGCTGCCGGTGGCGCGGGCGGGCCTGACCGACGCCGGCCTCGATGGCGGCGACATCGACCGCTACCTCGGCGTCTTCGAGGAACGCGCCCGCCGTGGTCGCACCGGCGCCCGCTGGGTGCTCGACTCGGTGGCGGCGATGGGCGACAAGGGCACCCGCGACCAGCGCATGTGCGCGCTGGTCCGCGCCACCATCGCCCGGCAGCGCACCAACGAGCCGGTGCACACCTGGGAGCTCGCCGACGTCGCCGAGTTCGAGGGCTGGCGCGAGAGCTACCTGCAGGTGGGCCAGTTCATGACCACCGACCTGTTCACCGTGCATCCCGAGGACGTCGTCGACCTGGCGGCCAGCCTGATGGACTGGCGCCACATCCGGCACGTGCCGGTGGAGGACGCCAACGGCCGCCTGGTCGGCCTCGTCTCGCACCGTTCGCTGCTGCGCCTGGTCGGCCAGGGCATGAAGGGCGAGGACCGCGAGAACGTGGCGGTGCGCGAGATCATGAAGCAGAACCCGGTCACCGTGCGGCCGTCGACGCCGACGCTGGAGGCGATCGAGGTGATGCGCAAGCACAAGGTCGGCTCGCTGCCGGTGGTGGAGGACGACAACCGCCTGGTCGGGATCATCACCGAGAAGGACCTGATCCGGGTGGCGGCGATGCTGTTCGAGAGCCACCTGAAGCAGAGCACTGGCCCGGCGGCGCCCGGAGACGCCGCGACGTGACCGGCACGGCCGCCGCCGAGGTCCTGGGCACGCTGGGCCGCTGGCTCGGCCGCTGGGACCAGGGTACGCCCGGGCCCACCCTGCTGGTGCAGGCCGGCATCCACGGCAACGAGCCCGCCGGCGTGCATGCCGTGCGCGCCGTGCTGGCGGAGCTGGAACGCGATGGCGTCGCCCTGCGCGGCCGTCTGCTCGGGCTGGCGGGCAACCTGACGGCGCTGGGCCAGGGCCGGCGCTTCGTCGAGCGGGACCTCAACCGGCGCTGGCTGCCCGAGCAGACCGATGCGCTGCTGGCCCGCGAGCCCGCCGCCGACGGCGCCGAGGACCGCCAGCAGCGCGAACTGCTCGGCTGCTTCCAGGAGGTGCTGGCAACCACCCGTGGGCCGATCGTGTTCCTCGACCTGCACACCAGCTCGGCCGACGGCGCGCCGTTCGCGGTGCTGGCCGACACGCTCGACAACCGGCGGCTCGGGCTCGGCATCGGCGTGCCGATCATCCTCGGCCTGGAGGAGACCATCGAGGGCGCGTCGATGGAGTGGTTCGCGCAGCGCGGCATCGTCAACGTCGCCGTCGAGGGCGGCCGGCACGCCGCCGACGACACGGTCGCCAACCTGACCGCGGTGCTGTGGCTGGTGCTGGAGCAGATCGGCTGCCTCGCCCGCGGCCAGCGCGACCTGACGGCGCACCGGCAACGCCTGCGCCAGGCCGGCGCCGGCGCGCCGCCGATCGTCGAGATCGTGCACCGGCAGGTGATCGGACCCGCCGACGGCTTCCGCATGGAGCCGGGCTTCACCAACTTCCAGGCCGTGGCGCAGGGCGAGCTGCTGGCGACCGATCGCCGGGGCGTCATCACGGCGCCGCGGCCGTGCCGGGTGCTGCTGCCGCTCTACCAGGGTCAGGGCGACGACGGCTTCTTCCTCGGCGCCGAGGTGCGGCCGTTCTGGCTGCGGGTGGCCACCGTGTTGCGCGGGCTGCAGCTGGACCGGATCGTGCACTGGCTGCCCGGCGTGCGCCGCGACCCGGCCGATCGCAACACGCTGCTGGTGGATCCGCGGGTGGCGCGCTGGCTGGTGACCGAGCTGTTCCACCTGCTGGGCTTCCGGCGCGAACGGCGGCGCGGCGATCGGCTGTGCTTCACGCGGCGCTGGTCGCTGCCGCACAACCGCCGCCTGCGGCCCCGGTGATCCGCCGGCGCGGGCTCAGCGCGCGTCGGGTTCGTGCTGCAGGCCGTAGTAGTCGCGGTCGTGGACCGGCGGCGACAGGTCCGGCGGCAGCAGCAGGGTGCGCGCCGCCCACATCTCGCGGAACACGCGGTAGCCGAGCGCGGTCTTGTCGAGGTAGTCGACGCCGTCGCTGCCGCCGGTGCCGACGCGGCGGCCGATCACGCGCTCGACCATGCGGGCGTGGCGCTGGCGGAACACCAGCATCGACTGCTCGGCCTCGATCAGCGCGTCGATCACCTGGCCCGGCCAGCTCAGCAGCGGCAGCTCGCGGTTGCCGTCGATGAACAGGATCGCCGCGCGCAGCCGGCGCCGGAAGGTGCGCTCCGGGCCCGCCGGCACGTCCTCGGCCAGCAGGTGGCGACGGGCGCCGGTGAGCTGCGCGCGGTAGCGCGCCGTCAGCCGCTCGCGATCGCCGGGGCCCAGCGACTGCACCTGGACCGCCTGCTCCAGGGCCCGCTGGCAGAGCCGTTCGTGGCCCTGCAGGCAGGCCTCGACGAAGCCCTGCAGGGCCTGCTCGTCGCCGGCGTCGCCCGGCCGGGAGCCCTGGATCGGCGTGCGGTGCAGCCACTGGTCGATGGCGTGCTTGAGGCTCGGCCCGTCCTGCAGCCGGCGTTCGACGCGGCGCAGGGCCGGTGACTCGGTGCCGTCGGCGGAGCGCAGCGCCGCCCGGTAGCTGGTCTCGTTGCCGAACGGGATCCGATCGGCATCGTCGAGACCCAGCACGATCTCGATCTCGCGCATCTGCGCCGACTGGAAGCCCGACGCCGGATTCAGCTTGTCGCGGAAGGTCAGGTAGTCCCGGGTCCGCATCGTCTCCATCAGCCCGAAGTGGCGGCCGGCGAGGTCGAAGACCTGCGCCACCCGCCGCAGGGCGGCCACGGCGCCGGCCAGGGCCGTCTCCGGCACCGGATCGCGGCGGAACAGGTCGCGGGCGGTGACCAGTTCGCGCAGCACCAGCTTGAACCACAGCTCGTCGATCTGGTGGATGACGATGAAGCGGACCTCGTCGTCGGACAGCCGGTCCTCGCTGCCGTCCACGCCCTGCTGCAAGGCCAGCAGGTCCTCGACCCGGATGTAGTCCCAGTAGTTGGTGGGCTTCTGCGGCGATGGCATGGGCCGCAGATCCTAGCGGGTTCCGGTGCCCGGGCGGAGCGCGCAGCCTTGCGGGCACCGGGGGCGTCGGGCAGCATCCCGGTCTTCCGAGACCGCTGGATCCCCTTCATGACCGAGCAGCAGTTCGCCGGCCACCCGGCTGTCCCCGTCCGCCGCCTCAAGGAGCACGTCGGCAAGACCGTGGCCGTGCAGGGCTGGCTCTACCACATGCGCAGCAAGGGCAAGCTGCACTTCCTGCTGCTGCGCGACGGCACCGGCGTGGTGCAGTGCGTGTGCTTCAAGGGCGACCTCGACGAGCAGGCCTTCGAACAGGCCGGCCGGCTGACCCAGGAGTCGAGCCTGCGCATCCTCGGCGAGGTGAAGGCCGACGAGCGCTCGCCGGGCGGCGTCGAACTGGGCGTGAAGCAGCTGCAGGTGGTGCACGTGGCCGAGCCCTACCCGATCACGCCGAAGGAGCACGGCCCGGCGTTCCTGATGGAGCACCGGCACCTGTGGCTCCGCTCGAGCAAGCAGACCGCGATCATGCGGATCCGCGACGAGGCGATCCGGGCGGTGCGCGACTTCTTCCACGAGCGCGACTTCGCCTGCGTCGACTCGCCGATGTTCACGCCCAACGCCTGCGAGGGCACCACGACCCTGTTCGAGGTCGACTACTTCGGCGACAAGGCCTTCCTGACCCAGTCCGGACAGCTCTACGGCGAGGCCAGCGCCATGGCGCTCGGCCGGGTCTACGTGTTCGGGCCGACCTTCCGGGCCGAGAAGAGCAAGACGCGGCGCCACCTCACCGAGTTCTGGATGGTGGAGCCGGAAGCGGCCTTCTACGACCTCGAGGACGTGATGGCGTTGGCCGAGGGCCTCGTCTCGACCATCGTCCGCAAGGTGATCGAGAACCGCAGCGACGACCTGAAGGTGCTGGAACGCGACATCGACAAGCTGCGGCCCGCCGCCAGCACGCCCTATCCGCGCATCACGTACGACGAGGCGGTGAAGAAGATCCACGCGGCGGGGATGACCGACTTCCCCTACGGCGAGGACTTTGGCGCGCCGCACGAGACGGCGATCGGCGAGGGCTTCGACCGGCCGGTGATGGTGCATCGCTGGCCGGCGGCGATCAAGGCGTTCTACATGAAGCGCGACCCGCAGAACCCGGACCTGGCGCTGGGCGTCGACATGATCGCCAGCGAGGGCTACGGCGAGATCGTCGGCGGCGCGCAGCGCGAGGACGACGTCACGCTGCTCGAACAGCGCATCGCCGAGCATCAGCTGCCGGCCGAGGCGTTCCGCTGGTACCTCGATCTGCGGCGCTACGGCTCGGTGCCGCACGGCGGCTTCGGCATGGGCCTCGAACGCACGCTGGCCTGGATCTGCGGCGTCGAGCACCTGCGCGAGTGCATCCCGTACCCGCGCATGCTCTACAAGATCTACCCGTAGTCCTGGCGGACCTCAGCGGCTGCCGAGCAGCAGGGTGCGCAGGCGGTCCGGCGGCGGATCGCGCAGCAGCACGCGATGGTCGGGGCCGACCAGGATGCTGGATGGCACGCCGCGCATGCCGAGCGCCAGCAGGTCGGCGTGCAGGAAGCCGTCGCTGCAGGTGAGCAGGGGGCCCTCGAGCTGCAGCGCCGCCGCCAGCTGGTCGCGGCCGCCCGGTCGGGGATCGACCGCGTAGGCGATCAGGTCCTGGGCCGGCATGCCGGCATCGGCCCAGACGCGCTGCAGGGCCTGCAGGCGCGTCACCGACGGCGGGTGATCCTCGGCGAAGACCACCAACAGCAGGGCGTGCTCGCGGTGCTGGTCGCCGAGGGTCGACAGGGCCGGCAGGGGATCGCCCACCGCCGGCGCCCGATGGCGCAGATGGTGGGCGGCGATGCGGGCGGGGTTCGCCCAGCGCCCGGCCTTGGGATCGGCCGACAGGGCGTCCAGCAGCACCAGGGCGCCCTTCCGGTCGCGGTCGAGGTCGAGGGCCTGGGCGAGGCCGTAGGTTGCCGCCGCGCGCAGTTCGGTCGGCGCCGCGGAGCCCTCGGCGGTGGCGGCATCGCGCAGTACCGACTCGAACTGGGCCCGGGCCGGCGCTGGTTCGAAGGCCTCGAGCAGCAGGCGGCCGAGGCGCAGGCGGGCCGGCGACCGGTCGGCGTTGGCCTGGGACCTGGCGCCCTGCAGGTAGGCCTGCAGCGCGGCAATGCGCTGCGGCAGGGGCGGCCGCGGCTCCCGCTGCGCCCAGCGATCGAACGCCGCCAGGTCGGTGAGTTCGGGCGGCGCCTCGCCGCGCGGGGCCGGCGGCCCCTGCACGGGATCCTGGGCGCCCTGGGTCAGGCTGGTGGTGGCGAGGCAGAGGCCGAGCGCCAGGGCGACCGTGACGCGATTCACGACGAGGCCTCCAGCCAGCGGGTCACGCGCTCGGTGACGCGTTCGAGGTCGGGCCAGGGCGCGTCGGTGTCGAGGCCGAAGTCGGTACCGGCGGTGCGCAGCAGCTGCCGCTGGATCAGGTAACGTTCCAGCGCCCAACGCGGCCGGTCCGGCAGGCCGAGTTCGCGCTGCAGCGGCAGGCCGATCGGCGTGCCGGCCAGCAGCACGGCGCGCCAGATCGGCGCGGCGAGGCGGCGTTGGCCCAGGGCCACCAGGGCGCAGGCGGACGCGGTGCGCAGGGTCGGGTCGGCCAGGCGGTCCGCCGCGGTGGCGGCCAGCAGCTCGCGCAGGACCGGGTCGTCGTCCGCGGGCAGCGCGGCCAGCGCGAGTGTCGCCTCGGTGGCGAGGGGACCACGGTCGCGGTGCAGTTCGAGCAGGAATGGCCGGCTGCGCGGATCGCCGAGGCGCCCCAGGGTCGCCACCGCGGCCTGGCCGCCGTCGCCGCCTGGCTCGGCCTGCAGGGCCGCGATCAGGTCCGGCGCCGCGGCGCGGCCCAGCGCCAGCACGGCGGGGAGCCGCTCCGGCCATTCGGCCGGCGCCGCGGCGACCAGCGCGCGGCAGGCTTCGCTCGCGGTCGCCGTGGGCTGGTCCGGCGCGCTCGCGCACGCCGCCAGCAGCAGCAGCCCACCGTTCGAAAACCGGAGCATGGAAGAGGGATGCTAGCAGTCCGGCAGGGTCTGATCCCAGCCCCGCGATGCCAGGAATTCCCGCATGTCTGCTGGGATCGGCGCCCGGAAGGTCATGCGACGCCCATGCCGTGGGTGCTGCACCGTCACGGCTTCGGCGTGCAGCAGGTGACGGCCCGTCGTCAGCCCTTCGGCCCAGGCCGGGTCGCCGCCGGCCTTCACGTGTCTGACCCAGGCCAGGTACTCGTCGTCGCTGCGGCCGTAGAGCTTGTCGCCGACCAGGGGGTGCCCGGCGTGGTGGAGGTGGACCCGGATCTGGTGGGTGCGGCCGGTGCGAGGGTGAGCCCGGAGCAGGGCGTGTCCGGCCAGGCGGGCCAGGACGGTGAAGTCGGTGCGAGCCGCCTGGGCGTCGGCGTCGCCGTCGGGTCGGACCGCCCGGCGGAGGCTGATCGCGCTGTCCCTGGCCCTGCCGATCGGCTGCTCGATCGTGAAGCGGTCGGCAGTGGGAAGCCCATGGACCACCGCCAGATAGGACTTCTCCACCGTGCCGCTCCGGAACTGCGTCTCGAGGGCGGCGCGGGCCTGCTTGTGGCAGGCCACCAGCATCACGCCGCTGGTCTCGCGGTCGAGCCGGTGGGCGAGGTCGATCGCGGTCGGCGCCAGCAGGCGGCCGAGCAGGTGGACGAACGTGCGCGTGACGAACACCCCGTCGGCGTGGCTGGGCAGGTGGGCCGGTTTCACCGCCGCCACCAGATCCTCGTCACGGTGCAGGACGACGATGTCGGTGGGGACCTCGGGCTCGCGGTGGACGCGCCGGTAGGCGACGCTGTCGCCCGGGCGCAGGGGGCCGCGCACGGTCTGGTCCCCGCGGGTGCAGCGGACGCGGTCGTCCGCGATCAACCGCAGCCAGGTGGCGCGATCGTGGTAGGGGAAGCGCCGCGCCAGGTAGTCGGGCAGGAGGAGACCGCCGGCCCAGGCCGGCACGCCGGAACGCAGTTCGAGTTCTGGTTCCTCGGTGCCGCTCATGGAGCGGATCTCAGCGCGGCCGCGGCCATGGGACAAGGCCGCGTGGGGGCGCGGGCGCGCCCGTCGGCATCAGGCCTGCTGCTTGCGCCGGCGGCGCAGCAGCGCGGCACCCGCCAGGCCGGTGCCGACCAGCAGCATGGTGCCCGGCTCGGGCACCGGTGCGCCACCGCCGCCACCGCCACCACCGGGCGGGTTGTGGCTGCCACCGCTGCCGGAACCGCCGTTCGAGCCGCCGCCGGAACCGCCGTTCGAGCCGTTTTGCGAACCGCCACCGCCGCCCGGAACTTCCGAGCCGTTGCCGCCACCGGCGGGGGAGTCGCCCAGGTTGTCGACCAGGTGGCCATCGGGGCCGCCGATCGGCGCGGGCGGGTTGTTGCTGCCGACGTTGGAACCGGAGTGGTCCATGCAGGCGGCGAGCGAGAACAAGAGGCAGACGGGGATGAGCAGGGATCGCATGGTGTCTAGGCGGAGTTGCAGGATCTCGGCGGGGAAAGCTACCCCGGAAAAGAGCAAGGTGTGTGCCGGAATCCGGAGGGTTTCGCGCGATGCAAGAGCAAGAGAGAGCAGGGGTTTCGCGGAACGCCCCATGGGAAGGGTTGCCTGGCGACGGGATGCCGGGCGTGCGGGCTGCGAGCGAGACGCCCGGATTTCCTGGCGCCGGGCACCCGGTCTCGGGTGGCGTCGACCAGGAAGCCGAGCGGCCGCCCCCTAGTGGTTGCGGTACCCATGGTTACAGAAGCCAGCGGATGTTTCCAAGCCCTTCCCTGTCGACGTTGGCGGCGCCCTGGCCGTGGGGAACGCGCGTGGCGGCGGTGGCAAGGCCGTCCGGACGCCAGGTGCGCGCGTTCTTGCGCGGTGCGCCGCATCAGGCCGCGACGGGATCCGGACGCGTGGTCGTCGATCTGCCGGCGATCGACCGTCGGCAGCGCGTCAGCGGGCGTCGAAGAACAGGATCTTGCGGTCGGTGCTGCCGACCATCAGTTCCCCGCCCGGCAGCACCGTTGCCCGGTTGCTGAGCCGACGCGTGCCCTTCACCTGCCAGATGATCTGGAAGTCGCTGTCGAGGGCGCGCCAGCTGCCGTCGCGCATCGGCACCAGGATCCGGTTGCCGATCGGCAGTGCCGAGCCCGACCACGCATCCTGACCGGCATCCAGTTCGCCGGTCACCTGGCCGCCGTCCAGGGCGACGCGGATCACGCGCTTCTGCAGCGTGACCAGGACGCTGCTGCCGTGATGCGTCGGCAGGCCTTCGACGGTGCCCTCCAGGCTGGTCTGCCACACGACCTTGCCGTCGGCGGCGTCGATGCGGCAGAGCAGTCCCTGCTCGGCGGTGACCACCACGCCGCCGGGGATCGCGCCCGCGCGGAGGCCCGAGGCGCGGTCCAGCCGGACCCGCCACGAGGTGCGTGGCTTGGCGGCGTCGAACGCGGCCACCTCGCCGTCCTGGCACACGGCGACGATGGTGTCGCCGGTGGCCACGAGGTCGGCGGAGATCCGGGCCGGCAGGGGCCAGGCCACGATCTTCTCGCCGGTCTGGGCGTTGAGCAGCACCAGACGCCGGTCGATCGTGGCGATCGCCAGCACGTTGCCCACCAGCACCGGTCCGACCTCGGATGGCAGTTCATCGGTGGTCCAACGCACCGTGCCGGTCTGCTGCTCGATGGCCCGGACCGGGCCGTCCAGCGAACTGACCAGCAGCGTCGTCTCGAACAGGAGCGGCGCCGACAGGTAGCCCGAGAGGTCGCCGCTGCGCCAGCGCCAGACCACGGCGCCGGTGCGGCGATCGAGGGCGGTCACCGTGCCGGCGCGGTCGGTGACGAAGACGTGGCCGCGGCCGTCGCTGGCGCAGTTCTGCTCGACGATGCCCTCCAGGTCGACCTGCCAGTTGGGCTCCCGCGCCAGCAGCAGGTTGAGGGCGCCGGTCTGATCGCCGCGCACCTTGGGCTGCTCGACGGCGAAGCCGGGCAGGCGGATGTCCAGGGTCGCCTCGTCCTCCGGCAGGCACGACAGCAGGATCGGCGTCTTGCCCACCACGGTGCCGTTCCACTGCACGGTGGCGCCGTGCGGGCGGGTCTCCACCAGCAGCGGCATCCGCACGACCTTCTCGAAGGCGATGTCGGGATACGACAGACGGAGTGCGCGGAGCTGGCTCTGGGCGGTGACGAAGTCGCCGGTCCGGGTGGCCTCGGCGATCACGTCGGTGAAGCGGCAGATGCCGGCGAAGCGCTCGATCTGGTCGCGGAAGTGGCTCTGCAACTCGCCGCCGCCGTGCTCCTTCTGCAGCCGGCGGTAGCACTCCAGGGCCTCCTTGAACTGCAGCTTCTGCTCGTGCTCGAGGGCCTGCTTGAAGATCGGATCCAGGCGGCGTTCGCTCTCGACGCGGGCCAGCGCATCCTCGAACACGCCGAGCCGATCGCGGACCCTGGCGATCTGGCCCGTGGCGAGCCGGGCCGGCCGCAGCAGCTTGTCGCGGATCTCGGCGGGCAGGAACGCCGGCCAGCCGCCGGCGGTCTCCACCGCCATGACCGCCTCGGCCAGCGCCACCGGCTCGGCCGGCAGCAGGGCCCGGAGCTTCTCGATGCCGGTCAACACCTGCCGGCGGTCGGGCACCTCGGCCGGCGGCGGCGGCAGCTCCACCGCCAGCAGCTTGACCAGTTCCTCCAGCCGATCGCGCAGGGTCTCGCAGCGGAGCTGCAGGACCTCGGCGACCTCCTTCTGGTGCTCGGGCACGGCGTGCAGCTCGAGATAGACGGCGAGGCCCTCGGCCAGCTTCGCCTGCGCCATCAGCTCGGCGGCGCCGCCCAGGCGATCGAGCATCTGCTTGCGCTGCAGGCGCTTCTGGTTGGCCACCTCGGCGGCTTCGGCGAACTCGATCTGCCGCTGCAGGTCGGCGGTGATCGGCCCCTCGCCGTGCTGCTCGGCGAAGGCCAGCAGCGTGCGGCGCGCGCCGGCCCGATCGCCCTGCTGCAGCAGCTTGCCGATCTCCGCCGTCACCGCCAGATGGGCCTCGTGGGAGGCCTGGCGCCACATGGTCACCATGGCGCCGGCGGCCACCAGGATCACCACCGCCGCGACGATGCTGATCCGGGTCACCACGGCCGAACGGCTGTTGCGCAGCTGCCGCAGGGCCTTCTGCAGGTCGCGGCGCGAGCGGTCCAGCTTGCTGGCCTGCTCGTACAGCTCGGTGACGCGGGCGCGGTCGGCGGCCACCTCGGGCAGCTCCGCCATCGCCAGCAGCGTGTCGATGGCGCCGGCGACGTCCTGCTGCTTCTGCTGCAATCGCGTCTTGCGGGTCAGCAGCTGCAGCGACGGCTGGCCGGCCTGCTCGCAGTCGGCGATCAGGGCGCTGGCGGCGTCGCTCTCGTTGCGGTCCAGGTACTCGTCGAGGAGCTGCAGCGAGGCCTCCTCGATCGCCGCCGGCGTGGCGGAAGCGGACCGCAGCAGGCACTCGCGATAGAACGTGAGGACCTCGAGATCCCGGGCCGACATGGCGCGGGCCTGGGCGGCCAGGGCCAGGGCGTCGGCCGGGTCGCCGCTGCGGCGGGCCTGGTCCAGCAGCAGGGCGGCGGCGGCCTTGGCGGCGCCGCACTGGCACAGCAGCTGGGCCATGGCCGCCACCAGCTCGTGGTCGCGCTGGCCCGGGCGATCCCGCAGGGTCTGCAGGGTCATCAGCGCCCGCTTGTGCTGGCCCAGTTCGAGCTGGTCCTTCGCCACTCCGAGCAGGTCCTGGTCGGAGCGGTTGCGCAGGATGCCGCGCTGGACGAGGTTGCGGGCCTGGGTGGCGAGGTCGAACAGCGACAGGCCAGCATGGTCGGCCAGGTCGCGGTAGCTCAGGGTGCCGTTGACCTGCTGCGCCAGGCTGCGCTCGGTCTCGGGCAGGTCGGCCGCCGCATCCAGGGCGGCCGGCACCATCGCCGGGTACTCGTCGAGGTTGCCGAGCACCTCGAGGATGCACTCCCACTCGTCGGTGCGCCGCGCCACCTCCAGCAGGAGGCCGTTGACCTCGAACTCGATGCACTTGTCGAGCCGGGCGCGGATCTTCGGGTCGCTGACGGTGCCTTTGTAGAACTCGAAGGTGCCGTGCCGCCAGGTGAAGAGCCCGATCAGCTCCTCGGTGGCCTGCAGGCCGACGATCTCCTCGACCTGCTCCTGGGTGACGTAGCCCAGTTCGACCAGCATCAGGCCGAGCGGCTTGTTGACCTTCCGCTGCGCCACCAGGGCGGCCCGCAGCGCCTCGGCCTCCAGCAGGCCGGCGTTGACCAGGCGCTGGCCGAGGCGGCGGGCGGCGATCCGGTGCGGCACCAGGATCTGCACGAAGCCCCCGCGGAAATGCAGCAGGCGCTGTTCCAGGGGATTGCGTACCCGCAGCAAACCCTCCATCTTGGCCAGCGACAGCGTCTGGAAGATGTCGGACAGGCTGATCTGGTCGAGGTCGCCACGCATGGTGACCTCCTGCGCGATGCCGCGGTCCGCGGGCGGACCGGCGGTGCCGTCGGCTTCCAGCAGGAAGTCGACCTCTTCGGTGTTCAGCAGGCTCTCCGACTCAGACATCCAGGTTGGCGAGGGGTGCGGCGGAGCCAGCCGGCGAGCCGGCCGACCCGGCATGGGTGGGACGCGGCTGGTGCTGGGGATCCACTTGCTCTCCGCTATCGGAATTTGGCTCGCCGCGGCTCAACCGGCACCGGCTCAGGTCCGCGGGGCGGGCACGGTGATCGCGGTGCCGGTGCCGGATCGGGCCTTCCGGACCCGCTTCCAGGAGCTGCTGCTGGACAGCCAGGTGCGCGACCACGGCGAGGGTTGGCGGCTGGCCCGCGACGTCGGCCGGCCGGTGGCGCCGCTGCTCTGGGATCTGCACGACCGCGAACGGTCCGACGTGCGCCGGCGGCTGATCCTGCTGGTGGCGGCCAGCCTGGCCGGCGGCGTCGCCGAGGACGAACGGCTGCTGCAGGCCCTCGAACAGGGGCCGGTAGAGGAGAAGGTGCTGGGCGCCATGCTGCTGGCGCTCGGTCCCCGGCGGCCCGCCGGGCTCGGCAACCCGTGGCAGCGCCTGATCGGTCGCCAACGAGGTGCTTCGGTGCAACTCCAGGTGGCGGCTTATCTTGCGTCATCTCGCTTCGGCGGCGGCCAGGGCCTGCCCGCCCCCGCCAGCGCCGATCCGGGGCTGGTGGCGGCGGCCAGCCTGGCCGGCGTGCCGGGCCTGGACCGCGGGCCGTGGTTCGGTCCGGCCCCGGGTCGGCACGCCGAACTGGTCTGGCGCGGCGTGTTCCTCGCCCGCGCCGACGCGGCCGGCATCGACCCGGTGCTGGTGCAGCGGGCCCAGGCCATCGCCGCGCTCACCCCGCGGGAACTGCTGGCCGGCCGGCGGGCCGCGGCCCTGCTGCTCGGCCAGGCCGGGCAGTGGCCGTCGCCGGCGACCGTGCCGCGGCCGCCCTGGGAACTGCTGGAGGCCCTGACCGAGCCGGTGGCCGGGGCCCGGGCGCTGCGGGAATGGCTCGGCCCGGTGCCGCAACCGCTGGACGAGGACCCGCGCCGGCTGGCGGTGGCCTACGCGCGCTCGCGCCCGCCCGCCGAGGTGATCGCCGACGCCGAACGCTGGCTCGCGGTGGCGCCGACCCGCCGGCTCGTCGTGCTGGCGCTTTGCATCGAACTGCTGGGAGCGCCGGTGCCCGCCGCACCGCCGGCGCCGACGTTCCCCGCCGACCTGCCCGAGGCGTTCTGGATCGCCTGGGCCCTGGGCCAACCGGCGCCGCGCCCGCCGGTGGGCCACGATCCGCTGCTCGAGCCGGCGGTGGACCTGGCGGTGGACGGCCGGCTGTCCCGCGAGGCGGCGCGCCGGCTGCTGGAAGAGGCGCTGTGGCGGAGCGAGGCGCACCCCGGCTTCGTCCGCTGGCAGGCGCAGCGCGACCTGGTGCGCGACCTGCTGCTCACCGGCAGCAGCCCCGGCCTGCGCTACCTGCCGAGCGTGCCGCTGCAGGATCGCTACCTGCCCGACGGGCTGCGCGCCGACGATCCGTGGTTCGTGCTGGCGGTCGAGTGCTTCGAGTTCCTCAGCCGGCCAGCGCTGCCGCTGCCGCCCGAACTTCGGCTGCCGTGACGAACGGGCCGGGGCTGATCCGCACCGTGCCGCCGCGTTCCGTGTCGAGATGGGCGTGGAGCCACGGCGCGCAGTGGAAGCCGGTGCGCACGTGGATGCCGGCCTGATCCAGCAGCAGGCCGGCCTCGGCCGGATCGAGGCCGGCGGGCACGAACGACAGCACCGGCAGCCGCGGGCCGGCGGGCCGCAGCACGCGGTGACCCTGGGACGCCAGCAGTTCCGCGAGTTCGTCGATCGAGTCGAGGCCGTGGCCGAGGTCGGTGGCGGGCTCGCGTCCGTCCAGCCAGCGCAGGGCCTCGCCGAGCCCGAGGATCGCCGGGGTGTTGGGCGTGCCGGCCTCGAACGCCGCCGGCCAGGTGGTGGGGTGTTCGGCCAGCGCCCGTGACGAGCCGGTGCCGCCCTGCTTCTGCGGCGGCAGGTCCAGGTCCGGGCGGGCGGCGACGAAGCCGAGACCCGGCGGGCCGAGCAGGCTCTTGTGCGCCGAGCCGACCAGCACGTCGGCGCCGACGTCGAGCGGCAGCACGCCGGCGGTCTGGCTCGCGTCCAGCACCGTCAGCGTGCCCTGGGCGCGGGCCAGGGCGCAGAATGCGGCGGCGTCAGCCACCGCACCGGTGACGTTGCTGGCGTGCGAGAACACCAGCAGGCGCGGCCGCGCGGCCAGCGCCGCGCGCACGGCGTCGACGCCGATGCCGAGCCCCGCGTCCGGCGGCAGCACCGCCAGCCGCAGGTCCCGTTCGTGCTGCAGGGCCAGCAGCGGCCGGACCACCGAGCTGTGCTCCCAGGCGGTGGTGAGCACCGCGTCACCCGGCCGCAGCAGGGCGCGCAGCACGAGGTTGAGGCCCTCGGTGGCGCCGGAGGTGAACGCGA
>CAZMGG010000036.1:0-1761 GCA_964565715.1 uncultured candidatus Brocadiaceae bacterium | reverse complement strand
TCAGGAGACGAACCGGTCGTAGAGGGCGCGGGCCCGCAGCGGATCCCGCACGCCGAACAGCAGCGCGCGGCCGCCGGGGAAGACCGAGAAGCGCACGCCGTCCGCCGCGAACCGCAGCAGGTGCGCCGTCCGTTCGAGGTCGGCCACCGCACCGCGCAGCAGCCCGGCCAGCCGGTCCAGATCGACCACGCTGCCGGCCTGCGGCTCGACCTGCACCGCGTCGCGGCCGCACAGGGTCACCGGTTGCCGTTGCTCGCCGCGCAGGGCCGGGAAGTCGGCGCCGCTGCAGGCGACGCAGTCGGGCGAAGGCCCGCCGCCCTGACCGAACACGCCGAACGTGCCGCGCCAGACGTCGCAGGTGAACACGCCGCGGGTGCAGGCCGCGGCATTGCCGGTCAGCAGCTTGATGGCCTCGGCCACCTGGAAGGCGGTGACCGCCGCCACCGCCGGCTGCAGGATGCCCAGGGTCTCGCAGGTGCCGACGCTGGCGGCGGGCGGCGGCTCCGGCCACAGACAGCGCAGGCACGGCGTGCTGCCGGGACGCACCACCATGGCGGCGCCCTCGGTGGCCACCGCGCCGGCGTAGATCCACGGCAGCCCGTGCTGCAGGGCGAAGTCGTTGAGCAGGTAGCGGGTGGCGAAGTTGTCGGTGCCGTCCAGGATCAGGTCCGGCTTCGCCGGCAAGCCCTGCAGGAACGCCGGCCCGACGTGTTCGACGTGGGCGGTGATCCGGCAGTCGGGATCGATCCGCCGCAGGTGGGCGGCGGCGGCCACCGCCTTCGGCGTGCCCGCTTCGGCGTCCTGCGCGACGAACAGCACCTGCCGTTGCAGGTTGGACCGTTCGACGATGTCGCGGTCGCACAGCCACAGCTCGCCGACGCCGGCCCGGCACAGCGCGTCGGCGGTGTGGGTGCCGAGCGCGCCGACCCCGACGATCAGGACCCGCGCCTGCCGCAGCCGTTCCTGGCCGGCCCGGCCGATGCCGGGCACGCGCTCCTGCCGCGACCAGCGGGAGCCGGCCGGCGGGTCGTCCGGCCTGGGGTCCGGGTTGGGGTCCGGCGGGGCCGGCATGGCGGGCGCCGACCTACTTCTTGAAGTAGTCGGCGTTGATCTGGGTGTATGGCTTCCACTCCGCGGGCAGATCCTCCTCGGCGAAGATCGCCTGCACCGGGCAGGCATCGACGCACAGGGTGCAGTCGATGCAGTCGTTGGGGTTGATGTAGAGCTGCTTGTCGTCGTCCTTGCCGTGGATGCAGTCCACCGGGCAGACGTCGACGCAGGCCTTGTCCTTCACGTCGATGCAGGGTTGGGCGATGACGTGCGTCATGAATCGTTCCGTCGGAGTGGGTATCGGCGGCCAGGAAGCAGGCCGCGCTGCCGTTCCGTTCTACGGTGCTGCGCAGCCGCGGACAAGCTTTCGCCGCGCCTGGGCGGCCTCCGGCCGCGCCGCGTGGCCGGGCGGTTGTGCTAGGGTTGCGCCCATGTCTGCCGGGTTCCGCCTCCTTGCCGGTCTGCTGCTGCTGCTGCCGTCGGCGGTCCCGCTGCCGGCGCAGACCATCCGCATCACCGGCACGCCGCCCCATGGCAGCCCCGGAGTGCTGGATGGCATCGTCACCGGCGTCGACTTCGCCACGCATCGCGTCGCCGTCTACATCCACATCGAGGGCGCGGGCTGGTGGACCAAGCCGAGCGCCGCCGCGCCAACGGTGCCGATCCGCCCCGACGGCACCTTCACCGCCGGCGTGTACTCCTGCTGTCTCG
>CAZMGG010000035.1:10751-45491 GCA_964565715.1 uncultured candidatus Brocadiaceae bacterium | reverse complement strand
GCGTGCTTGTTTGTCCTACCCGCTGGTCCGGAGCGTGCTTGTTTGTCCTACCCGCCTTCCGCGCCGTTGTCATGCGCATCAGTCGCCTATTGTCCCCGGCCCCAGTGACAATGAAGGACATAGGCTCCGTGTCAAGGCCGTCGAACGAGGTCACGCTCACACTCACACGACGCAGGCGATACGGGAGCTCGATCGAGACATTAGTCGGTGATGCTGCTGCAGCATGGACAACCCTCGGCACCTCCGGCCGCAGCCAAGCCCACCGACGTTCGCGGTGCCGCTTTCGCAGGGTGACCCGTACGAGCTGGCGCAGCATTGCGGCCTGTCGGAGGAGATGCTGGCGGCCCTGGAGCGGGCGCAGGCGGTGCCCTGGCCCGAAGCCGAGGAACCGCCGCGGCACCGGCGCCCGGCCAGGGCTGCCGTTGCCGCCGGCGAACCGGAGCCTCGCGAGGCGCGGGCATGAGCAAGGGTGCCGAGAGCCACGGATTCCTGGGCGAGGGATTCCTGACCTGGCTGTGGTTCCGCCACGAGACCGAGTCCGGCGAGTTCGTGCTGCCCAGCGGCCGGGTGGTGGCGGTGATGCTCGACGACCTGCTGACCTTCGCCGCACCGCGCGACGACGAGACCGAGCAGATCCTGCGCCACGGCGCGCCGACCCGCACCGCCGAGGCGCGCACCGCCCTGCGCGGCGGCCGCCGCCTGAAGCGCGCGCGCCTGCTGGTGGCCGAGGGCAGCCATCAGTGGTCGGCGACGGTCGACGGCACGACCTTGAGCCTGTCCGGGGTCAAGCTGCCCGACGACTCGGAGGACGTCAGCAGCGACCCGGAGCGCAACGAGGAACGCGCCGGCAGTTGGCTGCAGCTGCACGAGATCGTGACCGCGCTGTACCGCGAGTTCCTGAGGGTGCGGCTGCGGCCGGACTACCTGCAGACGGTCGGTGAGGACCAGGCCAACTGGATGGCGGCTAGCAAGAAAGCCGGGGCCGCGCCGCTCACTGCCGCAGCAGCTGCACCATGCCCGATGACTCCAGCAACTTGGTGTGGACGCCGATCCACTTGTGGATGAACTTCAGTTCGTCCTGGGTGCGGTGCGGTTTCCTGAGGAGGGCGCCAAGCTGCGCGGCCAGCCGGCTGCGCTCTTCGTCGGGCAGCGAGTTGAACTTGCGGACCCGCTCCGAGTCGTCGAACTGCATGATCGCGTCGAAGTACTGGCGCGCCTGCGCCATCTCGGGGTGACCGTGGAGGGAGACGATGATCGTCACGTTGACGTTCTCGCCATTCCTCGTGCCACCGGTGCGCATGACCTCGGCGCCGGGCAGGGCCAGCGAGGGTGATGGCTGTCCGGGCCGGGTCACCACGTAGCTCCCGGCCCTCATCGCTGCCCCGGCCTCCTTGGCCAAGGTTACTTCCCACAACAGCTCCGCCTCTTCCTTGAGGGAAGCCGAGTCCTGAGAATCCGTATGGCGGTCGGCGAGCTTCTTCTCGTAGTTCCGACGCCGCAAGGCCAGCATCTCCAGGGCATCCTCGAGATCGCCGCCGGTGAGAGGACCCAGATGCTCCACTTCCTCCAGGACGGTCGGCGGACGATCGCGTCCCTGTTTCGACGGCTCCCCCGGCGGTGGTGCCACCACGATCCGGACGATGCCGGGGGCCCCTGCGGCACTACCGCCTCCCGGCTCGGGCCGGTCGCTGCGAGGCTGGTGCGGTCCCACGTCTGGCGTGGTACGGGGAACGAGAAGCCAGGCCAGCACTGCCACCGCAAGCAGCGCAAGCGAGATCGTCCAGGCGCTCCGGGCCTTCATTCCGGATCCGCGATCTTCTGACACTTGTTGCACTTGAGCATTGGCTTGTACTCCGCAGAGGGAGTCGCCGTGGGTGGCTGCTGGGCACACCCTCCCGCCCAGACCCGGAACGAAGTTTCGGTCACTCCGTAGTTGTCCACTGGAGAACAAACAGCCTCCAGAACCCATGTGCCGCTCATGTTGTTCGGGCTGTTCGAGACCTGGCATGGTGATTGGTCGGTACCGATGCCGGGGCCAGCCACTCCGGCCGTGATGAAGCACGGGTTTGCTGGCCACTGGAAATCTGCCTTGATCGTTGCCGTGCACTTGTGATTAGCAATGGCGTCACAGCCGGTCTGCGTCTCGGTGCATGTGCTTCCCGTCTTGTCCGGGACGGTGACGACGATCTGCGGAGCCGTTCCCTGCTGACCATGGCAGTTGGCCGTCGTGTTGTTGATCACATCCACGATCGTCGGCGTGCAGACGCACTGCGCCTCCGGAGCAACGAGCACGATCGTCCCGACGACGACGCCACCCTTGGCCACCGGCAATGCCGGGGGGGAGTTGATCATCGCCATCGTGGCAAGCAAGGCAGCACAGAGCAACAAGGCCATCGCCCATCGCTTGGTAGCCATGTCAGGGGGGTTCGGGGGTTCGGGGGTTCGGGGGTTCGGGGGTTCGGGGGTTCGGGGGTTCGGGGGCTGGGGTAGGTTCGAGGTTCGGGCAATCCAGCGGAACACCTCGTCATCGCGAGGGAGGACCCACTTTCTGTTCATCAGGGCCTTCGCAACCGCCTTCTTGCTCTCCAGGCGCCTCCTGGCTCGCCGAACCGACCGCTTCTTGATCCGCAGTTCATCCGCAATCTTCTGAGTGTCCGTCACGCCGTGCTTGAGTTGGATCAACAGGCCAAGATCCGTCTTGCCCAGCAGCGGCCGCAGCAGGCGAAAGAACTTCGCCAGCAAGTTCCTTGCCAACACTCGCCGCCGATCCCGGAACACCTGTTCTTCGGGTAGCAGTGGACTGTCGTCCCGACTGGGAGAACCGATGAGTTCACTCAGCAGATGCTGGTTCTCCGCCTCCTGCTTCCGGCGACGATCAGCGGACACCTTGGCAGCCATTCCGAATGCGAGCGCCCGCCCCTTGTCGGTGCCAACGGTATCGCGGAATGGTCCGGACCACAGCCGCGCCAGCACTTCGTCGGCGACATCCTCTGGGTCGAATGCCGCACGCCGGGTCAGCCAACGAGCCAGATCACACCGTAGCTTGCACCACCACAGCAGGTCAGCTCCATCAGAACGCCCCGGCTCGTCGCCAGCCGCCCTTGCGTCCTCGGACTCCATGCAGTTCTCCTCTTTGGGATGAGGTCCATCCACCGCGATCGGATGCTAACGGGACCGGGCAGGCAAGAACACCGCCAATGCATGGCGCTGCCGCGCCCGAGCCGCTCGGGCCTCACTGCTGTTCCGCCTCCCCTGCGCCCTCTACCTGCCGCAGTCGCCCATCGCTACAGGACTTGTGTCGCTAGCCCGACCAGAGCACCAGGGGTCCCCCAGTCGCTCTGCCCGCGCACTTGGCACCTCCATGACCATCCCGACCACCCCCTCCGCATCAAGCCAACCCCGCCCCATGGCCGAAAGGAACTCCCGCAGCCATGGGCCACATCGTCTTCGGGGCGCCGAGCATCCATCGGTTCCACCTGCACGAACGGCTGCAGCGGGAACTGCGGTTCCGCGGCCACCGCGTGACCTGGCTCTGCACCGACCCGGCCGCCGCGACCTTCGCGGAGGCCCAGACCATGCCCGTGCTGCGCGTGCTGCCCGGCCGGCAGGAGCCCACCGCCCACGCGCCGCTGCGCGAACTGGCCGAGCTGGAATGCCACCGCCTTGGCCTCCAGCCGCACGGCCGGCACCGCGCCCGCCGCGAACGCCGCCTCGGCACCCTCCTGCCCGGCCTGCTGCGCTTCTTCGAGGCCTGGGCGCCGGACCTCGTGTTCCTGCACGCCGACCGCTCCGGCGACCAGCGCCTGATCCACTTCCTGGCCCGGGAGTGCGGCAGCCGCCTGCTGTGGACCGGCGACGGATTGCTGCCGCACACCATCCAATGCGACGAGAGCGGCCTCGACGGCGAGGCCAGCGCCGTCCGCCGGCCCGCCGCGCACTACCGCCCGGTGCGCCCCGATCCGGCGTTCCTCGACGCCGCCCGCGCCGCCCTGCTGGCCCGCTCGGAGCCCCTGCCGCTGTCGCGCCGGCCGGTGATCGCGCCCTCGGCCATGCGGCGGCTGCGCGACCGCCTCGCCGCGTTCTGGCCCGGTGACGCCGAACCGGCGCCGCTGCACGCCTGGCGCAGCGCCCTTGGCCGCGTGCCACAAGCACCCACCACCGTCGAACTGCCGCGCGCGCCGTTCGTGTGCGTGCTGCTGCAGGACCAGGACGATCCGCGCCTCCGCCTCGACGCGCCGATGGCCCCGGACCCGGTCACGCTGGTCCGCGCCGTGCGCGCCGCCGCCGCCCTGGTCGATCCCGCCCTGCCGATCGTCGCCGTGCTGCCCGAACGCGGCCTGCCGGCGCGCCAGCTGCGCGGGCTCGGCGAGATGCACGGCGTGCTGCCCGAGCTGCCCCATGCCGCGCCCGACGCCGTGGCCACCGCCGCGGTCACGGTCACCGTCAACCATCCGCTCGGCGCGGCCAGCCTGCTGCTCGGCACCCCGGTCGTGCATCTCGGCCGCGCCCTCTACGGCCTGCCCGGCGTGACCGTCACGGGCTCGCTCGACGACCTGCCGAGACACCTCACCGCGGCAACGGCGCTCGACCAGCCGCACCTGCGCGAACGCTTCCTCACCTGGCTGCTGGCCCATGGCCACGTCTGGTGCGATGCCGACCAGCCCGACCACAACGGCATCGCCGGGCTGGTGCAGGAGATCGAATCCCGCCTGCAGGACCGGTCGCCCACCGGCCTGCAGCTCCGCTACCGCTCGGGTCCCTCCTGGCCGATCACCGCCGAGGGCACGCCGGCATGAGCAGCGTCAAGGCAACCCTGCTGCAACTCGGCACCGGCGCCGTCCTGCAGCGCCTCTGCCAGCTCGCGGCGATCGCACTCATCGCCCGCACGCTCGGCGCTGCTGGCACCGGCGCCTACGCCATGGGCATCGCCGCCGGCGCAACGCTGGCCGTGCTGGCCGGCGCCGGCATCCGCAATCTCGTCACCCGCGAGGTGGCGCGCGCGCCGGACGCCGTCGGGCCGTGGGTGCGCACCGCCGTGCGCCTGCGGCTCCTACTGGGTCTGCTGCTGCTGGTCCTGGCCCTGCCCGCGGTCCTGCTGTGCACCGGGCATCCGCTCTTCTGGACGCTCTGCTGCCTGCAGGTGCTGCCGGCGGCCTTCGACAGCAAGGGCCTGCTCGACGCCGCCCGCCGCACCCGCGCCGAAGTGCTCCTCGAGTCCGGCGCCGCCGCCCTGCACCTCCTGCTGGTCGCCTGGTGGTCCACCGCCGACGGTTCGCTCGAGACCCTGGCGGCGCTCCATCTGCTGAGCCGCTGCGCCTACGCCGCCGGTGCCGCCGCCAGCATCCGCCGGCTGCCCGCGCCGGCCCTCGCCGTCACCCCGTCGTTGCGCTCCATGCTTCGCTCGGCCGCCGGCGTCTCGGTGGCGCAGACCGCCAGCGAAGTGGTGCTCGCCGCCGACGCCTGGCTGGTCGGCCTACTCGTCGGCCCCGGCCCCGCCGGCCTCTACGCGGTGGCCCAGCGCCTCGCCGGCGCCGCCGGCCTGCCGTCGACGCAGGTCACCCGCCTGCTGCTGCCGCACCTGCACCGCGCCAGTCTCGCGGGCGATCCGGCGCGCACCCTGCGCACGGCCCTGGTGGCGACCAGCTGGGGCACGCTGCCGCTCCTGGCCGGCGGCCTCGTCGTGGCCGAACCGCTGTGCGCGCTGTTCGGACCGGGCTTCACCGCGGCCGGGCCGACCCTCGGCTTCCTGCTGCTGGCGATGACCTGCCAGCACCTCGGCTGGCAGGGCAGCCACGCGCTGTTCGCCCTGGATCGCGACGCCGCCTACGCCCGAACGCTGGCCCTGCCGGCGATCCTGCATCTGGGCCTGCTGCCCGGGCTGGTACTGCTGCTCGGCGCCGCCGGTGCGGGCCTGTCGGCGGCGCTGGCGCAGCTGGTCTATGCGGTGGCGGTGCTCGGCGCGGTGCATCGCCGGCAGCCGCTCCACCTCGGCGGGGCCATCCTGCCGCCGCTCGGCGCGGCGCTGCTCACCGCCGCCGCCGCCCTCTGGCTGCAGAACCTCCTGCCCCACGTGGCGCCGCCACTCCTGCCGGTGCTGGCCGGCGCGCTGGCGGCGTTCGGCTGCCTCTGGCTGTTCGAACTGCGCGGCCGCTGGGGCCGCATCGGCGAGGGCCTGAGCACGGCGAGCGGGTTCGGCGGCAGCGGCTGAGGTTCCATTCCATTGCCGGTCGCCCAAGTGCCGATGACATCGATCATGCGCTGGCTCGGCCGCTTCAAGCTCCGCACGAGGTTCCGCCTGCTCGCCCGCGGGCTGCGCTACCTGCGGCTCTGGCCGTTCGCGAGCATCGACGGCTGGCTGACGGCCAACGAGGCCGTGGCGCTCTACGAGCTGGCCCGCACCCTGCCCGAGCACCAGCCGGTCGCGGTCGAGATCGGTTCCTGGCAGGGCCGCAGTTCGGTGGTGCTCGGCAAGGGCCTGCGGCAGAAGCAGAATCCGACGCTCTACTGCGTGGATCCGTTCGACGCGTCGGGCGACGCCGAGAGCACCGGGGAGTATGCATCGCGCGCCGCCGGCACCGGCGGGCCGCTGCGGCAGACGTTCGTCGAGAACCTGCGCCGCAACGGCGTGCGCGACCTCGTCGAGGTGCTGCAGGGCTACAGCCAGCAGGTGGCGCCGAAGTTCGAGCGGCCGATCGATCTGCTGTTCCTGGACGGCGACCACAGCTACGAGGGCGTGCGGGCCGACTTCCTGGCGTGGGCGCCGAAGGTCAGGCCCGGCGGCGTGCTGTGCATGCACGACGTCGCCAATCCGGCCCACCAGGGGCCGCGGCGCGTGGTCGACGAGCTGCTGCGTGGTGATCCTGACTGGCTGGTCCTGGGCACGCACGACAGCATGCTGGTGGCCCGTCGTCAGGGCTGAACCGCAGGCCGTCGCCGGAACGCGCGCAGCAACCGCAGCCTACCGTCCAGCACCAGCGTCGCCATCACACCCAGTCGCACCCACCATGCCGGCCGGTCCGGCGCCGCCAGCAGGCGCGCGGCCAGACGCCGCCGCCAGGCCGGGAACAACGTCGGATGGTTCTGGGCGATGCGGGCGCGCAGCAGCGGCGCCTTGCGGTCGGCATCGGTCAGCATGCTGCGGCCGTGCTTGCGATAGCGGAACAGGTCCCGCGGCAGGTGCGCGAACCGCGCACCGCCGGCCAGCAGCCGCAGCCAGAAGTCCCAGTCCTCGTAGCCCTGCCGCATCGTCTCGTCATAGCCACCGGCCCGCTCGAAGGCAGCCCGCGTGAACATGCTGCAGTAGACGAGGCAGTTGCCCGAGCGCAGCCGCCGCGGCGTCATCGGCAGCGTCACCAGCGGCAGATCCACATCGCCGAAGGTGCGGCCGAGCGGCGTCACCACCGAGAACCCCGCTCCCCCTTGCAGCACCGCCACCATCGCCGCCACCGCGTCGGGCAGCAGCACGTCGTCGGCGTCGAGCGGCAGCACGAACGGCGAACGCGCGGCGCGGATGCCGGCGTTGCGCGCCGCCGCCAGCCCCCGGTTCTGCTGCCGCAGCAGTTCGATCCGCGCCTGCGGCAGCTGCGCGATCAGGTCCCGGGCCACCGCCGCCGTGTCGTCCGGGCTACCGTCGTCGACGATCACGCAGCGGACGTTGGGCCAGGTCTGGGCGGCGACGCTGCGCACGGCCTGGGGCAGCAGGTGGGCCTGCCCGTAGCAGGGGATCACCACCAGGACCTCGGGCAGGGTGTCGGACATCGCCACACTCCCTTCGGAACGGCGGCCGGCGCGCCTTGAGGGGCGCCGGCGGGCCGCTAACGTCTGCGCGTTGCCCGCGCCGCGCGTCATCCTGTGCGTCAGCCACACCGCCGAATGGGGCGGCGCCGAGGCCGTGCTGGCCGACCTGTGGTCGGTGCTCGACCGGGAGCGCTTCACGCCGCACCTTGTGTGCCCCGGCGACGGACCGCTGTGCGAGCGGGCGCGGCAGGCGGACGTGCCCGTGCACGCCTTGCCGCTGGTCAACACGACGCCGCTGCGGAAGGCGCTGGCGATCCCCGGCGGGGCGCGCGCGCTGCGGCGACTCGCGGCGGAGCTGGGCGCGGGACTGCTGCACGCCAACACGATGATCGCCGGCTACGCGGCGGTGCTGGCCGGACGGCGGAGGCTGCCGGTGCTGTGGCACCTGCACGTGCTGACGCGCTCGGCGGTGGCGCGCACGTTCCTGCGCCGCGCCGACCTGGTGGTGGTGCCTTCCCAGGCCGCGGCCGGCGCGCTGCCGAACGCCGTGGTGGTGCCGAACGGCGTGCCGGCGGCGTGCCTGGAGATGACACCAGCCGATGCGCTGCAAGCCCGCGCGGAGCTGCGGACGCGGCTCGGCCTCGGCGACGAGGCGCCCCTGATCGGCATCGTCGCCCGCCTCGATCCCCACAAGGGCCACGACGTGTTCCTCCAGGCGGCGGCACGGCTCGTCGGTGACGGCAGCGCGGCCCACTTCGTCGTGGCCGGCGGGCCCGCGTTCGCCGGCGGGCAGGCGCGGGTGCGCGGCTACGAGGAACGGCTGCGCGGGCAGGTCCTCGAGCTGGGGCTCGACGGCCGGGTGCACTGGCTCGGCCACGTGGCCGCGCCGGCGGAGCTGCTGGCGGGCCTCGACGCCGTGGCGGTGCCGAGCGTCGCGCCGGAGGCCGCACCGCGGGGCGTGACCGAAGCGATGGCGGTCGGCTGCCCGGTGGTGGCGAGCCGCATCGGCGGCATTCCGGAGCTGCTCCGGGACGGCGCGGAAGGGCTGCTGGTGGCGCCCGGCGACGCGCCGGCGCTGGCGACGGCGCTGGCGGCGCTGCTCGGCCGGCCGGCGGTCACCGCGGGGATGCGCGCGGCGGCTCGACGGCGGGCCGAGGCAGAATGGTCGCCCGGCGCGTTCGGGGCCCGCATGGCGGAGGTCTATGCCCGCGCCATGCGGTAGGGCCGGCCTAGGCCTCCGCGGCGTGCGCGATCGAGGCGTGCGAGGGCGCCGCCTTGACCGGCATCTTCTTCTTGTTGCGCGGCTTGCGCTGCGAGTGCAGCTCGCGGCTCAGGACCTCTTCCAGCTCGCGATCGGAGCTGCGGCTGGCCTGGCCCAGCGAGTCCTCGAGCTGCTTGGCCGCGTCGGCGTTGACGCAGGTCATGCGCTGGGCCTGGGCGCCGGCGTCGTAGAAGCGCGCGCCGTTCAGGACCGGGCAGAGCTTCACGCCGTCGTTGGTGGTCACCCACGCGCCATCCGGCACCTCCAGCCACGAACCGCGGGCGATCAGGCTGTTCCGCTCGGCCCAGCGGTCGCGGGCCTGGGGCTCGATCGGCCGCTCGTCGTCGAGCAGGTAGGTCGGCGTGACGTCGTAGTGCCGGCAGAGTGCGATGAGCATCTGCAGCGTCGGCAGGGAGCGGCCCTGCTCGAGGTGCGACATGGTGGCCGGTCGGACGCCGAGCACGCGCGCCGTGACGCCTTGGGCCTCACGCTTCAGTCGGGTCCGCAGGTAGAAGAGCTTCAGGTGCAATCGCCGCATGGGTGGGACTGGGAGGGATGGAGGGAGGGATGTGCTGCGCCAAGCCGTAAGGCTCGGGTCCGGTATTCCCGGACGGCGAAGTCTAGCATCGCTTGCACGCACTGGACGTTCGCTGGGGCAGAACTGATCCCTAGGTGGGACGAGGTTCGTAAGATCGTGGAACCTGGTTGCGCGAGGCAAGGGGGTCTTGCCAAGGCTGGGGAGAAGCTGTGAGGAAGCCCCCGGACGGGCACTTCGTGGGGGCGGGTCATCCGTCGGATCTTGTTATTTCCCAGATGTTTACGTTCTCTGATGGGGCGTCGGACGAGCCGGGAGCAAGGCTCGAGCGCCATGGGGAGAACCTGCGGCTGACGGTCCCGGGCGAGCAGGGTGAGCTGGTCCTGGAGCCCGATCCGGGACAGGGCGCCCTGGCGCAACGGTTGCGCACGGCCGGCCGCAGACAGCCCTTGCCGCGGGCGCTCGGGCTGCACAAGCGGTGGCTGACCGTATTCGACGGAACCGCCGGACTCGGGCGCGACGCCCTGGTCCTGGCGAAGCTCGGCGCCACGGTGACCGCGGTCGAGCGGGTGCCCGTGCTGGCCGCGTTGCTGTGGGACCTGGCGCGGCGGGCGGGCCTCGGCGAGCGGCTGCAGGTCCGCTGCGGCGAGGCGCTCGAGGTCCTGGCGGCGGCGGACCCGGCGCCGGACGCGGTCTACCTCGACCCGATGTTCGCCGAGCCAGGCGACGCCCAGGTGAAGAAGGAGATGCAGGTGTGCCGGCTGCTGGCGGGGCCGCCGGACGACCTGGGGCCGCTGCTGCTGCTGGCGCGGGAGAAGGCCCGCGATCGGGTGGTCGTGAAGCGGCACCCGCGCGACGAGCCGCTCGGCGGCCGGCCGTCCTTCGCGGTGGCGGCCGCACGGATCCGCTTCGACGTCTACCTGCGCGGCTGAGGGCTGAGGCGTCCGGCCTGCCCTGGGGCTGGGCCAGCCGTTCGCCTGGGACCGTTAGGCCGACCTCTACAGCCGGCCAACCGTCACGCGCACCGCGTTGCTGGCCGTTAGGCCGGCGGCGTTGGCGGCGGGGTCAAGAGCAAAGCCCTGCTGGTAGAGGGTGACGCCGAGCAGCGCGCTGTTCTGCGGGACCGGCATGGTCAGGGTCGCGGTCTGGTTGGTCCCGGCCAGCGGCACGATGTGATCGGTGGCGACGCGGGCATGGCAACCCGGCATGCCGAAGGGGTTCAGATCGAGCGGGAGCTGGAAGGAGCCGGCGTGCTGGTTGGACCAGCCCATCACGAGGAAGCCCGCGGACTGCGGCAGATTCTGCAGGTCGACGCTGAGCGCGCGACCCATCCAGGCGCGGGTCCAGTTGTGGGTGAGGGTCAGCGTCGGCTGGCCGAGGGTGCCGGAGCATCCTGGTGATAGCGACTCGAAGGCTGCCGGGTTGACGGTGCCGTAGGTGTAGGCGACCTGGCTGGACGAGTCGCCCATGCCTGTGAACAGCAGGCCACGCGCGTCGTCATAGGCTCCATACTTGTTCGGGCTCAGGCCTGGCCATGGCAACTGCAAAGGGACAATGGGCATCCATGCGGCCCCGCCATCCCATTCGGCCGTTTGTTGCGGCAGGCTATGCGCCTTGATGATAGTTCCGCGCTGGGAATCGTAGTGCACCATCAGGTCGAAGTCTACGGTTCCTGGCACCAATCGGTTGGCCCATCCATTCGATGCATCCCACTCCCATATGTCCGGCTGCAGATTGGAGAGCTGCTGCGCACTCCAGTTCTGCCAAGCGCTGCCGAACAGAACGATCTTGTCCCGCCTGGCATCATAGACACACCTCAAGTACACCCGAGACGCATTGTAGCCACCTGGGCGCGGCGGCTTGTTGGTGGTTGGGATGAGATTCCATGAAGACCCATTCCACTCATACAAATCGTTTCCGGTCCATGGGTTCGAGACTCCACCGAAAGCCATCACAGTTCCTCGTCCCTCATGCCCGACCAAGAACAGGAAGTCGTAGTTGGGCGGCGTCGTCGCTCTGCTCACCCATCCGGCGCCATCCCACTCCCACGTTGTGAGATTGTCATGAAACACCACGCGCTGCCGACTCACCGCAAAGGCAATGCCGCCAAACCATGCGCTGCGTGGCGTTGGTGACCATCCTGGGATCCAGTTCCAGTTGCCGACACCGTCCAGCTCGTACGTGTAGTCCCGCGCCGTGAACACCATGACCCGCCGCACCCTGTCATAGCAGTGCGTCCCATAGCCCCCCGAAGGGGTGTTGGTGATCTGCCAAGTCGTCTGCGACAAGAGAGGCGCGACGATCCCCATCATCGCACCCACAGCAATGAGCCCGATGTTCGCTCGCCGTCTTGAGCAATCCACTGCCTTTTCGCGCGACATCGCTACCTCCTGATCCTGACGGCTTGGCCGCGGCCGTCGTTGTACATAGTGATCGCCTCACGCGGCGTCTGCGGCGGACTCGCCACCAGCTTGAGCCACAGAACGCCATTGTCCCTGCACCAGGCGGTCTGGGTCGATTGCAGAACCGCAGGCAGGTCCGCAGCCTCTGTCATGATCTGCCAAGCCGCAACCTGGTCCTGATGCTCGGGGAACGCTGTCCCACGCTCGACGATGGGCTGGGCATGCGCCGACAGGGCGTAGCCCTCCAGCCCAAGCAGGACGGAGTCCCAGTCCTGACCCATCTCTCCACATCGGATCTCGGTCACGGGCGGTTGGACGTTCAGCCACAGCGGATCCGACCAGAGCAACCGGTACCGGACCTCGTTGGGCGTGGCGGCACCCGCCGGGTTGATCGCCACGGCCATCTGCTTGAAGAACTGCGTCCGCCATCGATCCGTGTACTGAAGGACTTCGGGCGTGGCGCCGACATGATGCTCACGCGAATAGCGTAGTACGAAGCCCTCATTGGCAGTGGGTTGTGGCGCGGGAAGCGGCGGCGGATCCTGGGGAGCAACGCCCGAGATGCCCGTACAGATGATCCGCAAGAATGCAAACCGGAAGGGCGTGGAGTAGGCTCGCACCAACCCACCGGTCACGGCGGCCGGCACTGCGTAGGCCAGGTCGCCCGGCTCCGGAGGCGCTGGGTAGCTCTGTGGCCGGAACAGCAGCATCGGATGATTCCCCACGACCGTTGGGTGCATGACCGATGCGTACAGACGACCGAGGCTGCGATCTACATTGGAGATCGAGAAGGCCCAGAAGTTCGGATTCGTCGCATCATCGCCGTTGGTGTAGCTGGGATCGGCCATCTCACTGAAGTCCTGCCACGCAATCCAGGGATTGGTGAGAGGCCCCAGCGGCGTCGCCGAGCAGGTCACTCTGGACGATCGTGTCTTTGACCCGCCAACCAACCGGCATCGCTTCCAGCTCGATCTCCTGGTCGGGACTGACGTCCGTGGTCGCCGACAGCCGCAGCCAGCTCGTGCAGTCCCGGCCGTGCATCGTCACCGTGCCGTGGTCCTGGACCAGAAGCGCGTTGATCCACTCGAAGGACTGGATCTGGTCGTCGTCCAGCAACAGCTCGAACTCGCCCTGGTAGGGCCGGCCCTCGGTTCCGACCTGGAACCAGGCTTCGTCACCGTGCACGTACAGGAGTCTGGTGGACAGCCTGCCCTGCGTCGATGACTCCAGGACGAGCAGTTCCCCCATCAGATCGATGTTGTCGGCAGATCCCGTCGCCACGCCCACGCAGGCGTCGGCCGGGATCTGCACCGGCGTGTTCGTCCCCGGAACGACCCCGTTCTGCCAGGTGGTGCCGCTGGTCCACGGAAGCACCTCGCGCACCTCCACCAGATCCACCAGCGCGGTCTGCGGGTCGCTCTCCAGCACCATGCCGTCGAAGGTGATCGAGATGGTCGCCGCCGAAGCCACGAACGGCCGCGTCAGATGCCGTCGGTACACGTCGTCCCGGATCAGATCGTCGAACACCACCTCGCTGACGGCCCCCTGGATCACCGTCACCCGCAGCCGCTGGTGATCCACCGCACCCCCGTTGTGGCGCTGGGCAGCGTGGAAGCCGATCCGCCAGGTGCGACCGGTGGCGCCGGGCAGCACGTGGGTGAAGGTGAAGCCCACCGGCCCCGTCGCCGCGGACGACTGCAGGAAGGCCGCGGCCACACCTTCCGGCGGCACGGTGGCGGCGCCGATGCCGGAGTCGAAGCCGGCGATGCCGGCGTTGTTCCAGATCCAGGGCGCCGTCGGGGCCGGCGGGTAGGTCGCGGGTGGCGCCGGCAAGACCATCGACCCCTGCTGGCTGACCAGCCCCTCGAAGCTGTTGTGGTAGTAATCGATCCCGGCGGCGGTGTGCTTGGTCCCCGGACAATCCTGGCGCACGGAACCTACCGCGACGGTGGTATCAGGAGACCCCTGCGCCTGCAGTGAGGCAGTGAGACAGTGAGACAGTGAGGCAGTGAGGCAGTGAGGCAGTGAGGCAGTGAGGCAGTGAGGCAGAGCAACGACCTGACGAGCATGACGTTTCTCCTTTTCTTGAGCGAGAGGCGGAAGGCTACGCCGACCAAGCGGAAGTCGTCAACTCCCCCGGCTCACCCGGCTCCCCCGACCGTCGCGCCACCCGCCTCCGCAGGCTTCCTCAGGCCTTGCCAGCCAACGCCACGCCGTGGAAGCCGTCCACCTCGGCGCGCCAGTGCGGCACGGCCGGCAGCCGCGCCAGGATGGCGTCGACCTCGGTCGCGCGCATGCCCGACAGAACCAGCGGGCCGCGACCGTTCCAACGCCCGAGGATGACCGGCAGGCAGGCGCCGAGTTCGGCGCCGGTCATGTTGGCGACGACGCAGTCGCACCGCTCCGCCACCGTCGCCGGACCGCCGGCCGTGACCGTCGCCTGCGGCAGCAGCTCCACGCTGGCGCGCACCGCGAACGGATCGATGTCGCAACCGAACAGCCGCCCGACGCCACGGACCGCGGCATACAGGAGCAGGATGCCCGAGCCGCAGCCGATGTCGGCGCACGACGCGATGCCGGGCGACCACGCCGCGTGCAGGCAATGCAGGGCGGCGCGCGTGCTGCCGTGCTCGCCGCTGCCGAACGCGTAGCCCCGCGGCAGCACCAGTTCGACGCCGCGGAAGCCTCTCGGGGCCTGCACCCACGGCGGCCGCACGAGCAGATCACCGCACACCAGCACCGGCTGATCCTGTTCGAGCCCCGTCTGCGCCACTCCTGCGTCGTCCGGCAACCGCGTCACCCCGACCGCGAACGGCCTAAGGTCCGGCAGGGCGCCGCGCACCCACACCGTGACGCCGTCGTCGTGCTCCCAGACGCCGTGCAGTTCGGCCAGGGCATGCAACGCCTCGAGCGCGGCCGCGGCACCGGCGCCGGTGAGGCGGAAACCGGTCACCGCACCGCTCACCGGCCCGGACACCGGCTCACGATCTCGCTGACGATGGCGCCGGGCTCGACCATGCGCCCGATCGCGTCGTAGCCCTCGGCCAGATGCCCCACCACCGGACCCAGGAAGTGCACGCCGCGGGACCGCAGCACCTCGACGTTGCGCACGACGGCGGGCGCGGTCCACATGGCGTCGTTCATCGCCGGGCAGACGACGATCGGACATCGCACGGTGATCGCCAGCAGCGACACCGCATCGTCGGCGGCGCCGGCGGCAAGCCGCGCCAGCAGGTCGGCGGTGCACGGCGCGATCGCGTAGAGCGCGGCCTGCCGGGCGGCCTCGATGTGCGGCGGGGTGCCGTCGGCGTCGACCTGGGTCGATGACAGGATCGCCTTCTTGCCACTGAGACCCTCGAAGGTGAGCGGGCCGACGAAGGCCGTCGCGGCCGGCGTCATCGCCACCCGCACGCCCAGGCCCTGCTGGACCAGGGTGCTGGCCACCGCGGCGATCTTGTAGGCGGCGATGCCGCCGCCGACGCCGAGCAGCACCAGCGGTGCGCTCACAGCCCGATCAGCCCCTCGACCGCGCGGATGGTGTCCGGCAGCTCGACGTTCTCGACCACGTGGTCATAGAGGTGACGGAACTGCAGCTCCTGTTCGGCGATGCGCAGGCGCTGCTCGATCTCCTCCGGGGAGTTGCTGGCGCGCTTCTGCAGGCGTTCGCGGAGCGCCGCCATGCTGGGGGGCACGATGAAGACGTAGATGCCCGGCACTTTGGCCTTGCGGAGCTGCTGCGTGCCCTGCACCTCGATCTCGAGCACGAAGATGCGGCCCTTCTGCAGGGCCGCGTCCATCGGCGCCCGCAGGGTGCCGTAGCAGCGGCCGTTGTAGTTCGCCCACTCGAGGAACTCATTGGCGGCGACGCGGCGCTCGAAGTCCGGCTGCGACAGGAAGTGGTAGTCGACGCCGTCGCACTCACCGGGCCGGATGGCGCGGGTGGTGGCGCTGACCGAGAACTCGACCTCGGGGCGCAGCTTCAGCGCCTTGCACACGGACGTCTTGCCGGCCCCCGAGGGGCCCGAGATCACCACCAGCCTGCCGGTCTTGCCGTTCACTCGAGATTCGCCGCCTGTTCCTTGAGCTTGTCGATGCACGACTTCATCGCCACGGCCGCGTGCGACATCGTCACGTCCGGCGACTTGCTGCCGAGCGTGTTGGTCTCGCGCAGGACCTCCTGCAGCAGGAACTCCAGGCGTCGGCCGACCTCGCCGCCGGCGGCCAGGGTCGCCCGGACCGCGGCGAGGTGGGCGTGCAGCCGCTGCACCTCCTCGCTGACGTCGACGCGCTCGGCGAACAGGGCCACCTCGCGCACCAGGTCGGCGGCCTCGAGCTGGCTGCCCTGCTGCTGGACGAAGTCCTGCAGGCGGCGCAGCAGCTTCTCGCGATGGGCGGCGACCACCTCGGGGGCGCGGGCCACCGCCACCTGCAGCTGCCGTTCCAGTTCGTCGAGGTGGCCGGTCATGGCGGCCGCCGTGGTGCGGCCCTCGGCGCGACGGCGGGCGACCAGCGCCGCCAGCGCGCGATCCACCAGGGCCGCCACGTCCGCGGGCAGCTCGGCCGCGCCGCCGGCCGGGCGGGGCAGCGAGCCGGCCACCGCCAGCAGGTCGCGCAGGGACAGCTCCTCGGGCAGGCCGAGGCCGCGGGCGGCCTGGCGCAGGCGCTCGGCCAGGGTCTGCAGGGCGGGCAGGTCGGAGAGCGCGCCGAACGCCGCGTCGGCCCGGTCGACCTGCAGCGTCACGGTGCCGCGATGGATCACGGTCCGCACGCGCTCCTCGAGCTCGGACTCGACGCCGGCCAGCTCCGGGCAGAGGCGGTGCTTCACCACCAGGGCCCGGCCGTTCACCGAGCGTGCCTCGACGCGGAGTTCGCCCAGCCCGGTGGGCCCGGCCGCCGTACCGGCGCCGGTCATGCTGGCCACCGCGGCGGACCCGACTGCGCCCGAACCAGCGGTCACGGGCGGCCTGGGCCTAGGCGTTCCAGGTCGCGTGCAGCAGCAGCGCCGAGGCGATGAAGATGCCCGCGAGGGTGAAGGTGAACTTGTTGATGTTGCCGGACTTCACGCCGAAGGTCTCGGCGCCGACGCCGCCGAACGCCTCCGCCAGGCCGCCGCCCTTGCTCTCCTGGAGCAGGACGACGACGACGAGCAGGAGCGACGAGAGGAAGAACAGCACCCAGGCTGCGTAGTAGAGGAAGATCATCGGTCGTATTCGATAATGGGAAGGAAGGTCTCGGCCTGCAGGCTGGCGCCGCCGACCAGGAGTCCGTCGACCCCCTCGACCGCCATCAGCTCCTTGCAGTTGTCCGGCTTGACGCTGCCGCCGTAGAGGATGCGGATCATGCGCGCCGACTCGTCGCCGAGCCGTCCGGCGATCCACTTGCGGATCGCCTTGTGCGCCGCCGCCACCTGTTCGCCGGTGGCCACCTCGCCGGTGCCGATGGCCCAGACCGGCTCGTAGGCCACGGTCAGGCGGTAGGCGTCCTTGTCGGTGAGGCGGTCGAAGCCGGCCTCCAGCTGCTTCTTCAGCACGCGGTCGGTGCGGTTGGCCTTGCGCTCGTCCAGCGTCTCGCCGACGCAGAACACCGGCAGCAGGTCGCGGTCGATGGCGGCGCGCAGCTTCGGCCCCATCCACTCGTCGGGCTCGTGGAACACGTGCCGCCGCTCGCTGTGGCCGATCAGCACGCGATCGGCGCCCACCTCGCGCAGCATGCGCGGCGCCAGTTCGCCGGTGAACGCGCCGTTGTCCTCGTACCAGATGTTCTGGCCGCCGACGCCGAGCGGCGAGCCCTGCGCCACGGCGGTGGCGTCGGCCAGGTAGATCGCCGGGCAGAACACCGCCACCTCGCGGTCGGTGCCGTCACCGATGCGCGCCTTGACGGTCTTGATGAGGTCGAGCGCCTTCGCCCGATCCAGATTCATCTTCCAGTTGCCGGCGATGTAGGGCTTGCGTGCGGTCATGACGCGTTGGCCTCGTTCGGGACGGAGCGGTCGTTCCGGCCCGGTGCCGCCGCGGCGGGCCGTGCCTCGTGTCGGGTGTCGTGGGGCCGCAGCTGGCGCCGGCCGAGCAGGGGCGCCAACCGTCGCAGGTCCTGCATCAGCTCGGCGAACTGGGCCGGCCGCAGGGCCTGGGGGCCGTCGCACAGGGCCCGTTCCGGCGCCGGGTGGACCTCGATCAGCAGGCCGTCGCAGCCCGCCGCCAGCGCCGCCCGGGCCATGGCCGGCACGAACGCGGCGTTGCCGGTGCCGTGGCTCGGGTCCACCACCACCGGCAGCGGCGTCCGCTGCTTCAGCACCGCCACGGCGCCCAGGTCGAGGACGTAGCGCGTCGACGGATCGAAGCCGCGGATGCCCCGCTCGCACAGCACGACCTGCTCGTTGCCGCCCTGCAGGACGTAGTCGGCGGCCAGCAGCAGCTCGTCGAGGGTGGCGGCGGCGCCGCGCTTCAGCAGCACCGGCCGCCGCAGCCGGCCGACCTCGCGCAGCAGCGGGAAGTTCTGCATGTTGCGGGAGCCGATCTGCAGCATGGCGGCGTGCTCCGAGACCAGCGCCACGTCCCGCGGATCCATCACCTCGGTCACCACCGGCAGGCCGGTGCGGACCGACGCCTCGCTCAGCAGGGCGAGGCCTTCCCGGCCGAGGCCCTGGAACGACTGCGGCGAGGTGCGCGGCTTGAAGGCGCCGCCCCGCAGCACGCAGGCGCCGGCCTCCGCCACCGCCTGGGCCGCTTCCAGCAGCTGGTCCCGGCTCTCCACGGCGCAGGGTCCCGCCATGACGACGAAGCCGTCACCACCGATGGCGAGGCCATCCGCGATCGAAACAGTCTTGGGCAAGTGGATTCCGGCGGTCGCGCTGAGAAGGACGGCGGACGATAGGCCGGTCCGCCGGGCCGGTCAACGGAACGCCGACCTTGCCGGAACCCGGCCGGAGCCGCCATAAGGGGCCGCCGATGAACCTCGACCCGGACCCGGCGGAGCTGCGCGCCCTGGCCCACCGGCTGGCCGACGCGATCGCCGACTGGCACCAGGGCCTGCCGGATCGGCCGGTGGCAAGGCCGCCGGTGGCCGCCGAACTGGGCCCGCTGGTGCAGGAACCGCTGCCCCGCACGGGGCTGGGCATCGAGGCCAGCTGGCGGCGGCTGCTGGACGACCTGCTGCCCCGGGCCACCCTGGTCAACCATCCGCGTTTCTTCGCCTACATCCCCGGCCCCGGCAGCTTCGCCGGCGCGGTCGGCGAGGCCCTGGCGGCGGCGCTGAACCCGTTCGTCGGGACCTGGCTCGGCGGCGCGGTGATGGCGCAGCTCGAACTGCAGACCCTGGAATGGCTGCGCCAGGCGGTGGGGCTGCCCGCCGGCTTCACCGGCCTCGTCACGTCCGGCGGCTCGATGGCCAACCTGACGGCGCTGGCGGCCGCGCTGGGCGAAGGCGACCGTTCCCGGGCCGTCGTCTACGCCTCGGCGGAGGCCCACTACAGCTTCGCCAAGTCGGCGCGCGTGCTGGGCGCGGGCCACGTTCGCGCCGTGCCGGTGGACGCCGGCCAGCGCCTGCGGCCCGAGGCCCTGCGCGATCTGCTCGCCGCCGACCGGCGCGCCGGCCTGCGGCCCGCGGTGCTGTGCGCCACCGCCGGCACCACCAGCACCGGCGCCGTCGATCCGCTGCCCGAACTGGCGGCGCTCGCCGGCCAGGAAGGCCTCTGGCTGCACGTCGACGCGGCCTACGGCGGCCCGGTCGCGCTGCTGCCGGCGGGGCGGGCGCTGCTCGAGGGCTGGGAGCTGGCCGACTCGATCACGCTGGACCCGCACAAGTGGCTCTACACGCCGTTCGAGTGCGGCTGCCTGCTGACGCGCCGCGTCGCCGACCTCGAACGGACCTTCGCCGGCGACGGCCACTACATGCAGGACGTGCCGCGCGCCGAGGTCAACTTCTTCACCCGTGGCCCCGAGCTGACCCGCGGCGCCCGCGCCCTCAAGCTCTGGTTCGTGCTGCGCGCCTGCGGCACCGAGGCGCTGGCCGCCGCCATCGAGCAGGACCAGCGCCACTGCCGGCTGGCCCACGACCTGCTGGCGGCGGATCCGCGGATCGCGATCCGGACGCCGGTGCGCATGTCGGTCTTCACGTTCGCGCCGCGGGCCGGCGAGGCCGCCGGCCAGCGCCTGGTGGCGGACCTGCTGCGCGACGGTCACGCCATGCTGTCGTCGACCCGGGTCGACGGCGACTTCGCGCTGCGCTTCTGCGTCGTCAACCATCGCACCACCGAAGCCGACGTGCGCAGCACCGTCGCGTGCATCCTGCGGTTGCTCGGCGGCGCCGCCGGTTGACCGACGCTCAGCGCGGCCGGATCCGCGCGGCGCCGCTGCGGTGACCGGCCCGATCGCGCACCGAGCAGGCCAGCCGGTAGCGCAGGTTGACGGGCAGCGGCACCGGGTAGCGCAGCGTGAAGCCCGTGCGGTCGGCGCGCAGCACCTGGCACACCGACAGCAGGGCGCCGGCGTCCACCGGCAGGCCCTGCAGCGAGGCGTGCAGCGTCAGCGGATCCAGGTCCTGCCAGCCGTCGGGATCGTCGAGGTCGAGGGTGAAGCGACCGTCCGGATCGATGCGCAACGCCACCATCGGGCCGCTCGGCGCCGCGTTGCCGCCGTGGTGCAGCACCGTCACTGCGTCGATGTCGGCGCTGCCGGTGCCGGCGTCGTGGATCACCGCGCCGCTGGCATCGCGGTCGACGCCGCCGAGCGCATCGACCAGGCGCACCTGGGTGATCGCCTGCAGGTCGACGCGGCCGTTCCGCACCAGCGGGTCCACGGCAAGGTCGGCGAGGTCGAAGGCATCGCCGCCGGCCATCACCACGTCGAACGGATCCGCGCCCGGATGCCCGCTGCCCGCCAGCACCGGCACCGCGCCCGCCAGGTTCTCGTAGCTGCCGACGTCGATCGTGCCGAACGGGCCGGGCGCCACCCCGGGACCCGCGTAGCGCGCCGGCAGCCGGGCGAAGTCGACGCCGTTGCTGCTCACCTCGACGAAGCAGACCTCGGCGAACACCTGGCCGAAGGCGCCGGCCTGGAACGCGTTCTCGGCCACCAGGAAGTCGGCGCCGGGCCCGTCGCGCAGGACGACGCCGAGGCCGAGGGTGAGCGTGCCCTGCATGCCGAGCGAGTGCACGTGCACGGCGCCGCCGTGGAGCCCACCGCCCTGCGGCGCGCCCAGGGCGTTCGCCGGCTGGAACAGGCCGCCGCCGGCGCCGCCGCGCGTGTCGAAGCCCAGCACCTGGGTGGCGAACGGCTGCTGCGCCGGCACCGACAGCGACGCCGACAGCGCCAGCGCCACGCCACCCGCCGAGTCCCGCCAGCGGCGCAGGAAGCGCGGCACGAAGCGCCACGGGCCGAGCCCGAAGTCGCGTTCCATCGCCTGCGTCCGCTGTCGATGCCGATGCCGCTCCTCCTCGGGCTCGTAGCGGTGTTCGGCGCCGATCGGACAGGCCCGCCGCACGCTGCACGAGTCGGCGCAGTGGTCGGCGTGGCGGTGCTCGGCGCAGGCCCGCAGATCGGTGCCGCCCTGGCCATCGTGCACGCCGGCCGGACAGGCGGCGAGACACGGCCGCGGACACGCGCAGCACGGCTGGAACGTCGCGCTGATGGACGCGTCGGCGATCTCGCCGAAGGGCCGCCCGGGCAGCAGCAGCGCGCCGAACACGCTGACCCACGGCCCGTAGTCGGGGTGCAGCAGGCGGTTGATCACCGGCGACACGGTGCCGAAGCCCGCCGCCTCGGCGAGGCGCGGGAACCGGAGCCCACCGTCGTCGGCGGCCGTCACCAGCCGGGCATCGAGATCGGCGGCGACCAGCATGGTCTGCGCCTCGCGCAGGCACCGGCGCGCGTAGTCCCGCACCGGCGAGGCGCCGCGGCGGGGCGGCCCGGGCGGACCGGCGCGTTCCACCAGCCGCCGCCACAGCCCGCGGCCGCCGCAGCCGAGCACCACCGCGGTGCCGCACCCCGGCAAGCGATCCTGCAGACGCCCCTCGCAGGGCTGCCATTCGTCGAAGGCAGCGGCGTCCACCAGCCCGAACAGGTTCAGCCCCGCGTCGGCGGTGCAGCGGCGCAGTTCGGCGAGCAGTGGGGCGCGCATGGGAGAACCCGGGTTTTCGCCCGGTCGAGCGCGGAGGGCAAGAGCCGTTCCTTGCGCCGCCGGCGGCGGCTGGCTAGCCTCCGCCCCGCTGCACGTGGGAAAGCCGGTGCGAATCCGGCGCTGTCCCGCAACTGTGACCGATACGAAAGCCGCAGCAGGCCACTGGCCGCGCCCGATGGCGCGACCGGGAAGGCGCGGTGAGTAGGACGAATCGGCAAGCCAGGAGATCCACGCGCAGCCCGGCCGCACGGCCGGTTCCCTGGACCGCACGGCGCGCGTGACGCCGGAGGTGAGCTTTGCGTCGGATCTCCGCATCGGCCCTGCCGGCCGTCCTGGCCGCACTGACGGCCGCCCAGACCCTGTCGGCCCAGCAGCCGAGCGCACCGCCGGGCTTCGCCGTGAGCACCGTGCTCAGCGAACGCTCGCAGCCCTGGGCCGTCCGCGGCGCCGCCGGTGACCCGGCGGCCACCACGTTCTGGATCGGGCTGGGTCGCACGGTGTTCCACCGTCCCGATCCGTGGACCTGGATCACGGTCCATCAGTTCGCAGCACCCGACGACCTCGGCATCCTGCTGCAGCCGACCGCCGGGTCCCATGCCTGGTTCGCCGGCCTGCGCAGCGGGACGTTCTTCGCGATCGACCCCGCCAACCCGGCGACGCCCGCCCACTCGTTCGCCGGCGTGGCCAACGCCTTCGATCTGGCCATCGCGTCCACCGGCGAGGTGCTGGTGTCGGCCAATCCGGCCTGGCCGGCGGCCGGCGCCGCCACCGGGGTCTGGCACATCGGCCCGCAGCGGACGCCACGCGAACTGCTGCGCCTCGCCGGGCCCTCGGGCCCGCTGCTGTTCGACGCCCAGGATCGCCTGATCGTCGCCGACCTGGGCGCCGCCTGGCCGATCCCGCCGGGCGGCGTGCGGCTGCTGCGCTTCACCGCCGCGCGCTGGCGACCGGTCCTGGCCGGCGGCGGCACGCTCCAGCCCGGCGATGCCGAACGGATCGGCGCCGGCTGGAACGGCGCCTACGACCTCGCCACCGACGACGGCGGCGAGCTGTGGGTGACCGACGGCAACACCGGCGCCGTGCGGCGCGCCCACCCGGCCACGCTGCAGCCGCTGCCGACGGCGGACTTCGCGATGGCCGGCACGGCCCTGCAGATCGCCTGGCGGCCGGGCAGCGACGCGCCGTTCCTGCCGTTCCAGCCCGGCGAACGGGCCGGCGCCCTGCTGGTCGCCGACAGCGACTTCGTCAGCGAACACGCCCTGCGCCGGCTGCATCCCGAGCGGCCGACGCTGGCGCTGTGGCCCGGCGCCACCTTCGGCGCCGGCACCGGCCGCGCCGACCTCACCGGCGCCGGTGGCGGCATCGCGCTGCTGGCGTTGTCCACGGGCCCGGCGCGCCCCGAGACCGCGCTGGCCTGGCTCGACGGCGCGCCGCTGTGGTCGGCCCTGGACCCGCAGGCGCCGCTGGCGACGGCGTTCGTCGCCCTCGATGCCCAGGGCCATGGCAGCGTGCCGCTGCGGCATCCCGGCGGCTTCGCGCTGCGGCTGCTGCTGCAGGCCGCCGTGCTGTCGCCCACCGGCCACGGCCACGGCACCAGCGCCGCCGTGACGCTCGATCTGCTGCCCTGACCCGCCGACCGGTGGCCCACACGCCATCGCCGACCCCGCCCGGACCATCCTTCCGAGATCCCCACCAGGACACCTGACACGCCCATGAAGACCCGCATCCTGACCTTCTCCCTCGCCCTCCTGCTCGCCACCGGTGCGACCGCCCAGCAGCTCGCCGACGGCCATCACGGCACGGTCACCGCGTTGCCGAACGGCACCGCCAACGTGCTGCAGCTCGCCGACGGCGCCATCGTCTTCTTCACCGGCACCGACCTCGTCGTGCAGCGCGGCCCCACGACCCAGAGCCTGCTGCACTTCGCCGGCCTCACCTTCGGCTCGTTCACCATCGAGGCCGGCCCCGGCCGGCTGCTGTTCGGCGAGAACTCCACCGGCGACATCTGGCTGGTGCCGCTGAACGGTCCCGCAGCCCCCCGCGTGGTGGCGCGCCTGCCGCTCAACTACGACGCGGCGATGGTCGGCCGGGATCTCGTCGTGGTCTCGGCCAGGACCGGCGGGTTCGGCGCCCCCGACAACGACCTGGTGGCGATCGACCTGCTCACCGGCACGACGCGACCGATCGGCACGCTGCCCGGTGCGTCGGGTCCGCTGGTCGGTGATGCCCACGGCGGCCTGCTCTACGCCACCTCGCCCGCCGCCTTCCCGCCGCCGCCGGCCAGCGTCGCCGTGCTGGCCTGGACCGCGCCCCAGGTGCTGGCCGCGTGGAACGGCGCCCAGCCCCTCACCACCGCCAACGCCACCCTGCTGGCCCACGGCCTCGACGCCGCCGGCGACCTCGCCCTCGACGGCGACGACGACCTGTTCTTCACCGACTGGTGGAACAACGCAATCGGCGAACTCAGCGACGTGCATCGGCCGGGCCGGCGCCACTCGACGCTGCTCGGCCACGGCGGCGCGATCGTGAGCGGCACCGGGCTGCAGTTCCGCGGCCCGCAGGCGTCGCCCGGCGCGCCGCAGTTCGAGCCGTTCCAGCCCGACGGCGGCGGCGTGCTGCTGGTGCACGAGAGCGCCTGGAACGGTCCGAGCCAGCTCCGCGCGGTCCGGGCGGCGCGCGCCGCGACGCACCACAGCGGCCCGACGCCGATCCCGGCCGGCCCGTTCGACCTGATCACCGAGCAGGCCGCACCGCACGGCTTCGCGGTGGTCGCCATCGGCCTGTTCGCCACGCCCCTTGAGACCGTGGTGCCGGTGGCCGGCTTCGAGCAGCCGCTGTTCTGGAACGCCGGGCTGCTGGCCATGGCCAACACCCATCTGGTGCCGATCGACGCCCGGGGCCGCGCCGTGCTGCCGCTGCGCAACCCCGGCGTGCCCGGCGGCCTCGACGTCTTCACGCAGACCGCCTTCGTCTCGGCCGCCGCGGCGGTGCCGCCGGTGGTGGGCTCGGGCCCGCCCATCGCGCTCCGCCTCGGTCGCTGACCGGCGGGCGGGAAATGCTCCCGCCGATGCGCGACCGCGGCTCGCGCCCCCGTCGTCGCTCCCGTAATCCGCGACGCCAAGATCCATGAGCCAGCCGAAGCAGAAGCACATCGCCCTCGCCGCCATCGCCCTGCTGGTCACCACCCTCGGCGTCCTGGTGGTGCCCGCCCTGCTCGGCGGCGACGATGCGATGGTCACCTGGGACACCGCCGACGAAACCGAGGTCGTGGTCGAGGCACCGCCGGCGGCGACGCCCGACGCCGACCCGGGCGTGGACGGCGAACCGGGCCGGACCGACCTGAGCGGCCACGGCGGCGCCGCGGCGGAGCCGGTGGCGGGCGAGCGGCTCGAGGCGATCCTGCGCGGCCGCGTGGTGGACGCCTTCGCCGCGCCGGTGGCCGGCGCCCGCGTCTTCCTCGACTTCGCCCGCGGCGGCCGCGGTCGCGGCGAGGATCGCCAGCGCCGCGTGCCGGACCCGGTGGTGACCGGCGCCGACGGCACCTTCGCCTTCCGCGGCCAGGTGTTCCGCAACCTGCGCGTGGCCTTGCAGGTGATCCATCCGGACCACGCCAATGCCGCCTTCGACCGCAGCCTGGGCGATGTAACCGCCGAGGTGCAGCTCGGCGATCTGGTGCTCACCAGCGGCGGCCGCGTGATCGGCCGCGTCACCGACCTGCAGGGTTCGCCGATCCCCGGCGCCTCGATCGGGTTGCTGCCCGCCAACGACAACCGCCTGCGCTGGGTGCGCAATCGCGACGAGATGACGCCGCCGGCGGTCACCGACCGCAATGGCTGGTATCGCTTCGAGCACACGCCGCCGGGCGACTGGCGCGTCTCGGCAACGGCGCGCAACCACGAGGTCGGCCAGAGCGCGGAGTTCACCGCCGTCGACGACCAGCAGACCGACGTGCCCGACCTCCAGCTCGGGCCCGGCTTCGAGGTGGTGGGCTTCGTGCGCGATGTCGGCGGCCGGCCGATCGCCGAGGCGGCGATCCACCTGCGGCCCCAGCGTGGCGGCCGCAGCTACCGCACCGCCACCGACGCCCAGGGCCGCTTCGGCCTGGAGCACCTCCCAGGCACGGCGATGAGCCTGCAGGTCGAACGGCGCGGCTACCTCCGCCACGAGCAGCGCGACCTGGATCCGACGCAGCCGACCGGACCGTGGAGCATCACCCTGCAGGACGGCCTGCGCATCGCCGGCATGGTGCGCGACGGCAGGACCGGCCGGCCGGTCACCAGCTTCGCCGTGCGCACCCAACGCATCGCCGACCTGCCGCGAGAGGCGGACGCCGCGGCGGCCCAGGCCCAGGCGCAGGGACCGCGGCGCAACGAGAGCCGCCCGACGGCGCCCGCCGCGTCCCAGGGACCCACCTTCGAGCCGCCCACCGACCTCGGCCGGCCCGAGCCGCGCCCCGACGGCCGCTTCGCCGCCACCGGCCTCGAGGAAGGGCTCTATCGCGTGTCGGTGCAGTCGCCCGACCACATGCAGTGGCGCTCGGGCACGCTCGAACTGCGCGCGGGCGCGCCGCCGGCCGAGTTGCAGATCGCGCTGGAGGCGGGCCTCGCCGTCAGCGGCCAGATCACCGACCGCACGGGCCGGCCGCTGGCCCAGGCCCAGGTCGATCTGCGGCGCCTGCGCGAGGACGGCGGCGAACGCCCGACCGGGAACGGCCCGCCCGGCCGCGTGAACCGCGAGTCGTCGGCGGCACGGACGCGCGCCGATGCCCAGGGCCGCTTCGCGCTCCGCCACCTGCCGCCGGGCAGCTACCTGGTGGCGGCGACGGCGGAGAACCACGACGCGGGCCGCACCGAGCCGTTCGCGCTGCAGCAGACCGATGTCGGCGGGATCGTGCTCGCCCTCGACGCGCTCGGCGCCCTCACCGGCCGCATCACCAACGCGGCGGCGCTCGTCGGGCGGGAGGTGCGGGTGACCGCGCTGCCCACCGATCGCCCCTTCGAACCCTGGCGGATGGGCAACGGTGGCCGCGGCATGCTGGCGCAGATGGAGCCCGACGGCACCTATCGCATCGACGGACTGCGACCCGGGCCGCACCACGTCCGTGCCTTCGTCGGTTCCGCCGGCGACCTGTTCCGCGACCTCGGGCCGCTGCTGGGCAGCGGCCAGACGCTGCCGACCGACGTGACGATCGCGCCCGGCGAGGTCGCCACCCTCGACCTCGTGGCCACGCTGCCGCAGCGCGGCGGCGTCCGCGGCACGGTCACCGCCAACGGCGCGCCGGCGGCCGGCTTCCGCGTCGAGCTGCGACCGGTCGCCGGCACGGCGGAGCCCGGCCGGTTCGGCCGCCAGGGCGACGGCACCGACGCCGAGGGGCGCTACGCCATCGACAATGTCGATGCCGGCCTGCACGAACTGCTGGTCCTGTCCGGGCGCAACGGCAGCGAACTGCACCGCCAGCAGGTCGCGATCACCGCCGACTTCACCGCCACGGTCGACCTGACGGTGGCGGTCGGCACCATCCGCGGCACCGTCCGGGTGCCCGACGGCGCCCCCGCCGCCACCGGCAACGTCCAGCTGCTGCCCGGCGTGACCGAGCTGCCCGCGGACCTGGCGGCGTTCCGTCGCAGCCACCGCATCGCCAACGCCCGCGTCGCCGACGGCAGGTTCGTCAGCGAGGCCCTGCCGCCGGGACAGTACCTGCTGCTGCTGCAGGTCCGCGGCCACGGCCAGGTCACCCAGGCGGCGTTCGTCGGCGGCGGCCAGGACGTGCAGGTCGAACTGGACGCCGGGCCGGTGCAGCAGGGCGGCACTGGCGCGCCCCGGACCTCGCCGCCACCGGACGAACGGCGTGCCGGCCGGGGCCCGCGGTAGACTCCTCCGCCCACCCGGAGCCTCCCATCCGCACGCTCACCGCCGTCCTGCTGTCCCTGCTGCTCGCCGTGGCCATGGCGGTGGGCGGCTACGCGCTGCTGCTCGCGGCGCGCCGGGGACCGCCGCCGGTGGCCGACGCACCGGGCACGGCGCCCCGCGCCGAGACACCTGCCGCGCCCGACCGGCTGCCGCGGCGACCCTCGGTCGTGCCGGCCAGCGCCGAACTGGCGCCGGTCATGCCGCAAGCCGACGTGGAGCTGACGATCGAGCTGGACGGCGACCTCGCGGCGCTGGGTCCGCGGGCGGGCGTCGCCGTGCTCGACGGCTTCAGCGGCGCGCAGCTGGCCTGGCTGCCGCTCCGCGGCGATGACGACCAGGCCCGGCGACGACTCAGCACGCGGGTGCCGCGCGGCAGCCATCACCTCCATCTCGCCGCGGATCCGGAACTGCAGCGCCACGCCTTCTGGACCGCGACGACGGTGATCGCCGACCCGGCCACCGCACCGTGTGCGGCGCAGCTGTCCGCCGCGCGCCATCCGGTGACCTTCGAGTGCCGGCGCGGCGACGCACCGGCGCCGGACCTGCTGCTGGAGATCGGCCGGCCCGACGCGCCGCACTGGCGGCTGGCCGCCGCGGCCGGCGCCCTGCAGGTCACCGACGCCGAAGGCCGCCTCGGCCTCGCGCTCGCGCCCGGGCGCTACACCGTGCGGGTCGTCGGCGACGACGCGGCCCCGCTCCGGTTCGAGGTTCCGGCGCCGGCACCGGTGACCCTGACGCTGCGCGCCGAGCCGGTCCGCTGACCCGCGGCCCGCGGTTCAGGCTTCGACGGGCTCGAGCCGGCCGCCCTTGACGCGATACAGGTTGCCCGACACGGGGTGACTGGACCGCCGGCTCAGGTCCTGGGTGGTGGCCATGAGGCTGGCGAGGTCCTGGCCCTGCTCCTGACCCAGCCACAGCGTGTCGCGGTCGGGGATCGCCACCAGCAGACCTTCCGCCTGCTCGAGCAGCAGCACCCGCGCCGCGTCGTAGCCATCGCCGAGGTTGACGATCAAAGGTTCCTCGGCCGTGCCCGCGCCCTGCAGTTCCTTGCCGCCGACGCGGTGCAGATTGGCGACGGCCAGGTTGTGGATGTCGGTCTCGCTCTTGCGCCACTGGCGGAGGTGGGCCTGACACACGAACACCATGCTCGCGTCACGATCGACGACGTAGACCACCGCCAGATCGTCGCTGAGCATGCGATGGACCAGCCCGCCGTCGCCGAAGCGTCCCTGGGCTTCGAGCCAGGACCGCGCCCGCACCTGCGGCAGGATCGCCGGCGCCACCATGCCGAAGTCGTGATCCGCCGGCTGCTCGAGCCCCTGCTCGGTCACGTCTGCCACCAACCGATCGACGGTCGCATCGAACGCGTCGGGGAACGCCATGGACCGGCGGAAGATCTCGCCCAGATCCACCGGCGTCTCCTGGCCGTGCACCCGCAGCAGCCCGGAGAACTGTCCCGGCACCAGCCCGAGGTACTGCACCTGCGGATGCCTCGCCGCCAGCGAGGTCTCGAAGCGGACCAGGAACTCCTCCACCTCCGGTGGCAGGCCCGGCTCGAGCCGACGGAGGCGGTGGTGCGCGGCCGCGATCACGATCGACAGCACCACCCACCCGGCGAGGACCAGGTACACCATGCCTCCCGTATCGGTCCGCCCCATGGCGGCGGTTGAGAAGCATCCACAGGGGTCGTTCGCCACGGTTGCACTCGACCCGCCAGCCTCCCCGGGCACGAGGACGCTACCGGGGCGTGGCCAGGCGTCAACCTCCCCGGAGGCGCCATGCTCCGATTTCCGGAGATTTCCGGCGGGATTGACGGATTCCTCCGGATCGTGGAGATTCTGGTCTACGGAAACACCCCGGGCGACAGACCCCCCTGCCCATGACGGATACCGACATCCACGCGCCCGCGACCAGCAGCTTCCGGCTGGTCGTCTTCAGCGAGAGCAACGTCCGGACCCTGCCCCTGTCGGGCGTCCGCTGGACCATCGGCCGGGCCGAGGACTGCGACATCTGCCTGCGCGACCCGACCGTGAGCCGCCGCCAGATCCAGCTCGAGCGCTTCGCCGACGAGTTCCGGTTCCAGTCGCTGTCCTCGACCAATCCCGTGCTCCTGAACGGGCGCCCGGCCAACCAGGGCGTCCTGCCGGTCGGCGGCACGCTCACCATCGGCCTCACCCGGCTGACCCTGGATCGCCGCAGCAACCTGGCACGGGTCACCGACGACTCGCAGCACACCGTGCTGCTGTCGCGCGAGGTGCTGGACGACGATGCCCCCACCACCGTGCGGCCGCGCGAGCTGGCCGACATCACCGCCGAAGACCTGACCTGCGTGCTCTCGGCGCTCAACTGGCCCCTGGCCGAGATGGGCAACCTCGAGGACGCGGCCGAGCCGCTGCTCGACCTGTGCCTGAACCTGTGCGGTCGGCGACGCGGGATGCTCGGCACGTTCCAACCGAGCGGAGCCTTCCGCTGTCTCGCCAGCCTGGACCGCACCGACAACCGCCGCGAGCTGCGCGTGGCCGAACACCTGCTGCACGAGGCACGTGCGTCAGGCCGGCCGTTCCTGGTCACCAACCGGCCGCGCGGCGAGGGCGTCGAGCGACTGCTGATCCCGTTCGGCCCCGGGCCCGGCGGCATCATCCTATTGGAGGAGCCCAGACGCGGGGCGCCCGCGGGCCAGGATCTGCTGCGCCTCTCGGTGGCCATGGCGACCCTGGTGTGGAGCCGCCTGCACAACGTGGAGGAACGGCTGCGCCTGCGCGACGAGCTGTCGCGGGCGCGCTTCGCCGGCACCCCTGCCCACGACGCGGTGCTGGTCTGCTCGCGCCTGCAGGCGCCGCGCCGGCAGGTGCGTGAGTCGGCCCATCTGACGCTGCCGGTGCAGATCGCCGGCGAGGAGGGCACCGAGAAGGAGGATCTGGCGCGTCTGCTGCACGCCAGCGGCCCCAACTCGGGCGGCCCGTTCGTCCCGGTCTACTGCACGCTCCTCGCCGCCCATCGCGTCGAGGAAGAACTGTTCGGCAACTCGCGCCTGCAGGACGGCGGCGCCCTCGCCCGGGCGCACGGCGGCACCCTCTACCTCGACCGCCCCAACCATCTGGAACCGCACGTCCAGGAGCGCCTGTTCCGCACCCTGCGGGAGGGCCGGATCGAGGTCGGCGACCACGCGATCCCGGTCCGCGTGCGCCTGGTCACCAGCCTGCAGGTGGATCCCGACCCGGACGCGCCGCCGGCGCCGGTGCTGATCCCGGCGCTGGCCGAGTTGCTGACCGCCCTGCGACTGGACATCCCGCCGCTGCGCGAGGAACCCCGCGACGTGGCCGCGCTGGCCGACCTGTTCCTGGCCCAGATGGGACCGGGCCCCGACGGCATGCCGCGCACGATGACCGAACGCGCCAAGGGCCTGCTGAGCGCCTACTCCTGGCCGGGCAACACCCGCGAGCTGCGGGTCGTACTGGAGGCGGCGGCGGCCAAGGCCGGCGTCAAACCCATCGCCCCCCGGCACCTGCCCGACGAGGTCCAGAACCCCAACGACACCGATCCGCGGACCCTGCCGACCCTGGAAGACGTCGAACGGCTGCACATCCGCACGGTCCTGGCCCGCGTGGCAGGCAACCGTTCCCGCGCCTCGCAGGTGCTCGGGATCGCCACCTCGACCCTCTACGAGAAGCTGAAGCGCTTCAAACTGGAGCGGTGACATAATCCGGGCGATGCCCGACGCCGCCCGGATCTACCTCGACAACGCCGCCACGACCCGTCCGCTGCCCGCGGTGGTCGACGCGATGGCCCGGGTCCAGCGCGACACCTTCGGCAACCCCTCGTCACCCCATGGCTTCGGGCCGCCCGCCCGCCGGCTGCTCGACGACGCCCGGGAGTTCCTGCGCGGCACGCTCGGCGCCGCCCAGGTGGTGTTCACGTCGGGCGGCACCGAGGCCGACCTGCTCGGCCTGGTCGGCGCCGCGGCCGCCCGACCGCCGGGCCGCGTGCTGGTCGGCGCCGCCGACCATCCGGCGGTCCTGCGCTGCGCCGAGCTGCTCGGCCGCTTCCGGCATCACGTGACCCTGGTGCCCACCACCCGCGACGGCGACATCCACCCGGAGACGCTGTTCGACCATCTCGGGCCCGACGTGCGGGCGGTCGCCCTGCTGCACGGCCACAACGAACTCGGCACCCTGTGCGAGGTGGCCGAGCTGGCGTCGCTGGTGCACCGCGTGGCCCCCGAGGCCCACGTCCACGTCGATCTGGTGCAGAGCTACGGCAAGATCCCGTTCGATCTCGACGACGCCGGCGTCGACTCGGTGGCGGTGTCGGCGCACAAGCTGCACGGCCCCCGCGGCGTGGGCCTGCTGGCGCTGAGCAGCACCGCCCGCGTCGAACCGTTGATGATCGGCGGCGGCCAGGAGGACGGCCTGCGCGGCGGCACCGAGAACGTCGCCGGCGCGGTCGGCCTGATGCTCGCCGCCGAGACCGCGCTCACCCATCAGCAACTGACCGCCACCCACACCGCCGACCTGGCCACCCTGGTGGCGGCGATCGTGCGGGATGCGTTCCCCGAGGCCGAGCGCCTCGGCCATCCGCAACGCCGTCTGCCCCACATCCTGTCCTTGCGCATCCCGGGCGTCGTCGCGGGCACGCTGCAGGAGCGCTGCGATGCCCGTGGCCTCGCCTTCTCCACCGGGGCTGCGTGCCACGGCAGCGGTCCCGCCCACGGCAACCACGTGCTGGCCGCCATCGGCATGGACCAGCGGCAGCAGCGCGAGGTGCTGCGCCTGTCGTTCTGCGGCACCACCACCCACGATGAGGCCGAGGACGCCGCGGCGATCCTGGTCGAGGAGGCGCGCGTGCTGCTGGATGCGGCGCCGCGGGAGCGCAGCCGGGGCGGCCGCGCATGACCGACCCGCAGCCGCTGCCCGCCGAGTTGCTGGCCTCGGCCCAGGCCAGCACGCCGGCCATGGCCCAGTTCGTCGCCGCCAAGAAGCAGCATCCGGACGCGCTGCTGTTCTTCCGGATGGGCGACTTCTACGAGCTGTTCTTCGACGACGCCCGGACCGCCAGCCGGGCGCTCGGCATCACGCTGACCTCGCGCAGCAAGGGCGAGGGCGCCATCCCGATGGCCGGCGTGCCGGTGCGCGCCGTTGACGGCTACCTGAAGCGGCTGGTGCAGCAGGGCCACAAGGTCGCCATCTGCGAGCAGATGCAGGACCCGAAGGAGGTGAAGGGCCTGGTCGACCGGCAGGTCGTGCGCGTGGTGACGCCGGGCACCCTCACCGAGGACAACCTGCTGGACGGCACCCGCCCCAACCACCTGGCGGCGGCGTGCCTGCGCGGCGACCGCGCCGGGCTGGCGTGGGTGGAGCTGTCCACCGGCGCGTTCCGGGTGCAGGAACTGCCGGCCAGCCAGCTCGGCGACGAGCTGCTGCGGATCGAGACCGCCGAACTGCTGCTCGACGAGGACCTGCGCGGCGAGGCCCGGCCGTGGCTCGCCGGCAACGACGTACCGCTGACGTGGCGCGCCGGCTACGACTTCGGCCGCGACACCGCCAACCGGACGCTGCTGGCGTTCTTCCGCGTCGGCACGCTGGAGGGCTTCGGCATCGATGCGCTGCCGCTCGGCATCGGTGCCGCCGGCGCCTTGATCGCCTACCTCCAGGAGACCCAGCTGCAGGCGCTGCCGCACATCCGCGCCATCGAGCCGTTCCAGCCCGGCCGCTTCATGCACGTCGACCGCGCCACCCGGCAGAGCCTGGAGCTGGTGACGACGCTGCGGGCTGAGTCCGACGGCCGGCCGCTCCTGTGGGTGCTCGACCGCACCCGCACGCCGATGGGCGCACGCCTGCTGCGCGGCTGGGTGCTGGCGCCGCTCACCGAGGTGACGCCGATCCAGGACCGCCACGACGCGGTGCAGGAACTGCTCGACCAGCCGGCGGTGCTGGCGGCGATCCGCGACCAGCTCGCCGAGGTGCTCGACCTGGAACGGCTGGCGACGCGCGCCGCCACCGGCCGGGCCAGCGCCCGCGACCTGGTCGGCCTGCGCCTCAGCCTGGAACGGCTGCCGGCGGTGCGCGCGCAGCTCGCCGGCTGCCGTTCGCCGGCGCTCGGCCGCATCGCCGCGACCCTCGATCCCCTGCCGGAGCTGGCCGCCGACATCGGCAGGACCCTGGTCGACGAGCCGCCGCTGCCGCTCAAGGACGGCGGCCTGATCCGCGAGGGCTGCCACGCCGAACTGGACGAGCTGCGCACGCTGGCCCGCGACAGCGCCGACTGGCTGGCGCGCTACCAGCAGCAGCTCTGCGAGCTGACCGGCATCGGCAGCCTGAAGGTCGGCTTCAACAAGGTGTTCGGCTACTACATCGAGGTCACCCAGGCGCACAAGGACGTGCCGCTGCCGCCCGACTTCGTGCGCAAGCAGACCACCAAGAACGCCGAGCGATACGTCACCGACCAGCTGCGCACATTCGAGTCGAAAGTGCTGAAGGCCGAGGATAACGCCAAGGCCCTCGAGTACGAGCAGTTCACCGCGCTGCGCGAACGCGTCGCCGGGGCGGTGGCGGCGCTGCAGGCCACCGCGGCCCTGGTGGCCGAGCTGGACGTGCTGGCGGGCTTCGCCGAGCTGGCCCGGGACCGCCGTTACTGCCGGCCCGTGGTCGACGACTCCCGCGCGCTGCGCATCGTCGATGGCCGGCACCCGGTGCTGGAGGCCACGCACGCCGCCGGCACGTTCGTGCCCAACGACACCGACCTGGAGCCGCCGCAGCGGGCGCTGGTGCTGCTCACCGGTC
>CAZMGG010000035.1:0-10741 GCA_964565715.1 uncultured candidatus Brocadiaceae bacterium | reverse complement strand
ACCCGGGTCGGCGCCAGCGTCGTCTTCAGCCGCGGCTGTTCGACCTTCATGGTCGAGATGACCGAGACCGACAACATCCTCAACATCGCCACGCCGCGGTCGCTGGTCATCCTCGACGAGGTCGGCCGCGGCACCAGCACCTACGACGGCCTGGCGCTGGCCTGGTCGATCGCCGAGGACCTGCACGACCGGGTGGGCTGCCGTGCCCTGTTCGCCACCCACTACCACCAGATGGTGGACCTGGCGTCGGCGGAGAAGGGCTACGTCAACCAGCGCGTGGCGGTACGCGAGTGGGGCGACGAGGTGGTGTTCCTGCATCGCATCGAGGAAGGCGGCACCGACCGCAGCTACGGCCTGCACGTGGCGCGGCTGGCAGGCATCCCGAAGGCGGTGATCGAACGGGCCAAGGCCATGCTGCGCCGGCTGGAGGACGAGGGCTCGACGGTGCGGGAGGCGCTGGTGGCGGAGAAGGCCCGGGCGCGGCCGGGACCGCGGCAGAAGGAACTGTTCTCGCCGCCGAAGGACCCGGTGCTCGAGGAACTCGACGGGCTGGACGTCGACGCGCTGACGCCGCTGCAGGCCCTGCAGCTCCTGGCGAAGTGGCGGGCCCGGTAGACCCAGTGAGGATCTTCAGGCCGCGGCGGTGCGATCGCCGAAACAGGGGCGATGGGCCGGGCCGAACGGATCGTCGTGGTGGCGGTGCTGCTGGCGGTGGCGCTGCTGCTGCGCTGGGGCTTCGTCGCCACCAGCAGCGTCGTCGAGCCGCTGCGTGCCGACGCCGGGCAGTACGCGCAGTACGCCGCGAACCTGCTGTCGCACGGCACCTTCTCCCTGGAGGCCACACCGTCGCCGCGGCCCGACTCGTTCCGCTCGCCGGGCTATCCGGTGGTGCTGGCGGCCTGCCAGGCGCTGGGCGGTGACCGCTGGCAGGCCTGGGTGCGGGCCCTGCAGGTGGCACTGGGCACCGCCACGGTGCTGCTGACCCTCGTGCTGGCGCGCACGGTGCTGCCGTTCGCCGCCGCCATGGTCGCCGCCGCCGGCGTGGCGTTCAGTCCACACCTGGTGGTCGGCTGCGGCTACGTGCTGACCGAGACCGTGGCCGGGTTCGCGCTGACCCTTGCCTTCGTACTGCTGGCGCGCTGCCTGCGTCGCCCCGATCGCCGCGGCCCGGCGCTGGCCGCCGGCGTCGCGCTCGGGATCGCCGCGCTGGTCAACGAGAGCCTCACCGCGCTGCTGCCGGTGGTGGCCCTGGCCACGCTGCGGACGCTGGGCTGGCGGCGCGCTGGGCTGCTGCTGGCGGGTGCGCTGCTGCCGGTCGTGGCGTGGGGCCTGCGCAACGCGGGCCAGGACCTCGCCCGCACCGGCGGCGATCGCGTGCTGGCGAGCCTGAGCCACGGCAGCTACCCCGACCTGTTCTTCGCCACCGAGGAGTACCGCGGCTATCCCTATCGTGAGGATCCCGAACAGCCGGCCATGGGCGAGTCGTGGCAGCGCTTCCGCGCGGTGTTCACCGACCGCTTCGGGCAACGGCCCGGCACCCACCTGGCGTGGTACCTGCTGCACAAGCCGCTGTGGCTGTGGGACTGGCCGATCGTGCAGGGCGCCGGCGACGTCTACGTCTACCAGGTGCGCAACTCGCTGTTCGAGGAACAGCCGGTGTGCGCGGCGCTGCGCTGGCTCATGCGCTGGCTGCACTGGCCGATGGCGGTGCTCGCACTCGGTGCGGCGGTCGCGGCCGGCCTGCGCCGGCGCGCCCCGCCCCTGCTGCGGTGCGCCGGCCTCGTGCTGCTGCTGTCGACAGCGCTCTACGCCCTGTTCCTGCCCGATCCCCGCTACCTGCTGCCGTTCCGGCCGCTGGCCTGGACGCTGGCGGCGGCGGCCGGCGCCGCCGTCTGGCTCAGAGTCCGCCGCCCTTGCCCGAGCCCTCGCCCTTCGGCTTCTCCGTCGCCGGCTTCGGCGGGTCCTTGACCGGCGGCGGCGGCTCCTCGACCTCGACCGCCTCCACCGGCACGGCCACCGCGGCCGGCTGCGCCTCCGCGGTCATGCCGAACATCATCATCGGCGCCAGCAGGTTGGCGATGTCGGCGGCGGCCTGACGCGCCTTGCCGAGTTCGAGCCGCGCCTTCAGGTCCTGCCCATCCCGGTTGATCGCCACCTTGCGCCAGTAGCGCTTCAACGCACCCATCTGCGGGTGCTTGCCGAGTTCGTCCAGGCTGTCGCGCAGCCACTTCTCCGCCGGCTCCACCGCCGCGGTGCCGGTGGCGTAGCGCAGCGTCAGCTCCAGGGCGAACGTCGGCTCGTCGGCGTCCGGCGCCTTCTCCTGGCGCAGTCGCATGGCCAGGAAATGCACCGGATCGGCGTCCGCCGTCGGGTTCATGCCCTGCATGGCCTCCGGCATGTCGGCCAGCATCTTCGGCGAGAACCGGATGACCACATGGGCGAGGCCGCCTGGCGACGCCGTCAGCGCCAGGAAGTCGGGCGACGGCACGCCGGGCGGCACCTTGCCCTCCACCAGTGGCCGCACCAGATGCATGGTGGAGTAGACCAGCAGCCCCGGCCGCGGGCTGAGGTAGATGTCCGGGTCCTCGGCGGCCCAGGCGTAGTCCTCCACCAGGATCTCGGTCTCGCCGATCCGGTCGGCCTTGAGCGGATTGCTCTCGCTCGACGCCGGCAGACCGACGTTGTCGTTGCCCTCGAAGATCACCAGGCCGCCGTTGCGCTGGCCCGGCTCCCGCTCCGCGGAGTCGCGGGTCTCCGGGAAGGCCCGCAGGCGATCCAGGTCGCTGACGCGCACGCCGAGCTGGGCCTGCATCATGTCCATCGCCTTGACGAGCAGCGAGCGCTCGAGGTGCTCCCAGAGGCCGGCCTGGCGGAGCGCCACGAAGTCGACCGCGATCTCGCAGGCGTGATCCCGCGGCACGAAGGTGCGCGCATCGGTGAGCTTCTGGGCGGAGAGGGGCGCCGTGGCCAGCAGGACCGCGAGGCAGGCGCCGACAGGGGGACGTTGCACCATGCCGGCATGGTAGCCGCCCGCGCCCGCGTCCTGTCGCCGCTACGGCCCGAGGCTCCGGACCAGCACCCAGGCGAACAGCCCGAGGAACGCGGCCACCGCCAGCAGCAGGAGCCAACCGGGGATGCGCTTCGGTTCCGTCACGCTTGCTCCGTTCAGGTCTTCAGGGAACCGAACAGCACCACGCCCAGCGAGCCGAACAGGATCGTCGGCGCCCAGGCCGCCACCACCGGCTGCACGTAGCCGCGCAGGCCCAGGCTCTGGCAGGTCAGGTCGGTGAGCAGATAGGCGCCGCAGATGAGGATCGCGCCCAGCACCCGTTCGATGCGGCTACGCCGCTCGAAGTGGATCGTGAAGGGCAGCGCCAGCATCAGCAGCACGAGGTTGGCCAGCGGATAGGTGATGTGGCGGTGCCAGGCCATGCGCACGTCGGCGCGCTGCGGCCGCAGCCGCATCACCTCCAGCAGTTCGTCGTAACCAAGCACCTCCGGCTCCAGGTCCGAACGGCCCTGCTGGCGCACCGCCTCCGGCGTCAGCGCCGGTTCCTGCAGCCACTCCCGCGCCGAGACGCTGCTCTGCCCGCGCCGCACGAGGCCGTCGGTGAGCCGCCAGTCGCCCACCCGTTCGTCCCAGCGCGCCTCCGGTGCCCGGACCAGGGCCGCGTCGCCCGTTCCGGAGCCCTCGATCAGCATGCTCACGTCCACCATCCGCCGGGTGTCCGGGTAGTAGGTCCGCACGTGCAGCCGCCGGACGGCGCCGTCCTTCGGCTCCATCACGACGCCCTCCAGGGTGGCCTCGGCCCCCTGCAGCGTGCTCTGGCTGCGGGCCAGGGCCTCGCCCATCGCCGGCAGCACCCACTGCCAGCAGCCCGCCATCAGCGCACCCGACGCGGCGGCCGCCACCAGCATCGGCCGCAACACGCGCGCCATGCTCCGGCCGGCGAACAGCATCGGGTGCAGTTCGTGACTGGCCATCAGGCGGGCCATGGCGAACATGCCGGCGATGACCGTCACGAACGGCGCCACGGTCACGAAGAAGAACGGGATGAGCTGCAGGTAGTACACCAACAGCTGCCACAGCAGCCCGAGGGTGCCGAGCCCGGCCTTGTCGGCCTTGTCGATGTAGCCGCCGAGCCCGTTGAGCAGGTCCACCAGCACGCTGATCAGCAGCAGGAACACGAGGCTGGCGCACCAGGCCCCGACGAAGATGCGGCCGACGTAACGGTCGAGGCGTCCCATCACAGCCGCAGCGTCCTCCAGCAGAAGGGCACACCCGCCGCCAGCAGCAGGGCCGCCGGCAGCCAGCCGCTCGGCGACCAGTCGGTGGCCCGCAGCAGCTTCGCCCCGAGCACGTCACCGGTGTAGAACAGCACCAGCGGCACGACCGAGCAGAGCAGGGCCAGCATGCGGCCGCGGTAGTGCGCCAGCAGCGCGATGCAGAAGCCGATCGGCGCCAGCAGCGCCGGCATCAGGGCGAAGCACGAGCGCCGGTGCAGGGTGTAGAGGGCCGCCGTGGGCTGGTCGTGCACGCCGCGCATCACCTCCGACAGCAGCTGGTCGCTGGCCAGGTCCTCGTCCCGCTCGTTGCGGCGGCCGCCCTCCGACAGCGCCCGCAGCGGCAGTTCCAGGATCGAGTTGATCCGCGTTCCCTCCACCGGATCCCGCACGCCGTCCAGGTGGACGAACAGCGACTCGCTGCGCTCGTCGGGCTGCGGCATCCAGACCCGTTCCACGCGCAGGATCGGCGACGTCCGCCCCAAACCCATCACCCGCTCGGCCTTCTCGCCGCCCAGGTAGATCGTGCAGTCGAGGAAGGCGCCCTCGGCATCACGGCGCTCGAACGTCAGCACGATGCCGGTGTCGAGGATCGGGATGCGGTCGTTGCCCAGGTTGAGGCTCAGGAACACGTTCCGCACCGCCTCGGCGACGATGCGGTACTTGCGGAAGTGCACCTCCGGCAGCACGTAGTGCATGCACAGCGAGCCGACGATCGACAGTGCCACGCCGACCATCAGCGCCGACACCATCGGCACCCGCGGCGAGATGCCGGCGGACCGGATCGCGGTCAGCTCACGGTCCTGTGCCGCCCGCGAGAAGGTCAGCACCGTGGCCAGCAGGAAGCTGATGGTCAGCAGGTGCGGGAACGCATCCATCGCCCAGAACAGGGTGATCAGCGCCGCGTCGAGCAGGCCGCCGCCCTCGGCGCGCTGGATGCCGCGCGCGACCAGCGAGATGAGCACGATCGCGAACAGCACCGCGAAGGCGATGCTGGCGTTGACCGCCAGCTCCTTCAGGTAGTATCGGTGCAGCTTCCACATCGGCCGCTCATGCTTCCCCAAGTGCACCCCGGGAGCAACCATGCTCCGCCGGAGCCGTTCCGCACCGCGGCCCTGCGAGGCCTGCGGGCGCCGGCGGCCGGCCCGGCCCTGGCGGATCTCCTGGCCCGCGACCCGGGGGAATGGCAGACCGGCTGCGGTCTGCGCCTGGTGAAGGAGTCCACCGTGCGGACCGTGCTCCGCGGCGAGGTCGGCGGCCCCGGCGCCAAGCTGCACGTGCACACCAAGCACTTCCGGGCCGGCCGGCTGTCGGACCGGGCCCGTGATGCGGCGCGCGGACCGCGCGGCCAGCGTGAGTTCGCCCACCTGCTGCTGCTGCGCGACCTCGGCCTGCCGGCGGTGGAACCACTGGCCGCCGGCGACTGCCCCGGCAGCCTCGGCGCGTCGAGCTTCCTGGTGACGCGCACGGTGCCCGGCGCGCGGCCGTTCGCGTTCGACGCCGGCCCCCAGGTGCTCGCCCGGGCGGGCACGCTGCTGCGGCACCTGCACGACCACGGGCTGCTGGCGCCGGACCTGCACCCCGGCAACCTGGTGCTGGACGGAACCGGCGCACCGTGGCTGCTCGACGTGACCTCGCTCCGCAACCGGGGCCTGGTCGAACTGGACGAACGGGCGCGGGCGCTGGCGTTCTTCTGCCTCGACCTGCCCGGCGGAGCCTGCGATCGCGCCGCCCGGCCGATCGTCGCCGCCTACCTCGCCGCCGCCCCAGGCCTCGAGGCCGAGCAGCTGGCGCCGCTGCTCCAGCAGGCCAGCCGGCACCTGCGCTGGCGGGCGCTGGCGGCGTTCGGCCGGCGGGCCGGGCGGCCGTGCCGCCACACCGAGGTCGTCCCGCGGCGGCGCGGCGAGCCGCGCTGGTTCCTGTGCCGCAGCGGGGATGCGACGGCGGACGAAGGCCTGCACGCCGCCTGCCGGGCGTTCGCCGAAGCTCCGCCGGCGCCGCACAAGAGCGGCCGGCGCGGCGCGGTCTGGCTGCTGCCGCCGCTGGCGGTGAAGCAACGGGAGGCGGCGGCGGCGCGCCGGCTGTTCCGCGCCGCCTACCTGTGCCAGTTCGCCGGCGCCCCCTGCGCCGCGCCGGTGGCGCTGCGCCTGCACCGTGGCACCGGCCTCGTGTTCAGCCGCGCCGTCGGTCGCCAGGACCTGCTGGCCGAGCTGACCGCCGGCGCGTTGTCACCCGCCGAGCAGCGCACCGCGGCGGCGCAGCTCGGTTCACTGCTCGGCGCGCTGCACGCCCATGGTCTCCGCCATCGCGACCTCAAGTTCGAGAACCTGGTGCGCGACCCGGCCGACGGCGAACTGCGCGTGGTGGATCTGGACGGCCTGCGGGAGAGCCGCCCGAGCGACCGCCGGGGCCAGGGCCACGACATCGGTCGCGTGCTGGCGGCCTGGCGAGCCAGCGGCGAGCCCGGCGGCGCCCCGGTCCGTGCCGCGTTCCTGCGCGGCTACCTCCGCGCCCGCCGCCGCCACCTGCGGCCGGTGACCGATCGGCACCTGTGGCGACAGGCCGAACGGCGCGCCCGCATGAAGGCCGCGCGGTAGCCGGACCCGGAGCCGGTCAGTCGGCGAACTGGACCCGGGCCAGTTCCTCGCGCAGCGCGCCGCCGCCGCCGTCGAGGACGTCCAGCGTCTTGGCGTCGCGGTAGTGCCGCTCGACGTGGTACTCGACGGTGTAGCCGAAGCCACCATGGATCTGGATGCCCTCGTCGCTGGCCAGCACGGCGGCTTCGACGGCGGCGAGGCGGGCGGCGATGGCGGCCTGCCGCGCCTCGGCGGCCTGGCCGGCCTCCCACAGCCGGGCGGCGTGGTAGACCAGGTGCCGCGCCGCGTCGGTGGCGCGGCGTCCCTCCACCAGCTTCGTCTGCACGGCCTGCTGCCGGGAGAGCGGCTTGCCGAAGGCGATGCGCTGGGCGGCGTGCTTGTGCGCCAGGACGACCGAGGCCGCCGCCATGCCCACCGCCAGGGCTGCGCCGCCGATCCAGGCGGCGGTCTGGGCCGCGGCGATCGCGGCGCCGGCCGGCTGGCCGGTGGCCAGCAGGCGGGCCGCCACACCGGCGAACTCCAGTCGCGCCGGCGCGGCGGCGGCGAAGCCCAGGCTGCGCAGCGCCGTGCGCTGGCAGGCCTTGGCGTCCACCGCGCACAAGCAGGGCTGGCCGTCCTGGGTGGCGGCGACGATCAGCAGGGCCGCCTCGCCGGCGCCGGTGACCAGCTCGGCCTTGCCGGAGAGCTTGCCGCCGGCCATCTGCACGCCGTGCTCGGGCCCGACGAACGCGGCCGGTTGCTCGCCGCCGGCGATCGCCGCCAGGTCCGCCGCCGCCGCGTCGAGGTCCTGCAGGGCGAGGCCGCACTGGCCCGCGTGGGTCACCAGCAGGCGGGCCAGCGATCCGCTCTCGCGGGCCAGTTCCTCGACCGCCACGGCGAAGGCGACCATGCCCATCCCGGCGCCGCCGCGGGCTTCCGCCACCGGCAGACCGAGCAGGCCGAGTTCCGCCATGGCCGCGAGGCCGTCACCGTCGAAGGTGCGGTGCTCGTCCCGTTCCAGGGCGTGGGGCGCCACGCTGTCCTGGACCAGCTTCTTCACCGTGTCCTGGATCAGCGCCTGTTCTTCGCTCAGTTCGAGATTGTGCATCGGATGGATCGGGTCGGGGGCTAGCGCGCGCCCTGCCAGTAGTAGAGGAAGCGCGGCCCGGTGGCGGAGCCGAGCATGCGGGCGGCCAGTTCCGCCGCCGAGGGCGGTGCGGGCGAGCGCGCGCCGAACAGGATGTCGCGCAGGTTGGGCAGCCGGCGGAACTCGACCACCTCGAGGGCCTCGCGGCCGGTGGCGGTGCGCAGCCACGCCAGGGCGGCGTCCTCGCCGCCCAACTCGTCCACCAGCCCGTTCTGCAGGGCCTGGTTGGCGCTGTAGATCTGGCCGTTGGCCAGCGCCCGCACCTGGTCGCGGTCGAGGTCCGGCCGGCCATCGTCGACCACCGTGACGAACTGCTCGTACATCTCCTGCACGATGCTGGTCAGGATCGCCCGCTCGGTCTCGGTCATCGGCCGCATCGGCGACAGGATGTCCTTGTAGGGCGTGTCGGGGGACTTGATCACCACCTCGGCGATGCCCAGTTCCTTCGCCGCCTCGGCGAAGTTGTAGCCGCTCATGATCACACCGATGCTGCCGGTGATCGTGGTGCGGCGACCGATGATGCGCTCGGCGGCGGCGGCGACGTAGTAGCCGCCGCTGGCGGCGATGTCGCCAAACAGGGCCACCACCTTCACCTCGGGATGGTCGCGGCGGAACTCCTGCACCAGCTGGTAGATCTCGTCCGAGGCGGTGACGCCGCCGCCGGGCGAATCGATGTCCAGGACGATGCCGCGGATGGACTTGTCGCGCCCGGCCGCCTTCAGGGCCCGGCGCACGAAGCTGACCGAGCCGCCCTCGGCGCCCAGCAGGGGTGACGCCTCCTCGGCGATCGCGCCGTGGATCGGGATCCGCAGCACCTTGGCGGACGCCTTCGGGTCGCCGCCCACCGCGGTCACCTGGTAGCCCGCCTCCTCGAGTCCGGCGCCGCCGCCCAGTCCGGACGCGGCGAGGCCGCCGATGCTGAAGACGAAGAGCACGACGTTGGCCGCCGCCGACACCATCAGCAGCAAGCCGAGGAAGATGGCGACGAAGAACGCCACCGAGCGCTCGCGCGGCGGCGGCGCATACTGCGGCAGCTGCGGCTGGGGGCGGCCGGCCGGCGCGGGCGGCGGCGGCGGGCCCGGCGGAACGGCACTCACGGCGCCATCACTCCGCGCGCCACCACCAGCCGCTGGATGTCGGTGGCGCCCTCGTAGATCTCGGTGATGCGGGCGTCGCGCAGCAGCCGTTCGGCGGCGCTGGCGCCGCTGGCGCCATGGTGGCCCAGGATCGACACGGCGGCCCGGGCGGCCCGATTGGCCAGCCGCGACGCGCACAGCTTGGCCATCGCCGCCTCGGTGCTACATCGCACGTGGCGGTCGCGCAGGATCGCCGCCCGCCAGGTCAGCAGGCGGTAGGCATCCAGTTCGGCGGCGAGGTCGGCCAGGGTCCACTGGTCGTCCTGCCGGCTGTTCGGCCGGCCCTTGCCGTCGACCTGCGCCGCCAGGTGGTCGCGGATCAGGTCGACGCTGGCCCGGGCGATGCCGAGCGACTGCGAGGCGATGCCGAGCCGGCCGCCGTCCAGCGTGTCGAGGGCGATGGTGAAGCCCTCGCCCTCCTCGCCCACCAGGTTGGCGACGGGCACCCGGACGTTCTCGAGCACGATCTCGGTGGTCGGGCTGGCGCGGATGCCGAGCTTGCGCTCCTTCTTGCCGACGCTGACGCCGGGCCAGGCCTTCTCGACCAGCAGGGCCGAGATGCCCTTCACCCGGTCGCTGCCGGTGCGCACGAACACCAGGAAGAGCTGCGCCTCGCTGCCGGTGGTGATCCACAGCTTGGCGCCGTTCACCACGAAGTGGTCGCCGTCGCGGCGCGCCTCGCAGCGCAGGGCCGCGGCGTCGGAGCCGGAGAACGCCTCGGACAGGCAGTAGGCGCCGAGCCACTCGCCGGTGACCAGCTTCGGGAAGTAGCGTCTCTTCTGCGCGTCGCTGGCCCACTTCGCGATCAGCGAGTTCACCAGCGAGTTGTGCACCGAGATGCTGACGCCGGTGCTCGGGCAGACCGCGTTGATCTCCTCCAGCATGACGCAGCTGGCCAGATTGCCGATCTCGCTGCCGCCGTAGGCCTTCGGCACCGTCACGTTGAGCAGGCCCAGCTTCGCCGCGGCGTCGACCGCCTCCCGCGGGAAGCGCACCTCGGCGTCCCAGGCGGCGGCCTTGCCGGCCAAGTGTTCGCTGGCATAGGCCCGCACCTTGTCGCGGAACGCCAGCAGTTCGGCGGAGAGTTCGAAGTCGACGACCTGGGGCGTCGGCTCGTTGGCGGTGCGGGTCATCGCGTCACTTCTTGGTGTAGTCGTAGAAGCCCTTGCCGGTCTTGCGGCCCAGGTGCCCGGCGGCCACCAGCCGGCGCAGCAGCGGGCAGGCCCGGTACTTGTCGTCGCCGAGCCCGTCCTTGAGCACGTCGAGGATCGACACGCAGACGTCGAGGCCGATGAAGTCGGCGAGCGTCAGCGGGCCCATCGGGTGGTTCATGCCGAGCTTCATGATCTCGTCGATCGCCTCGCGGGTGGCGACGCCCTCCATCAGGGCGAACGCCGCCTCGTTGATCATCGGCATCAGGATGCGGTTGGCGACGAAGCCCGGGTAGTCGTTGGCCGGCACCGGCGTCTTGCCCAGCGCCTGCGACCACGCCAGCACGCGATCGGTGGTGGCGTCGCTGGTGTCCTGGCCGCGGATCACCTCGACCAGCTTCATCAGCGGCACCGGATTCATGAAGTGCATGCCGATGACCTGGGCCG
>CAZMGG010000034.1:0-45914 GCA_964565715.1 uncultured candidatus Brocadiaceae bacterium | reverse complement strand
CGCCGCACGGCGTAGCCGGCGTCGGCCGACGCCTCCTCGAGCCGCCAGAACAGCACGGCGCGGCTGCCGCCGCAGCGGCCGCCGAGGCTCTCGCGGTGGCGCAGTTCGGCGGCGAGCCCGGCGTCGACGCCGGCGCTGATCGCCCGCAGCCCGGGCCCGTCGGCGCGGTGGCCGAGCATGCGCAGCTTCTCCAGCAGCGAGCCGAGGTAGTCGCGGGTGGTGAGCCGCTGCACCGCCGGCAGGTCGCCCCCCGAGCAGGCCCGATCCAGCGCCTCCAGCAGCCGCAAGGTCGCCTCCACCTCGTCGGCGCCGGCGGCGAGCACCGGCGGCCACGGCGCCGGCTGTGGCGGCCTGGCCCCCGGCAGCCAGGGCACCGCCAGCAGCACCAGCCCGGCGGCGGTCAACACCACCGGCACCGCACCGCGGGCCCAGGGCCTCACCGGCCGCCTCCCGGTGCTGCCGCGGGCGGGCCGAAGCGCACCTTCACCACCCCCGGCCAGAACCGCAGCAGCGTGCCGCCGGCGCGCGCCGCCGCCGCCTGCTCGCGATCGCGGAAGCGCAGGTGCGCGTCCTCGACGATCTCGCCGCCCTCGACCCAGGCCACCTCGCCGCCCACCACGATCGCGCTCTGCGCCAGTTCGGCGGGACGATCGGCGCGGCCGCGGCAGAGGAACGTCAGCTCCCGGCTGCCGGGGTCGTAGCTGCACCGCTCGATCGGCGCCGAGGCCTGCAGCAGCCGCGGCTCGCGTTCGCCGGCGTGCCGCGTCGTCACCACCCGGTAGGTCCCCGGCGTGGCCGGCAGCAGCACCGTGCGGCCGTCGAACGCCTGCCACGGCCGGCCGTCCACGGTCACCGCGTCGAAGTCCTGGCCCATCACCACCGACGGCTGCGGCACCAGCGGGCTCTGCTGCAGCACGCGCACGGTCACCGCGCCTGGCTCGCGGTCCTTCAGGGCCAGCAGGCGCACCGAACCCGGCCCGGGCCGCGTGCCGTCGAGCACCTGCGGCCCGCACAGCACCTGCACCGCGTCGCCGGGCAGGTGACAGACGCGCAGCCAGTCGCCGCCGTCCCTGGCCGGCTGGGCGCCGCGCCACAGCCACCAGCCCTGCTCGCGCACCAGGTACGGCGTGCGCCAGCCCTGCTGCACCTTCAGCAGCCGCGTCCAGGCGATCGGCAGGTCCGAGGTGAGCGTTGCCTCGCCGGCGGACAGATCCAGTTCGGTCGGACTCTCCAGCGCCGCGAACACCCGCCGCACCGCCGCCAGATCGGTGCTGCCCTCGGTGAGCAGCAGGAAGCCCACCGACGTCACCGCCGAGCCCTCCGGCAGCGCGCTGAACACGAGCTCGCCGTCGCGCAGCGCGAAGTGGTCGTAGCGGCCGAGCTGCAGCGGCACCACCGCCAGATCCGGCACGCCGTCGCCCTGCAGCACGAACGGCCCGCGCAGGGAGCGCTCGCTGTCGCCGTCCGCCAGCGCGCCCAGCCGCCGATGCCGCGGCAGCTTCACGCTCCGCTCCATCCGCAGGTTGCGCACCACCCGCTGGCACTCGGCGCGCCACAGGAAGCCCGGCAGATCCGCCAGCGTGCGGATCTCCGCCGCCTCGGCGTGGTAGCTCGACGCCGCCGTCTCCCGCAGGCTGGCGAAGTGCCCCGCCGGCACGCCCACCGCGGTCTCGGCGGCGCAGTCCTGCACGCGGTCCAGGCGCAGCACGTCCAGCGCCACCGCCTGGCCATCGACGATCTCCAGCCCCAAGGTCCGGCCGCCGGGCCGCGCCAGGTGCAGGCCGACCCGCAGCCGCTGCGCCGGCCGGTCGTCGGCGCAGCCGATCACCTGCAGCACCTCGCCATCCAGGGACAGCTCCACCACGCAGCGGCCCTGGATCGCCCGCAGCCCGAGGTCCAGCTCGTAGATGCCGCCCGACAGATGCAGGTCGAAGACCGCCCGCTCGGGCCAGCGCGGCGCCTGCGCGCGGCCCAGCACCGCCGGCGGCCGCCGGTCGCCCTCGGCCCGCAACCCCACCACCGCCACGCGCTGGTAGCCGCCCTCGGGCCGCGCGCCGGCGGCCAGCAGGTCGACCCGTTCCAGCCGCATCTCGTCGCCCACCGGCCGGCCGCCGGTGAGCCGCGTGCGCAGGAACTCCGGCGACAGCAGCACCGCCTCGTCGCGGCGGAAGCGCGCCAGCCCCTGCGGATCGAACTGCAGGGCGCCGCCGCTGCCCGACAGCTTGATCCAGTTGTTCTGCAGGAACGGCCCCTGGCTCGGCTGCGGCAGCTCGGCGCCGAAGCCCGTCTGCGCGCCTTCGACGAAGCCGCGCTGGATGTCGCGCCAGCCGCCCTGGCCCGCCGCCAGGTGCCGCCCCGCCACCGCCGCGCGCACCGGATCGAGTCCGATGCCGTGCACGTAGGCCTCGTTGTCCGGCCCCAACAGCTGCGGGTCGTGGCACTGCCACCACAACGCCGCGCCCTGCCCGATCCGCGCCCGCACGAAGTCGTTGGCCTGCAGCACCAGCCAGTCGGCGTAGCTGCCGCCGCCCGTCGCGCCTTCCCAGCGCACCGGATCGGCCTGCCGCACCCGGCAGTCGAGCCGCCCGGCCGGATACAGGTCGCCGGGGAAGCCCGGGCGGAAGCGTTCGCTGAGCCCGCTGCCGCAGAGCCCGGCGACCCGGCCGTCGCTGGCGTCGAGGACCCGCAGCGCGCCGCCCATCGGCACCGGCTGCGCGCCGGTCACGTAGGCGTGGGCCGCGGGCAGGTAGTCCTGCACCATCGCCAGCAGCAGGCCGCGGCCATCCCCCGGATGCCCGTGCAGCCCGAAGCCGTCCAGCGCACCCTGCCCCAGCCGCCGCCGGTCGAACAGCTCGCGACCGAGGAAGCGCACCGTCGCCAGCCCTTCGGCCAGCGAACCGCCGGCCGCCGGCGCGGGCCACAGGAACGCCTGCACCAGCATGCTCCGGGCGTGCGCCTCGCGGCACAGCCCGGCGATCGCCGACGGCGACCATTGCGGCCAGAAGGCGTCGCCGCGATACCGATCCGGCCGCCGCAGCGGATCGCCCAGCGACCACGCCAGCGGATAGCCGCGGGCGCGATCGGGCAGCTGCAGGTCCAGCAGGTCGGCGCCGCTGCGGAACGACGGCAGCAGCACGTCCTGCACGATCTGCTCGGGCGAGGCGGTGTCGCCACCGCGCAGGTCCGACACCGCCACCTGCCAGCCCCAGTGCGCCAGCAACGGCATCGCCGGCAACTCGCGCCGGCCGAGCGGCGGCAGCGCCACCGGCGGCGCCGGCTCCGCCGCGGTCTCCCGCCACCACAGCGCCACCGGCCCGCGGCCCTCGCCGCCGAGCCAGTGCCGCGCCGCCAGCAGCAGCGCCTGCGCGTTCTGCGCCACCGCCGGATCGGCGGCGGTCGGATCGGGCACCACGCCGCAGGCCAGCACCTCGCCGGCCCCCAGGCTCCAGCGCAGCATCACCGCCGCGTCCTGCTCGTGCAGCCGGCCGTCGCGCACCTCCGCCAGCCGGCCGAGCACGGCGCCGCGCACCGGCCGCTGCGTGTCCCACCAGCAGCCCTGCCGCGAGCGGCCCTCGCCGCAGTTGAGCAGGAACAGGTGCTGCTGGTCGTCCAGCGTCGTCAGGCCGGCGGTGAGATCCTCGGCGCGGCCCGACACCAGGCGGAAGCCGAGCGCAGCCCTGCCCTGCAGCGCCCGGCCATCGAGGCCCCAGCGCACCGGCTGCAGGTGCTCCGGCGGCCGTTCCTCCAGGCCCAGTTCGAAGGCGAGCCCGGCGGCGTAGCCGAGCAGCAGCAGCCGGCCGCCGCGCTCCACGTACTGGCGCAGGCCCTCGGCGGTGGCCTTCGGCAGCGGTCCGTCGGGCAGCCGCCAGCCGTCGCTGGCGATGGCCGCTCCCGCCAGCCGCGGCGGACTGCTCCACGCCGACTCCGGCGGCAGGGCCGTGCCCCGCACCTCGCCGCCCGCGGCCAGCGCCTGGTGCAGGCCATGGCTCGCCTCCTGCCGCACCGGCTGCACCGGCGCGGGCGCGCACGCGGCGAACGCCGCCAGGAGGGTCGCGAGCGCGACCGCTTTCTGCATGCAAGACATCGGCCGATGCACCATCCTTGCCATGCCATGGATCGGCCAGAACCACCCCAGGACCTTGAGGACCGTCTGTATTTTCGACAGCTGCTCGCCGGCCGTGACTTCGCCGCCGACGACCCGGTGGCGGCGCAGATGGTCAACTTCGTCTACCTGATCGGCGACCGCACGACCAGGGAGTGCGTGCTGGTGGATCCGGCCTACGCCGTGGGCGAACTGGTGGATCTGGCGGCCGCCGACGGGATGAAGGTGAAAGGCGCCCTGGCCACCCACTACCACCCGGACCACATCGGCGGCGACCTGTTCGGGCACTCGCTGGAGGGCGTGAAGGAGCTGCTGGAGCGCTGCCCGGTGAAGATCCACGTGCAGAAGCCGGAGGTGCCGTGGGTCAAGCGGATGACCGGCTGCCAGGACAGCGACCTGCAGGTGCACGAGTCCGGCGACGTGCTGTCGGTCGGCGCGGTGCCGGTGACACTGATCCACACGCCGGGCCACACGCCGGGCAGCCAGTGCTTCCTGGTCGGCGGCCGGCTGGTGGCCGGCGACACGCTGTTCCTGCAGGGTTGCGGCCGCACCGACCTGCCCGGCGGCGACCCGCGGCAGCTGTACCTGTCGCTGACCCAGAAGCTGGCCAAGGTGCCGGACTCGACGGTGCTGTATCCGGGGCACCTCTACGACCCGCGCAGCTCGGCGAGCCTGGGCGAGACGCGCAGGACCAACTTCGTGTTCAAGCCGAAGTCCGAAGCCGAGTGGCTGCAGATGTTCGGCTGAGGCCACGCTCACCGCCCGCGCAGTTCCTCCAACTCCGCCAGCGTCTTCGGCCAGTCCTTCTTCATCAGCGTCGACAGGCCGCGGTCGGCCAGCAGCCGCCCGCCGCACTGGCAGTTCGCGCAGTAGTTGCACTCGTTGTCGGCGTAGCGGATGCGCTGCACCGGCGCCCCGCAGTCGGGGCACGGCTGCCGGAAACGGCCGTGCACGGCCATCCCGGGCCGGAACGCGGTGACCTTGTCGGGGAAGCCCTCGCCCACCTCCTGCCGCAGCCGCTCGGTCCATTCGGTCAGCACCCGCATCGTCGCCGCGTGCAGGCGCAGCGCCTGCTCGTCGTCGAGCCGCCCGGTCAGCAGCACCGGCGACAGGCGCGCGGCGTGCAGGATCTCGTCGGAGTAGGCGTTGCCGATGCCGGCGAACAACCGCGGATCGGTGAGCGCGCGCTTCAGCGTGCGGTTCTCGCGCCGCAGCGCCGCCAGGAACTCCTCTGGCGTTGCCGTCAGCACCTCCAGCCCGCCGCGGTCGAACCCGGCGAGCCCGGCTTCCCCCTGCACCACGTGCAGCGACGCCCGCTTCCGGCTGCCCTGCTCGGTCAGCAGCAGCGTGCCAGCCGCGAAGTCGAAGGCCGCCAGCGCGGCGCGATCGGTCAGCGCCTTGCCCGCGGGCTTCCAGCGCAGCCGGCCGGCGATCATCAGGTGCAGCACCAGCCACAGGTCGCCGTCGAGCCCGAGCAGCAGCCGCTTGCCGAGCCGCCGCACCTCGCGCACGACGCGACCCTGGCAGTCGGAGAGCGGCGGCGCCACCGAGCGCACCAGGAACGGCGAGCGCACGCGCACGGCCTGCAGCACGCTGCCCACGGTGAAGGCCTGCAGCCGTTCCCGGTAGATCGTCACGTCGGGCAGCTCCGGCATCGGGGCGCCGACTCTACCGCCGCGGGTCCAGTCCGGCTGGCTTCCCTGCCGACGATCCTGTCGCCTTCCTGCCATGGCCTTCCCCGAGCCCTTCTACCACTGGCGTCCGCATCCCTGGCACGGCCTCGCCGCCGGCCCCAACCCGCCGGACGTCGTCCACGCCTACATCGAGATCACCCCGTTCGACCTCGTCAAGTACGAGATCGACAAGGGGACCGGCTATCTGCGGGTGGACCGGCCGCAGCGCACCAGCTCGCAGCCGCCGTCGCTCTACGGCTTCATCCCGCGCACCTGGTGCGGCCGCCGGGTCGGCGCGCTGACGCCGCACGCCAGCAAGGGCGACGGCGATCCGCTCGACGTGTGCGTCATCAGCGAGCGGCCGATCAACCACCCCGAGGTGCTGCTCAACGCCGTGGTCATCGGCGGCCTGCAGATGCTCGATGCCGGCGAGGCCGACGACAAGATCGTCGCGGTGCTGCACAACGACTTCGTCTGGGGCCAGGTGCGCGACATCGGCGAGCTGCCGACGGTCATGGTCGAACGCCTGCGCCACTACTTCTCGACCTACAAGCTGCTGCCGGGCAGCGCGCCGGTGCCGATCGAGGCACCCTACGGCCGGCAGCGGGCCCGCGAGGTGGTGGCCGCCGCCATGGCCGACTACCAGGAGGCCTTCGGGGCAGCGCCGACCCCGGCCTGAGCCCGGCCCCGCTGCAGACGACGGTCTTGCCGCGCCGATGAGGGAACGTGGCGTTCCCCCGGCGCACCCCCGACCTGCTGTTCGTGCTGCTCGCCCTGTGGGCGATGGCGTTCGCCGGCGCGCCGGTCTTCACCAACGACGTGTTCTGGCACGTCGCCACCGGCCAGCACCTGCTCGCGGAGTTCGCCGCCGGCCGCGCCTTCCCCACCGTCGATCCGTTCAGCTACACGGCCCAGGACCAGGTCTGGGTGCTGCACGAGTGGCTGTTCCAGGTGGGCTGCGCCGTGCTGCACCGGCTCGGCGGCCTGCCGCTCCTGCGGCTGTGCGGGGCGCTCGCCACCCTGGCGATCCTGTGGCTCGTGCGCGGCCTGTTCGCGCGCGGGCTCGGCTCGCCCTGGTGGGGTCTCTGCGGCGCCACGCTGTGGCTCGCGCTCGGCAGCGAACGCCTGCAGCTCCGCCCGACCCTGGTCACGATCCTGGCGATCCTCCTGCTGTGCCGGGTGCTGCTGACCGCGCGGCCGTTCGGCTGGCGTCACGTCGCGCTGCTGGGGCTGCTGCAGGGGATCTGGACCAACGCCCACTCGGTGGGTCTGCTGGGCGTGGTGCTGCTGCTCGCCCACACCACCGGCGAGTCGTGCAAGCCGCTGCTGCAACGGCACGGCGCGGTGTCGTTTCCGCGCGCCACGCCGGCCGAACTCGGCCGCCGCTGGCTGGCCGTCGGGCTCGCGTTCGTGGCGTCGCTGCTGACGCCGCAGGGCCTGCACCTGTGGGCGTTCGCGCTGCAGGACAAGTCCGACGTCATGCAGTACGTGCCGGACGAGTGGGGCGCGTTCCACTTCTGGTATCCGCACAACGAGGCGCTGACCGTGGCGGCGTGGCTCGGCGTGCTGCTGGTGATGGCGCTGCTGCTCACCACCTACCTCGGGCTGGCGGTGGCGCTGCAGAAGGCCCGCCCGCGGCTCCTGCGGCTGCCGGATCCGGCCTGCCTGCTGCTGCTGCTGGCCCTGTTCGGCCTCGGCCTGCTGGCCCGGCGCTTCCACTGGTTCCACGCGCTGGCGGCGCTCCTGTGCCTGTCGGTGCTGCGGGACCTGCTGGCGGCGGGCGCCCTGCCGCGGCTGCCGGCGCTGGGCACGAGGCTGCGGCTGCCGGCCCGGGCGATGCTGGCGGCTGGGCTCGGCCTGCTCTGCTGGACGACGCTGCAGGTGGAGGAACGGCCGCTGCCGCTCGCGTTCGGCGACGGCTACCTGCAGCGAAGCGTCCGGCGCAGCTTCGACCTGGCCACGGTGCGCTTCCTGCGCGAGGCGGGACTGCAGGGCAACGCGCTCTGCACCTACGGCAGCGGCGGCATCCTCAGCCACGCGCTGCATCCGGCGATCCGGGTGCACATCGACAGCCGCATCGACCTCTACCGGCGCGAGATCTACCTGGAGTGGCTGGCGATCCGCGCCGGCCGCCGGGACCAGACCGCGCTGCTCGATGCCCGCGGCTGCACGATCTACTGCCAGCACTGGGATCTGCCGCCGCCGCAGGAACCGCAGGCCTGGGTGCAGGTGTTCGCCGAAGGCAGCGAGGCGGTGTGGCTGCGCCGCGTGCCGCAGAACGCCGACAATCTGGAGCGCAGCAACGTCTGGCGCCGGGCCCGCGGCCTGGCGCCGCTGCCCGACGTGCTCCTGCAGTCCGCGGCGCCGCGCTGAGACCGGCGACAACGCCGCCGTGGTGCGGGGCGCGGGCCTCGATATGCTCGCCGCCGATGCCCGAGCCGCCGGATCCGACCGACTTCAACCCCCGCATGCACCAGGGCGGCAAGCTGTCCTTCCGCGGCCGTGGCCAGCGCGAGGAGGGCGACACCGGCGGCCTGGTGCGCCTCGGCGGCAGGAACCCGCCGCCGCTGCGCGAGCTGGTGCCGGCGGGCTTCGCCGAGGTGGCGATCGAGATCGGCTCGGGCAAGGGCGCCTTCCTGCGCGCCGCCGCGGCGCAGCAGCCCGACACGTTCCTGCTCGGCATCGAGGCGGCGGTGGCCTACGCCGAGACGGCGGCAGCGCGGCTGCACCAGGACGGCCGGAAGAACGCGCTGCTGCTGGTGGACAACGGCAAGCTCTACCTGCAGGACCGGGTCGAGGCAGGCGCGCTGGCGGCGGTGCACGTCTACTACCCGGATCCGTGGCCGAAGCGCCGCCACAAGGGCCGGCGCTTCTTCACCGACGACGCGCCGCAGATCCTCGCCCACGCCCTGCGCGATCTGGGCTGGCTCTACTTCGCGTCGGACAACGCCGCGTATGCCGGCCAGGTGGCGCGGGTGATGGGCAGTTCCGGCCTGTTCCGCCGCGACGTGCCGGCCGAACGGCGCATCCAGCAGGGGCCGCCCGGCGTGGCGTTCTCGCCCACCAACTTCGAGATCAAGTACCTGGCCGAGGGCCGGATCCTGCGCCGCTACGCCTTCCAGCGGGTGGCGCGGTGAGCGAGCCCGGCGGATCGCTCACCGACGCCGATGGCATCGTCTGGCACGACGTCGGCCGGCCCGCCGACCTGCGCTTCGAGCCCGGCGCGGCGGTGCGCCTGCCGGACCGCTGGATCGCCATCTTCCGCACCGACGACGGCTACACCGCGCTGGACAACCCGTGCCCGCACGCCGGCGCGCCGCTCAGCGACGGCACGATCCTGGACGGCAAGATCGTCTGCTTCCTGCACTGCTGGGAATTCGACCTGCACACCGGCGCCTGCGACGTCGGCCCGGAATGGAACGTGCGCGTCTATCCGGTGCGGCTCGCGGACGGCCGGCTGCGGGTCGGCGTGCCGCCGGGACCGGTCTGAAGATTCCCGTAAGCTTCGCGCCTCCGCCGGATCCCTCCCACAGCCGCACGCCGCGGCCACGGAGAACCCCGATGCGACAGCGCCTTCTGCACCTTCCCGCCCACGCCGCCCTGACCGCGCTCACCGGCCTGCTGGCGGCCGCCCTGCCGGCCCAGGACGCCGGTTCGACCTTCGGCCATGCCCGCACCCGCGCGCTGGCCGAACTGGGCCGCCTGCCGACGCCCGCCGATGTGGCGGTGGCCGACATCGCCAACTACCACCGTCACCGGCTGCCGATGCCGGCGGCCGGCGCCACGGTCGCACTGGAACTGCGGTTCGGCGCCATGGCCCTGGACGACGCCGGCCGGGCCTGCCTGCAGGTCGGCTACACCACCACCGACACGGTGGATCGCAGCGAGCTGCCGCCGCTGGACCTGGCCCTGGTGATCGACACCAGCGGCTCGATGCAGGCGAGCGGCAAGATGGACCAGGTGAAGCGCGCGCTGCGCGCCTTCGTCCGCCGGCTGCGCGCCCACGACCGCGTCGCGCTGATCGGCTACAGCAGCGAGGCGACCCTGCTGGAGCGCTGCCGGGCGCTCGGCGACGGCCGCTGGCTGGAGGACGCCATCGAGGGCCTGCAGCCCGGCGGCTCCACCAACCTGCACGGCGGCCTGATGCTCGGCCTGCGCGAGATCTCAGCCCAGAAGGAGCACGGCCGGGACCTGAGCCGCCGGGTGATCCTGCTCACCGACGGCATCGCCAACCGCGGCGTCACCGATCCGGAGCAGATCCTCGGCGATGCGCTGGCCTTCACCCGCGAGGGCATCGACCTGTCGACCATCGGGCTCGGCTCCGACCTGAACACCGAACTGCTCGACCGGCTGAGCCGCGGCGGCGGCGGCCTGTTCCACTTCGTCGCCGACGGCGAGGACATCGACAAGGTGTTCGTCGCCGAGATGCAGAGCCTGGTGGCGCCGGTGGCGCGGCAGTGCCGGCTGCGGCTGCAGCTGCCCACCGGCCTGGAGCTGGAGCACGTCTTCGGCCACCGCGCCGTGCCGGGCGAGGCCGGCGAGCTGCTGGTGGACCTCCCCGACCTCAACCGCGGCGCCACCGGCGTCGTGCTGTGCCGGCTGCGCGGCCACCGCCGGTTCCTGGACGGCGGCACGGTCCGGGCGGTGCTCGAGTTCCGCGAAGCCGGGCAGGACCGGCCGCGGCAGGTGGCGGCCGACGCCCGCATCGAGGCGCACCCCCGCCGCGGCGCGGGCGATGAGGACGATGTCCTCGGCGACGCCGCCCTGCGCGACCCCGAGGTGCGCAAGAACTTCACCATCGCCGAGCTGGCCCAGGCCATGCACGACATGGCCCGCGACGCCGCCGACAAGCGCTGGGCCGAGGCCGATCGGGTGCTGCGGCGGGCGGTGACAGCGGCGCGGCAGCGCTACCCGAGCGGCGACGACCAGGATCTGGCGAGGGTGCGCGAGATGGCCGAGGGCCACCTGCGCACGCTGCAGCGGTACCTCGATCGCTTCCGCGACGGCTAACGGCGACACTGCTGGCCATGCAGATCCGCTGCGCTTCCTGCGGCCGGGCCGTCACGGTGGCCGCCACCGGCGTGCTGCCCGGCCAGTGCCCGCACTGCCAGGGCGCGCCGGTGCCGGCCCGGATCGGACCGTTCGGCATCACGCGGCTGATCGCGGCGGGCGGCATGGGCGAGGTCTACGAGGCGGTGCATGGCGAGCTGGGCAGCCGCATCGCCATCAAGCTGCTGCCGCCCGTGCCGGGCCAGGACCAGGCCGTGCTGCGGCAGCGCTTCCTGCGCGAGGCGCGGCTGACCGCGGCGGTGCAGCACCCCGGCGTGGTGCAGGTCTACGACTGCGGCCAGGACGGCGACCGGCTCTACCTGCTGCTGGAACTGGTGCCCGGCCAGACCCTGCGGTCGCGGCTGAAGCAGGGCGAGCTGCCGGTGGCCGAGGCCGCCGCCATCGCCGCCGCGGTGGCCGACGTGCTCGGCGCGGCCCACCGGCAGGGCCTGGTCCACCGCGACCTGAAGCCCGACAACGTGCTGCTGCAGCCCGACGGCCGGGTGCGGGTGCTCGACTTCGGCATCGCCAAGGCCCTGCAGGAGGACGAGCCGCTCACCCGCACCGGCGAGATCCTCGGCACGCCGGAGTACATGGCGCCGGAGCAGCTGCTCGACGCCACCAGCGAGGTCGACGCGCGCACCGACGTGCACGCGCTCGGCCTGCTGCTCTACGAACTGCTCACCCGCCGCTCGCCGTTCCAGGGCGGCACGCTGTTCCAGGCCCTCAAGCTGGTGGAGTCGCTGCAACCGCGTCCGCCGGGCGAACTGCGGCCGGGGGTGCCCGCGGCCCTCGACGCGGTGGTGCTGCAGGCCCTGCACAAGGAACGGAGCGGGCGGCAGGCGGATGGCGCGGCGTTCGCGGCGGCGGTGCGGGCGGCGGTGGGCGGCGCGGTCGCCGGCATCGCCAGCAGCCCGCCGCGTCAGGCGCACCGCCGACGCAAGCTCGCCGCAGCCCTCGGCCTCGCCCTGCTCACGGCCTTCGTCCTCGGCTTCCTGCTGCCGGAACGGACCCAGGTGGTGGCCGGCAGCGCCGCCCGCCGCGCCGCGGCCGCCGCCGAACTGGAGGCGCTGCTCGGACGCCGGACGCCCGACGCCGCCCGCGTGCAGGCGGCCGTCCGCGACCTCGCCGACGCCAACGACGCCTGGGTCCTGCACCTGCGCGGCCGCGCCCGGCTTTGGCTGGGCCAGCCGCTGCAGGCCCTCGCCGATCTCGACCGCGCCCACACCGGCGGGGCGCCCGGTGCGGGCGACGACGCCGCCGCGGCCTGGCACGCGGTGCACACCCTGCTCCCCGAGGTGGCCGAGCTGCCGCCGTGGCTGGGCCTCGTCGACCAGCGGCGCGCCGCGCGTCTGTGCGGCCAGCGCGCCGAGGGCACCCCGGGCCCCGTGCGGCAGGCGGCCCGGCACCTGCTGCAGGGGGAGGCCGCCGCCGCCGTGACGCTGCTGGCGCAGACCCCGCCGCCGCGCCCCACCGCCGCGCGCCTGCTGCAGACCATCGCCACGACGCTGGCCTGCGCCGATCGCAGGAGCGCGCGCGCCGCCATGACCACGGTCGACGGCGCCGACCGCCTGGCGGAACTCCTGCCGGGCGAGGCCACCTCCACTCCCGCCGAACGCCTGCGCGCGCTCGCCGCCAGCGCCGAGCCCGGCGGTCCGGACCGCTGGCTGCTGGAGCTGCTGGCGGTCTTCTGCGCCTGCCGCGATGGCGACGAACGGGCCGCCCGCCTGGGGGCTGCCGCCGAACTGGCCTGGCTGTGCGGTGCCGGTGAACTGGCGCCGGTCTGGTATGCCGGCCTGCGCGTGCACCTCGCCGCCACCGCGCCCCTGCGCCATCGCCTCGACCAGCCCGAGGCGCGGCGTCTCCTGGACCTGCTGGCGCCGGTGGACCCCGGCGAGCATCCGGCGGTGCTGCCGCTCCGCGCCCTGCTGTCACTGCACACCGGTGGCGTCGACGCCGCCGAACAGGCACTCGTGGAACTGCCGGCAGAACCGCCGGCGCTGGCCTGGTTCCGCGCCTGGCGCGACGCGCCCGAGGAGCGGCGCCCGGCGTTCCGCGCCGGCGGCTGGCTGCTCACCGGCCGGCCGGATCCGGCGCGCGTGCTGGTCGGCCGCACCAGCGAGGCCGCGCCCGGCGCCTCGCTGATGCGCGCGCTCTGCGCCACCGATCCGGTGGCCGCCATGCTGGCCTGCACCGCGGCCCTGGCCGAGGGCTGTGACCTGGCGTTCCTCGCCCTGCTGCGGCCGCTGCCGGCACCGCCGTTCCGCATCGGCGGTCCGGCGACGCAGCACGAAGGGGCCGTCACCGCCGTCACCGGCGCCGAGGTGCTGCGCGCGGCCCTGGTCGACCGCCTGCAGGCCGGCCAGCCCCCCGCCGAGCTCCTGCCGGTGCTGGTCGTGCTCGGCCGCGCCGGCCTCGATCTGCGCGCCCTGCTGGCGGAACCGGACCTGCGGCCGTTCGCGCAGCCCGGGCTGCAGGACCGCCTGCGGCGGGAGGTCTTCGGTGGCCTCTGACGACGCGGCCCTGGTGGCCCGGGCGCAGCAGGGCGACCGCGAGGCCTTCGCCGCGCTCACCGGCACGCAGCACGCCCGGCTGCGCCGCTTCCTGGCGACGATGACCGGCGACGACCACGTCGCCGCCGATCTGGTGCAGGACAGTCTGCGTCTCGCCCTGCAACGGCTGCCCCAGCTCCGCGACCCGCAGGCCTTCGGCTCCTGGCTGCTCAGCATCGCCGTCAACCGCTGCCGCCAGCACCTGCGCGCCGAGGTGCAGCGCCGCGCCGACGGCGCCACCGAGCCCGACAGCCTGCCCGACGAGGGCCGCCGCAGCGCCCTGTCCAGCCTGGTGCGCCGCGAATCCGCCGAGCTGGTGGCGCTGGCCATCGACCGCCTGCCCATCGCGCTGCGCGAGGCCTTCGTGCTGTTCCACGTCGAGGGGCTCTCCTACCGCGAGATCGCGGCGCTCACCGACGTGCGCGAGAACACGCTGCAGGTGCGTGTGCACCGGGCCCGCGCGCTGCTGCGGCAGCAGCTCGGCAGCGTCGCGCAGACCGCCTGGCTGCGCGGCGAGCCGCGCGACGGAACGCCGTAGCTACGCGCCCCCGGCCCGCGCGCCCATCCAGCGCACCAGCCGGCCGACGGTCAGGCCCTGCACCACCACCGAGAACACGACGATGGCATAGGTGGCCGCCAGCATGGCGTCGCGGCCGTCGAACGCCGGCGTCTTCATCGCCAGCGCGATGGAGATGCCTCCCTTCAGCCCGCCCCAGGTCAGCAGCGGCACCGCGCCGCGATCGATGCCGTCGCGGCTCCGCAGCACCCGCAGCGGCGCCGCCACCGACAGCCAGCGCGCCAGCAGCACCAGCGGGATCAGCAGCAGCGCGGCGCCGACGATCGGCCCGCGCGACCAGTCGACGGCGAACACCTCGATCCCGATCAGCAGGAACAGCATCGCGTTGAGCGCCTCGTCGAGGAACGTCCACACCGTGTCCAGGGCGTTCTCGGTGCGCGCCGACATCGCCCTCTGCCGGCCCTGGTTGCCGATCAGCAGGCCGGCGGCCACCGCCGCCAGCGGCCCGGACACGTGCAGCCGGCCGGCGACGAAGCCGATGCCGAACACCGCCGCCACGGTGATCAGGATCTCCAGGTTGGGCTCGTCCAGGGTGCGCAGGGCCCGCTCCGCCAGCCAGCCCACGCCGAGCCCCAGCAGCAGGCCGCCGAGCACCTCCTTGCCCAGCAGCAGCGTGAGCGCGCCCGGCGCCACCTCGCCCTGCTGTGCGAACAGCACCAGCGCGGTGAACAGCACCACGCCGACGCCGTCGTTGAACAGGCTCTCGCCCACCACCTTGATCTCCAGGTTCTTCGGCGCGCCGGCGGCCTTCAGGATGCCGAGCACGGCGATCGGATCGGTCGGCGAGATCAGGGCGCCGAACACGAGACACCAGGGCAGCGCCACCGGCAGGCCCAGCAGCTGGAACGCGCCCCAGGCCAGCAGGCCCGCCGCCGCCGTCGACAGCGCCGTGCCCAGCGTGGCCAGCAGCAGGATCGGCCGCAGGCGGCTGCGCAGCAGCCCCAGGTCGGTGTGCAGGGCGCCGGCGAACAGCAGCAGGGTCAACATCCCGGTCAGCACGGCGGCGGCGAAGTCCACCTCCAGCACCGCCGCGCGCACCGCCGCGGCGAGCCCCCAGCCCGGCCAGATCACGTCCAGCAGCAGCACGCCCAACGAGGCCAGCAGACCCGACACGAGCAGCCCGATGGCGAACGGCAGGCGCAGGAAGTGATGGTTGCAGAGGCCGAACAGGGCAGCCAGCACCAGCAGGATCGCCGCGGTGTCGAGCGCGAACATCGGCGCGCAGGCTAGCCACCGACCGCCGCCCCGCCAGGCTTTCCCCAGCCCTTGTGGACAACGCTCCCGGAGCCATGCACAGCGCCGCCGACGGACCCGCGCGGCGAGGCCCGGAAAAAACGCAAAGCCCACTGCCATCGCCACGTGCGTCCGCTCCAATCCCTGCCCCGCACCCCTCTGGCTCCGCCGTCCGCGCCCCGTCGATGAACAGCCAACTCGCCAGCTTCTGCGCCGACTTCGATGGCCTGGTCCGCCCCCTGGTGACGCCGTTCGGCGAGGCCCTGCAGGCGCTGGAGAACGCCGCCCCCGGCACGCCGGGCCGCGACCTGCGCCCCGCCCTGCTGGAGCTGCGCCATCACCTCGAGGTGCTGTGCGACAAGGTCAACCACCAGCAGGCCTACGTGCTGATCTTCGGTCCGCTGAAGAGCGGCAAGTCGACCCTGATGAACGCGGTGGCGGCCGCCTACGTCAGCGAGGTGTCCAGCCTGCCGGCGTATCCGTGCCTGGTGTTCGTGCAGGGCGGCGCCCGCCGCGAGTACGTGGTCACCCGCTACGACGGCCAGCAGCAGACCTTCCTCGACGCTGGCGCGCTGCAGGAACACATCACCGCCGCCCACGGCGAGCTGGCCCAGGCGATCCGCACCGCCGAGGGCATGAACCAGGTGTTCGACCCGCCGGAGCACTTCCCGCAGGCGATCCGCCGCGTCGACGTGCGGGTGCCGGCGGGCGCGCTGAAGGAGAGCGGCGCGGTGCTGGTCGACACGCCGGGGCTCTACACCCGCATGCGGTTCGGCTACGACCGCATGACCAAGGACTTCCGCGACGCGGCGGCGTGCGCGGTGTTCGTGGTGAAGAGCGACACGCTGTTCCTCGAGCAGGTGTTCAGCGAGTTCAACCAGCTCCTGGAGCTGTTCAGCCGCATCTTCCTGGTGGTGAACGTCGACACCGGCAAGCGCGACCTCGGCCCCGACGGCGCCCTGCGGCCGAGCCTGGAGCAGTCCAACCCGGACGCGATCCTGGCGGCGTTCACCGAGCTGGCGATGTCGGCGCCGCTGCAGCGCGCCCACGCCGAGGGCCGGGTGCAGATCCACGCCGTCGACCTGATGCAGGCCGCCAGCCGGGTGCTGCAGGGCCAGGCCGGCGAGCCGCTGCCCGAGTCGTTCGTCCGCTTCCGCACCGACCTGCACGACTACCTCGCCTCGAACGAGTACCTGGTGGCGTTCCTGCGCGACAGCCTGCAGCGGGCCCGCGGCCTGCTGCTGGAGACGCGGCACGCCTGCCGCGGCGACGACGCCGCCCTGTTGCGCCGGGCGGTGGCGCAGACCGAGAGCGCGCTGGGCGACGTGCGGGCCCTGCAGGATCGCCTGCGGGCGGCGCTGCAGCTCGACCTGGTGCAGGCCTTCGCCCGCATCGAGCAGCAACAGGCCCAGGAGGCCGAACGCAGCGCCCGCGACGAGGGCGCCAAGCTGCTGCGCACGCTGGGCGCCAGCATCGACACCTGGTTCCTGTCGAGCCACAGCCTGCACTGGCTGCTGGGCAGCCAGTGGGCGCCGCTGGTGCGCGACTACCGCCAGGACGTGCAGACCGCGGTGCGCCGCGTGTTCGAACAGGGCCTCGCCCAGGGCGACTGCGGCCTCGACCTGCCCCGCGCGGTACAGGACCTCTGCCACGTCTTCGCGATCGATCTGGCGGCGCTGCGGCGGCAGGCCCTGCAGGCGCTCGGCGAGGTGCGCTGGCAGGGGCCCGAGTCGGTGCCGGTGGATCCCGAGCAGATCCCGCTGAAGAAGGGAGTGCTCGACGTGCTGACCTTCCGTTCCACCGACCGGGTGCGCGAACGCGTGTTCGGCCCCGGCGACCACCCCGAACGCAAGGTCCCGGCCAAGGAGAAGGCCGCCCGCCTCGGCGAGCCGGGCCGGCTGTTCCTGCACCAGAAGGTCGGCGAGTTCCGCACCGCCCTGGCGCCGGCGACCGCCGCCTCCCTGCAGCAGCACTTCGGCGAACGGCTGCGGCAGCTCACCGTCGAGCGGCTGCTGGCGGCACTGCGCGCCCAGGAACCGGGCCTGCAGGCCGAGGCCGAGCGGCTGGCGCGCGAGCTGGCGCGGCTGCGCGCGGCGTTGCAGCCGCTGGACCTGCTGCAGCAGCTCTGCACGGCCGCCGAGCCGCGCCTGCAGCAGCTCGGCCAGACCTATGGCGCGCCGCTGCCGCCCGACGAGCCGGTGTCGGTGCTGCGGCCCGCAAGGCACCGCGCCGGGCCGAGCCGCACCGAGGGCGACGCCGCCGGCGAGCCCACCCGCCGGGCGCGACACTAGCCGCCACGTTCCGGCCCGCGTTCCCGGCTCTCAGTTGCGGATGTGCAGATGCAGGCCGTTGCTGGCGCCCGGCGGGTTCCAGGGCAGCGCGAAGTCGAAGTGCTGCACGTAGACGTCGGTGGTGCCGAGTCCCGGCGGGATCCGGAGCGGGATCGACATGGTGCCGGTCGGGAAGCTCGCGCCGAGCAGGATCTCCGACAGGTCGAGCGACGCGTAGAGGTGACAGCCCGACGTGCCGAGCAGCGGATCCAGCAGCAGCGGCAACGGCCGGCCCTGGAACACGTCGCGCGAGAAGCCGAGGCCGATGCCGCGCAGGGTCCCCGGCAGATGTCCGGTGGACTGCAGCGTGACCACCTGGCCGGGGCTCGCCTCGCCGGCGGCCCGCAGGGTCAGCGGGCCCTTGCCGATGTCGCAGCCGTTGCCATAGGGGGCCGCGAACGGCGCCAGGGTGGCGCCGCGCAGGTCGAGGCCTGGCGGCAGGGCAGCCTGCAGCGTGGCCACGCCGGTGGCGGGGTCGATCCGGTAGAGGCTCGTGGCGGTGCCGCCGAGCAGATCGCCGCCCGGCAGCGGCACCAGCCACTGCACGACGAGGCCGGCAGCGGTGGCCGGGTACGGATCGCTGGCCAGCCCGTTCTGCATGTCCACCACCATCAGCCCGTGCACCCAGTGCCAGCCGTAGAGCGTGCCCTGCGCCACCGCCAGCGACTGGATCGCGGTCTGCCCGAGGCTGCCCACCAGCACGTGGGCGCCGGTCGCCACGTCGATCCGGTGCAGCCGCGCCGGCGCGCCGTGGGTCAGGGTCTCCAGCGCCCACAGGACGCTGCCGCCGGCCGGCGCCAGCCCGCGCACGTCGAGCGACGGCCAGGCGAAGGTCACGTTGCCCGCCACCGGATCGACGCGGGTGAGGAAGAACGAGAACGTGGAGCCGAGCCGCGCCGTCGACCAGACCTGGCCCTGGCCGTCACGGGTGAGATCGTTGGCGCCGAACGGGCCCTGGGCGATCGGCTCGGCGGCGCCGGTGGCGCCGTCGATGGCGTGGAGCCGGCCGTTCCAGCCGATGCCGACCAGCTGCTGGGCCCGGGCGTCGGCAACCAGGGCCGGCAGCAGGGCCGTGGTCAGCAGCAGGGACAGAAGGCGGGAGGGGATGGCAGGCATGCAGGAACTCCGTTCGGGAGGGCGGAACGTCGGCGATAGCCGGTCGCAGCCCCACCGTAACCGCCGCCGAAGTTCCGACCCTGCCGCCCACGGCGGGCAGGGAGATGACGACGGCGCCGAGGCGGCGGACGAGGGTGCAGGTCATGGTGCGGGGATCGGCGCCGGCGACGCCCGTCTCAGCCGTTGCCCGCCATGCGGCGGAAGCGGGACAACTTCTCCCGCACGCGTTCCCGCACGGTCGCAGCCGGCGTCCGCGCCAGCAGTTCGATGGCCTCGTCCAGGGTCTCGACGGCGTGGACATGGAACTCGCCCTTGCCCACCGCCTCCACCACGCGGCGGTCCAGCATCAGGTCGCCGACGTTGGCGCGCGGGATCACCACGCCCTGGCGACCGCTCAGCCGGCGCGTGCGGCACAGCCGGAAGAAGCCCTCGGTCTTCTCGTTGACCGCGCCGACCGCCTGCACCTCGCCCTTCTGGTTGATCGAGCCGGTGACGCCGAGGCCCTGCTCCAGCGGCACCTCGGCCAGGCTCGACAGCAGGGCCAGACACTGCGCCAGGGACGCGCTGTCGCCCTCGACGCCGTTGTAGAGCTGCTCGAAGCAGATCGTCGCCTGCACGCAGAGGGGCCCCTCGTCGCCGAACTCCTGCAGCAGGTAGCCGCCGAGGATCTTGACGCCCTTGTCGTGGATCGGACCGCTGAGCTGCACCTCGCCCTCGATGTTGATCAGGCCGGAGCGGGACGGCACCGAGGCGCCGGTGTTGGCGGTGATCCGGCAGGGCCGGCCGAACTCCAGGGTGCCGGTGCTCAGCACGGTCAGCGAGTTGACCTGGCCCACCACGAGGCCGCTGGTGGTGAGCCGCATGTAGCCCGACGCGTACTCGCGCTCCACCAGTTCCTGCTGCAGGTCGTGGCGGTAGCGCTTGCCGCGCACCGCCGCCTCGACGTGGCAGCGGTCGACCTCGGCGTCGCCTTCCAGCCCGCACAGGTGCGAGGCCTCGCGCACCAGGTCGGCGAGCTCGGTGAAGCGGGTGATCAGGCGGTCACGCCGGCCGGCGGTGCGGGCGCCGTACTCGGCCACCGCCGCCATCGCCGCGCTGGTCACCGAACGCAGCCCCTCGTCGCGCACCAGCCACTGGATGTAGTCGGCGTAGCGCACCAGGTTGGGCCGGCTGACCGGGATGGTGCCGTCGAACTCGGCGTGGACCTTGAAGATCTGCGGGAACTGCGGGTCCTCCTCCGCCAGCGCCTCGTAGACCCCGGGCTCGGCGATCAGCACCACCTTCAGGTCGATCGGCACGCCGTCGGGCTGCAGCACGCCGCCGGGCCCCGCCGACGCCGGATCGAAGCCGCGGATCTCCAGCCGGCCGGTCTGCAGCGAGCGCTTCAGGTGCGGCCAGACGCCGGGTTCGCGCAGCACGTCGGCGGCCCGCAGGATCAGGTAGCCGCCGTCGGCGCGCAGCAGCGCGCCGGGATGCACCGAGCCGGGCCCGAACTCCGCCAGCTCCGCCACCTCCTCGATGGTGCCGAACAGGTTGGTCCAGGTCGGGTTGCTCTCCACCACCACCGGGCAGGCGTCGCTCAGCGTGGTCTTCAGCACCTGCACCTGGAAGCCGTGCAGGGGCGGCCCGGCGTCGGCGGCCGCCGCGGCCTCGACGGCGGCGGCGTCCGCCTCGTCGTCGCCGGCGCGATCCTGCTGGATCCAATGGCCGAGGTTGCGCTCCAGGTGCTCGCCCACCTGGTCGAGCCAGTCGGCGACCTCCGGCGCGGTCCAGCGGACGCGGAAGGCCTTGAACAGCCCCTGCATCACCCGCCACGCCTGCCGGCGGTCCATCACCCGCAGGTCACGTTCGAGGCGGTGCTGCTCCTCGCGCACCCGGTCGCTGACCTCCTGCAGGCGTTCGACCAGTTCCTCGCGGTTGCGCAGCAGGCGCTCGCGCTCGGCCGCGGTGAGCTGCCCCTCGCCGACCAGGGTCTCCAGCGCATCCGGTGCCACCGACTCGTCGCCGACGATCGGATAGATGTCGGCGGTGACGGTGCCGTTCTGGCCCTGGAAGCGCACCACGGCGCAGCCCATCTTCTGCGCCTGGCGGCGCAGGGCATCCATCAGCCGCCGCTCCCGGGCCTCGCTGGCCCGGATCACCACCCGGCGCGAACTGCGGTGCGGCCGCGCGCGCAGGGCGGCGTGCAGCACGCCGTGCAGCGCCGTGCCGAGGTCCTGCACCTCCTCGCGGAACGTCGCAGCGCTGCCCGCCGGCAGACCGACCTGCAGCGGCCGGTGCGGCTCGCGGAAGTTGTGCACCAGCACCCGGTCGGGCCCCCGCCGGCAGTGCGGCTGGATGTCGCGCAGCAGGTTCTGCACCACCACCATGCGGCCCGAGCCGATCAGGCCCGACACCATCAGGTGGTAGCCCGGCGCGTGGATCGACAGGCCGGTGCGCAACGCCGCCATCGGCCGCGCCTGGTCGAGCAGGAACGCCGCCGACGGCGCCCGCCCCGATGCCTCGATCGGCGGACAGTCCCAGCGCAGGTCGCCGGGCGTCAGCTCGGTGCCCTGCGGCGCCGCCGCCGGGCGACCGCCGTTGGAACCCGGCTGCCGCGCGCCCGCCGGTCGCGCCCGCCCGCTCTTGCGCTGCGCCAAGGTCAGACCCGCGCCACCAGGACCGGGCAGGGCGCGGCCTTCAGGATCTCGCCCGCGGTGCTGCCCATCAGCGCCTTCATGATGCCGGACCGCCCCTGCGAGCGGACCACGATCAGATCGACCTTCTTCACCAGGGCCTCCTTGAGGATCTGCTCCTCGACCTCTTCGCTCAGGGTGGCGTGCCCGAGGGCCTGCACCCCTGCCTCCGCTGCCCTATCGACCATCCCCTGCAGGATGCTTGTCACGTCCTGCATGAGACCCTGCTCGAAGTCCCGCCCCGACCCCATGGCACGGTGCCTTCCGATCAGGTTGACCGTCGCCGCCGTGTCGACCACCGCCAGGAAGATCAGCTCGGCGCGGAGCTGCGCCGCCAGCGCGATCACGTAGCTGGCATCCGGCTCGCGCGACTCCGCCAGTTCGATCGGCGCGAGCACGCGGCGGACGACTCGGTTGGGCATGCGCCGAATCTACGCGCCCCGCGTGGCCCGGCCATGGGGAATTGCATCCGCACCGGGGCACCGGCGAATGCCCTCCGGTATCCTCCCCGCCCCTGCCCGTGGACCTGCAGAGCCTCAAGATCGACCGCGGCCCGAAGTCCGCCGCCCGTCCGGGCCGCCGCCGCGGCGTGCCGCTGTGGCCGTTCGTGCTGGTCGGCGCCGGCCTGCTGCTCTGGCTGTTCTGGCCGGTGCTGCAGCCCATGGTCGACCGGCTGCGCCTGCCGGCGGTGCGAACGGTGCTGGTCACCGGGTCGGCGCCGGCCGCGGCCGCCGCGGTGAGCGGTGCGGCGGCCAACGGCTACGTGGTGGCGGCCCGTCGCGCCGCCCTGTCGTCGGACGTGCCTGGCCGCATCGTCGAACTGCGCGTACGCGAGGGCTCGGTGGTCAAGCAGGGCGAGATCGTCGCCCGCCTCTACAGCGACGAGATGCGCGCCGCAGCCGAGAGGGCAGCCGCCGACCTGAAGGTCGCCGAGGCCAGCGCCGCCCGTGCGGCCACCGCCGGGCAGTCCGCCGCCGCCGCCGAACGGGAGGCCAGGGCCGCGGTGGAGACCGCCCAGGCCCGGCTGCAGGAGGCGCAGGCCCAGGAGCGCTGGGCGGCGCAGGAACTGCAGCGCACCGACGATCTGGTCCGCCAGGGGGTCCGTTCGCCGCAGGACCAGCAGCGGGTGCAGAGCGAACTGGACGCCGCCGCCGCCCGCACGGCCGCCGCCGACGCCGGCCTGCGTTCGGCCACCGCCGCCGCCGCCACCGCGGCGCTGCAGGTGCAGGTGGCCCGCGACGAGCACTCGGTGGCGCTCGCGCAGCAGCAGGCCACGGCGGCGGCGCTGCGGCTGGCGCAGGCCTCCCTCGACAAGATGGACGTGCGCGCGCCGTTCGACGGCATCGTCGTGCTGAAGGACGCCGAGGTCGGCGAGGTGGTCTCGCCCAACAGCCAGGGCGGCAGCACCGCCCGCGGCGCGGTGTGCACCATGGTCGACTTCGCCAGCCTCGAGGTGCAGGCCAACGTGCCGGAGACGTCGCTCGACAGCGTGCGGCTCGGCGCGCCGGCCGAGGTCTACCTGGACGCGTTCCCCGCCCGCCGCATCGCCGGCAGGGTCGACCGCATCTGGCCCACCGCCGACCGGCAGAAGGCCACCGTCGAGGTCCGCATCGCCCTCGACGAGCGGCCTGCGGAGCTGCGGCCGGAGATGGGCTGCCGCATCGTGTTCCCGCCGCCCGGCGATGCCGACCGGCCGGCCATGCCGGCCGCCGACGCGCGCCCCGCCATCCTGGTCGGCGAGGACGCCTTCGTGCAGATCGGCGGCCAGGACGGCGCCTTCGTGCTCGAACGCGATGCGGTGCGCTTCCAGCCGGTGCGGCTCGGCGAGCGCCGTTCGGGCCGGGTGCTGGTGCAGGAAGGCCTGCAGCCCGGCATGCGCGTCGTGCTGGCCCCGCCTCCCTCCCTGCGGGACGGCGACCGGGTCCTGCGGCAGGACCAGCCGTGATTCCCCGCCCGTCCGTCATGAACGCAGCCGGCCCGACGTCCTGAACCACGAGCCCCGAGACATGCCATGAGCGACACCGACCACGCCGTCGAGATCCAGGCGGTCACCAAGACCTACCAGCGCGGCGGCGAGACCCTGCGCGTCCTCGACGATCTGGACCTGCAGCTGGCCGAGGGCACGTTCTCGGCCCTGATGGGCCCGTCCGGCTCCGGCAAGACCACGCTGCTCAACCTGATCGGCGGCCTGGACAGCCCCGACTCCGGCAGCCTGGTGGTGGCCGGCACCGACCTCGCAGGGCTGTCGGGCTCCGAGCTGTCGGGCTGGCGCGCCGAGCACGTCGGCTTCGTCTTCCAGGGCTTCAACCTGCTGCCGGTGCTGTCGGCCCGCGAGAACGTGACGCTGCCGCTGCTGCTGACGCCGCTCGGCCGCGCCCAGCGTCGGGCCCAGGCGGAGCGCGCCCTCGAACTGGTCGGACTGGCCGACCGCATGGACCACAAGCCGCGCGAGCTGTCCGGCGGCCAGGAGCAGCGGGTGGCGATCGCACGGGCCATCGCCACCGATCCGGCGGTGCTGCTGTGCGACGAGCCCACCGGCGACCTCGACCGGGAGACCGCCAACCAGGTGCTGGAGCTGCTGGCGCGCCTCAACCGCGAGCTGGGCAAGACCATCCTGATGGTCACCCACGACCCGGAGGCGGCGGGCTTCGCCCAGCAGGTCATCCACCTCGACAAGGGCCGGCTCGGCCGCGTCGAACAGAACCAGCCGCGGCCGGCGGCGGCGAGGAGCTGAGGCGATGCCGTTCCGACTGGTCTGGCGCAACCTGCTGGCGCACCCGTTCCGGGCGCTGCTGACCTTCGGGTCGGTGGCGGTGGCGATGTTCCTGCTGGCGATGCTGCACGCGGTGTCGCGCGGCTTCACCGCCGCCGTCGATCTCGCGGCGCAGAACCGGCTGGTGGTGCAGTCGGCGGTGAGCCTGTTCGTGCAGCTCCCGCAGAGCTACGAGGCGAAGATCGCCCAGGTGCCGGGCGTCGACTCGGTGTGCAAGTTCCAGTGGTTCGGCGGCCGCTACAAGGCCGGCGAGTCCGACGAGGAGACCGGCTTCTTCGCCCAGTTCGGCGTCGACCTGGAACCGTTCCGCAAGACCTATCCCGAAATCGAGCTGGTGGCCGGCACCTGGGAGGACTTCGCCGCCCGCCGCACCGGCTGCGTGATCGGCAAGGCGCTCGCCGAGCAGCTCGACCTCGGCATCGGCAGCCGCATGCCGATGCAGGGCACGATCTACCCGCGGACCGACGGCGGCGTCTGGGACTTCGAGGTGGTGGCGCTCTACGAGTCGCGCTCGCCCAACTTCGACCAGATGACCATGTTCTTCCACTACGACTACCTGCGGGAGTCGCTGGCGACCGGCGGCGCGCTGGGCGGCGACGGGGTCGGCGTCTACATGCTGAAGGTGGCGGCGGGCACCGCGCCGGAAGCGGTGCAGCGCGAGGTCGACGCCCTGTTCGAGAACGGCCCGCAGCGGGTGCAGACCACCACCGAGGCCGAGTTCAACCGGCAGTTCCTGACGATGATGGGCAACGTGCCGCTGATGCTGCAGGCGATCGGCGGCGGCGTGCTGTTCGCGATCTTCTTCGCCGTGCTCAACACCATGCTGATGGCCGGCCGCGAGCGCACCCGGGACGCCGGCATCCTCAAGGCGCTCGGCTTCCGCGACGGCTCCATCGCCGGGCTGCTGCTGCTGGAGTCGGTGCTGCTGAGCCTCGCCGGCGCCGGCTTCGGCGCCCTGCTGGCCAAGGGCATCGAGGGACCGTTCGGCGGCGCCATCTCGCAGTGGGCGCCGGGCTTCGCCATCGACGGCGAGGTGCTGCTGCGCGGCTTCCTGATCGCGGCGGGCGTCGGCATCGGCGCCGGCCTGTTCCCGGGCCTGCGGCTCGCCCGCCTGCGCCCCGTCCACGCCCTGCGGTCGGAGGCCTGACATGGCACTGGTCCCGTTCAGCTACAACCTGCGCAGCCTGCGCGTCCGCGCCGGCGCCACCCTGCTCACCGTCTGCAGCGTCGCCGCCACCGTCGCGGTGCTGTCGGGCATGCTGGCCCTGCAGCAGGGCTTCGCCTCGATCTACACCGAGCGCGGTCGCACCGACGTCTGCCTGTTCCTGCGGCCCGGCGCCACCAGCGAGGGCGAGAGCGTCATCGACCGCGAGCGGATGGCGGTGCTGCTGAAGGAGGTGCCGGAGATCGCCACCGACGAACAGCAGCAGCCGCTGGCGTCGGCGGAGCTGTTCATGGCCGTGCGCCGCCGCAAGGCCGACGGCGGCGAGACCAACGTGCCGATCCGCGGCGTGCAGACCGCCTCGTTCGCGATCCACGGCGACGACCTGCGCGTCACCGACGGCCGGCGCTTCCAGCCCGGCAGCGACGAGGTGATCGTCGGCGCCGGCATGCTGGAGCGGCTGGGCGACCTGCGGATCGGCGACACCCTGCAGATCAACGTCACGCCGTTCAGGGTGGTCGGCGCCTTCGAGGCCCGCGGCGGCTACCGCAGCGAGATCTGGGGCGACATCGACCGGATGATGCAGGCCCTGCAGCGGCCCAACTTCAGCCGCATGCTGGCAAAGGTGAAGCCCGGCACCGACGTCGCGGCGCTGGCGGCGCGGCTGAAGGACGACAAGCGCACGCCGGCCAAGGTGCAGACCGAGCAGGAGTACCTGCGGAGCCAGACGACGATGCTGTCGGCGCTGCTGGTGATCATCGGCAGGGTCCTCGGCGTGGTGATGGGCATCGCCGCGGTGTTCACCGGCACCAACGCCATGCTGTCGGCGATCGGCGCCCGCTCCCACGAGATCGGCATCCTGCTGGCCACCGGCTTCCGGCCCTGGGCGATCTTCCTGTCGTTCCTGCTGGAGGCGGCGCTGCTGGGGCTGCTGGGCGGCGTGCTCGGCTGCCTGCTGATCCTGCCGCTGCAGGGCATGCGGACCGGCACCACCAACTTCCAGACCTTCACCGAGGTGGCGTTCGCCTTCCAGGTGACGCCGTTCGTGATGCTGGTGGCGGTGCTGTTCGCCACGGCGCTCGGGCTGATCGGCGGCGCCTTCCCGGCCCTGCGGGCGGCGCGGCTGCGGCCCACCGCGGCGCTGCGGCGCACCTGAGATCGTCGCCATGCTGCACAGGTTCGCCGCCGCCTACCGGGGCCTGCCGGCGGCCACCTGGCTGCTGTCGGCGGCGGCGTTCGTCAACCGCACCGGCACCATGGTGGTGCCGTACCTCACGCTCTACCTGACCGAGCGGCACGGCTTCTCGGCGGCCGAGGCCGGCGCCTTCGTCTCGCTCTACGGGGTCGGTTCGATCGCCGGCAACGCGCTCGGCGGGGTGCTGTGCGACCGCATCGGCGCCCTGCGCACCCAGGCGCTGAGCCTGTTCCTCACCGCCCTGGTGTTCCTGCTGCTGGCGGCCCTGCGGGCGCCCTGGGCGATCGGCGCCACCCTGGTGCTGCTCGGCGTGGTGCACGACGCCTTCCGCCCCGGCAACCTGACCGCCATCGCCGGCAGCGCACCGGCGGAACTGCGCAGCCGCGCGTTCGCCCTCAACCGGCTGGCGGTGAACGCCGGCTGGGCGATCGGGCCGGCGCTGGGCGGGCTGCTGGCCAAGGCCGACTACCTGTGGCTGTTCCTCGCCGATGCGGCCACCGCCGCCCTGGCCGGGCTGTGGCTGGTGGCCGTGCGGGTGCGCCTGCGCCCGGTCAGCGTGCCGATGCCGCCCGGCGGGGCCGCCGCCGTGCCGCCGCCGCCGCTGCCGCCCCGCGGCCGCGCCGCCTCACCGCTGCGCGACGGCCCGTTCCTGCTGCTGCTGCTCTGGTCCGGCGTGGCGTCGTTCACCTACCTGCTGTTCTTCGGGCTGGCGCCCCTCTACCTGCACGAGGTCCGCGGCCTCGACAAGCCCACCATCGGGCTGCTGCTGGTGCTGAACCCGGCGGTGATCACCGTCACCGAGATGGTGCTGGTGCACCGGCTGCGGGCGCAGCCGCCGCTGCGGCTGGTGGCGCTGGGCTCGCTGCTGCTCGGCGTCGGGCTCGGACTGACCCCGCTGTCGCCGCATCCCGCCTGGCTGTGCGCCACCATCCTGCTGTGGACCGTCGGCGAGATGCTGCAGGCGCCGGCACTCGCCGCGTTCATCGGCAGCCGCGCGCCCGAACACGCCCGCGGTCGCTACCTCGGCGCCTACGGCACGACGTTCTCGGTGGCCTGGATGGTGGCGCCGGTGCTGGGCACCCAGTGCTACCAGCGGCTGGGCCCGGACACGGTCTGGTGGCTGGCCCTCGCCTGCGGCCTCGCCGCGGCGGCCGGGTTCACCGTGCTGGCGCGGAACGAGGGCCGGCGGGCCCGCGGTGGCCCTCAGCCGCCGTAGACCCAGGGCCGGGCCTGCTTGATCACCAGCCTGTTCGCGGCGTCGAGCTTGAACTCCACCTCGATGGCGAACCGGTCGCCGGCCTGCTTGCCGTAGAGGCTGCGGAACTCGCGCTCCAGCGTGCGCAACGCCGTGCGCAGGTCCTGCAGGTGCCGGGCGCCCAGCAGCGCCTCATCCGGACCCACCCGGTTGGAGGTGCGCACCAGGGTGTCGCGCCGGGCGCTGGTCGGATGCAGCAAGGTCTCCTCGGGGATCGCGTCGCCCTGCGGATTGGTCACCAGCTCCTCGCCGAGCTGCACGCTGACGTAGTAGCGCCGGCCGAACTGCTGGTCGTTGGTCTGGTAGACGATGTCGTCGGTCACCGCCACGCCGTTGGCCAGCTCGCCGTCGTAGTTGGGGTGGATCAGCACGCCCATCGCCGTCTGCAGATGGTCGATGCGATGGAACTCGCGCTCCTCGAAGGCGCGGAAGTTCCACAGGCTGGCGTAGACCTGGGCGATGGTCCTGGCGATGTCGCCCTCGTCCGGCCGGTGGGTGAACGAGTCGTAGAGCCCGGCGCCGCTGAAGCCCTCCAGGTCCTCGGCGTTGGTGCTCGACCGGCAGCGCAGCGGCGTGCCGGCGGGGAACGCCCGCTGCACCGCCGCCAGGGTCGCCGCCACCGCCGGCGGGAACTCGCCCTTCCGTACCTTGCGGCGGAACGCCGCCAGCGCCTTCTCCCGCACCGACGCGTCCTCGGCGAAGTCCTTCTGCGCCAGCATGGTGCGGGCGGCGTCGTAGAGCCCGTTGTGGGTCATGAAGGCGTCGTAGCAGGCGAACGGCAGGCCGTAGCCATCCGGCACCATCCCCGGCGGCAGGTCCATGCCGCGCATCGCCGCCAGGTTGGCCACCTTGACGCCGAACGCACTGCTGTCGGTGAACGCGATCTCGCCCAGCGGCCGGGCGGCGGTGACGCCGAGGTTGCGCAGCGGCGTCCGCGGCGCCTTCGGCCGCAGCGCGGCGAAGTGCGCGTCGACCTCGGCATCGGTGGCCGCCCGCAGGTCGAAGCCATCGGCCCGCACCTCGTAGCGGACGTAGCGGCCGAGCAGCGCCTGGATCGCCGGATCGGCGTCGGCGCCGCGCACGAAGGCGTTCGGCACGCCGTCCTGCACCGCCCGCAGGTTGACGTGCGACAGCGGCGTCTGCTGCACGGCGGTGATCACGCCGGCCACCCGCGGCATCTCGTTGGGCAGGGTCCGGTAGACCGCGATGTCGCGCGAACCCGGCCGTTCGCTCACCTCCAGCAGCCGCAGCCGGCCGAAGCCGACGGCGCGGTTGAGCGGCAGGAAGGCGATGCCGCGGAACAGTTCCTCGGGCAGCAGCACCGGCACGCCGGCCTGGCGGTAGGCCTCGCGCTCCTGCTCGTAGACCCGGCGCGTGCCATCCAGGATGTGCGCCGCCAGCCTGCCCTTCACCACCGGCGCCCGCTCGCGCAGCAGGTCGAACGCGACCTGGATCATCGTCAGCGGGTAGCTGTCGTTGGGCTCGAACTCGAAGGTGAACAGCCCGGTGCTGCCATCCGGCGCCTGCAGCAGCGGCCGGTAGACCAACACGCCCATCATGTTGGTGCCCTGGCCCGGGACGCCGCCGCCCTGGCCGCCGCGGCCGCGCCCGAACGGCAGGCCGACCACCCGCACGAACATCGGGTGCGCGCGGTGCCGTTTGGTGTTCATGAAGTAGATGGTCGGCTTCTCCGTGCCGACGTCCGCCACCACGAACTTGACGAACTGCAGCCCGGTGAGCGGCGTGTCGATCATCACCTCGCTGCCCTGGTAGGCCAGTTCCTGGAAGGTGGCGAGGTCCGGCACGCGGGCCCGGCCATCCTGCGGATCCATGTCCTCGGGCTGCACCCGCGGGCCGGTGGGCCCGCCGAAGCCACCCGGGCCGCCACCGGGACCACCGCCGGGGAACGCCGGCAGCATCTCCGCACCGTCGAGCACCGAGTCGCCGTTCTTGTCCAGCGTCCGCAGGGCATCGCCGGCGCCGGCGATCTCTGCCGCCGACAGTTCCTGGTCGCCATCGGCATCGAGGGCCGTCATCAGCGGGATCGGCGGCAGCATGCCCATGCCCGGGCCGCCGCCCGGGCCGCCGCCGGGCCCCCGGCCGCCGGGGCGCGGCGGCTGCAGTTCGTCCCGGCCGAGCCGGCCATCGCCGTTCCGGTCCATCGTCTTCAGGGCGGCCGGCGCCGCCGTGACCTCGGCCGCCGACAACCGGCCGTCCCGATCGGCGTCCAGCGCCCCCAGCACCGGCACCATCCGGGCCATCCCCTCCTGGCCCCGCCCGCCGCGCCGGCCCTCGCCGCCGGGGCCCTGGGCCAGGGTGGCGGCGGCGAGCAGCATGGCGGCGATCGCCAGCAGCGGTGCCGGACGGAAGGCGGGGCGGACGGGGCAAACGGGAGCCGGGGCGCGGGGCGTCGTCGTCATGGCGGCGATGGAACGGTCACATGGCCGTCTTGCCCACCCCCGACCGGGTCACCCAGCCGAATTCCCGGGACCCCGGCGCTGGGGTTCGACGGCAGTGCCGCATACCATCCGATCCCCATGCGGCGCGTCGTCCCCTGGGCCCTCGTGTTGTCGGCGTGCGGCACGCCGCCACCGACCCCCGTGACGCCGGACCTGCCGGTGCCCCGCGCCCTCAACGGCCGCACCCTCGGCCAGCGCGACGCGACCACGCCGCTGCCCTTCCTGGTGGCCGGCCACATCTACGGCGACATGACCCGCGGCCAGTATCCGGCGGAGACCTTCCGTCGCGCCCTGCCGCAGCTCGCCCAGCTCGGCGAGCTCATGTTCCTGTGCGGCGACACCTTCCGGCTCGCCGCCGACCCGTGGCTCACCGAGACCGCGGCGACGCTGGCGGAGCTGCCGTTCCCGGTGTTCAACGCGCCGGGCAACCACGACCTGACGGACCGTGCGGCCTACGAACGCCGCCACGGCCCCACCTTCGGCGCCTTCGTGCACGGCGGCTGCCTGTTCGTGCAGCTCGACACCGAACGCGACGTCTGGCAGATCTCCGGCGAGCAGCTCGCGTTGCTGCGCGCGGCGCTGGCCGAGGCCGAACGGCGGCCCGACATCCGCGCCGTGTTCTGCTTCGCGCACCGGCTGGTGTTCGCCCACCGCCAGCGCTACCTGGAGGTGCTGCTGTCGGGCAACGCGGTGGACGGGCTGTCGGAGCCCAACCGCTTCGCCGCCGACGTGCTGCCGCACCTGCAGGCGGTGGCGGCGAAGAAGCCCGTGCACTGGTGGGCCGGCGACGTCGGCACGCCGGGCTCGCTGCCGTTCTTCTTCGATCGCGACCCGCTGAGCGGCGTCTGCTTCGGCGCGATCGGGCTCGGCGACCTGCCCCGCGACGTGGTGGCGCGGATCGAGGTGCAGGGCGGCGCGGCCGGGCCGGCCAGCGTGACGGTGACGCTGGCGGCGATCGGCGGCGGCGCGACCGAGCCGGTCGAGGCCTTCGGCGTCGAGCGCTGGCGCCGGCACCGCTTCCCCGAGGGCGTGCCGCCCGACGTCGAGGCCTATCGCACGCAGCTGCCCCGCTGAGCTCCCGGCGCCGGTGGCGGCTCGTCGCCGGGCTGCACCGCGGATACCGACTGCACCTGCAGGCCGACGCCGCCGAGACGATCCTCGATGCGGCCCTGCACCAGGAACGGCCCGCGCCCCTGCAGTTCCTGGCCGCAGCGGGCGAACACCGGCGGCGACAGGGTGCCCTCGACGATGCCGGTGCCGTCCTCCAGGGTGACGAAGCAGAGCGTGCGGCCGTCGCTGCCGCGATGCAGCCGGTGCGCGACCATCCAGCCGAACACGCGCACCCGCCGGCCGACCAGGTCGCCGAGCGCGCCGCACGGCACCGCGCCCCGGGCCGCGGCCGGCGCCGCCGCCGACTGCCACAGCACGTCCACCGGATGCCGGCCGAGCGCGAAGCCGAACACCCGCAGTTCGTGGCGGGTCCGCTCCTGCGGCCCGTGGTCCGGCAGGTCGGGGAAGCGCACGTCCGGCGGCGCCAGCGCCTCCCGCAGCAGCACGCCGTCCTGCCGCGCCGCCTGGCGCCGGGCCTGAGCCCGCGGCTGCTGCGCGACCTTCGCCTGCCACAGCAGCGCCGGCCGGGTGCCGCCGAGCCCGTCCAGCGCGCCGCCCAGCACCAGGTTCTCGACCTCGTCGCTGGCCGGCCGCACCCGGTCGACGAAGTCCGCCACCGAACGGAACCGGCCGCCGAGCCGGCGCGCGTCGAGGATCGCCTGCAGCGTGCGCGCCGACAGGCCCCGCACCGCGGCGAGCCCCACCCGCACCGTGCGCAGGTCGACCGCCGCGAAGTGCGGCGCGCCCTCCTGCACGCACGGCGGCCGCAGCACGACGCCGTGCCGCTTCAGGTCCTCGACGTAGACCCCCTGGTCGAAGTAGCCGGCCTCGTTGCGCAGCACCGCCGCCAGGAACGGCCCCGGCCAGCGCGCCTTCAGGCCGATGCAGCGCCAGGCGAGCTGGCCGTAGCTGACCGCGTGGGCCTTGCAGAACGAGTAGCCGGCGAAGCGGGCCATCTCGCGCCAGACCTGCTCGATCGCCGGCCGCGGCAGGCCGCGGCGCAGCCCCGCCACCACGAACGCGTCGGCGGCGGCGGCGCCGGCCCGGCCCTTGCCCAGTTCGCGACGCAGGCTGTCGCCGGCGGTGCCGTCCATGCCCGTCACCGCCATCGCCGCCCGGATCACGTCCTCCTGGTAGAGCATGATGCCGAAGGTGTCGGCGAACACCTCGGCCAGCAGCGGGTGCGCCGCGGTCGGCGGCTCCAGTCCGCGGGCGCGGCGGATGAACGCCTCCTTCATGCCGGCAGCGGCGGGACCCGGCCGCACCAGCGCGATCGCCTGGATCACCCGTTCCATGGTGACGGCCTGCACCTGCCGCAGCAGGGTGCGCATCGCCGGCGACTCCACCTGGAAGCAGCCCAGCGTGTCGCCCCTGCCCAGCAGCCCGGCGGCCCCGGCGTCGTCCTCGGCGATCACCGGATCCGCCGCCGGCCCATCGGCGGCGCCCAGCTCGCGCACCGTGGCCACCGTGTCCTGGGCGATGGTCAGCGCACGGTTGCCGAGCAGGTCGATCTTGACCAGGCCGATGCCCTCCACCGCGTGCATGTCGAACTGGGTGACGACGACGCCCTTCTGGCTGCGTTCGAGCGGCGCGTGGTCGGCGATCGCGTCGGGCACGATCACCACGCCGCCCGGATGCACGCCGAGGTGCCGCGGCGCCCGCAGCAGGTGCTGCGCCCATTGCAGGATCCGCGCCTCGCGGCCGGCGCTGAGCCCGCCGCGGGCGCGGAAGCCCGGCAGTTCGGCGGCCAGCGCGGCGAGGTCGACGTCGGCGCGGGCGTGCCAGGGCAGGAGCTGGCTGCGGGCCCCGGCCTCCGTCGGCGGCACCCCGCCCACCCGCGCCGCCTCCTGCCAGGCCGCCCGCGGTCCGCAGGTGTTGTAGGTGGCGATCATCGCCAGCCGGTCGTCGCCGAAGTGGGCGTAGACCGCGGCCAGCAGTTCGTCGCGCCGCCGCCAGCAGAAGTCGAGGTCGATGTCCGGCAGGTCCGAGCGCGCCGGGTTGAGGAAGCGCTCGAACAGGAGCCCGTGCCGCACCGGATCGGCGTCGGTGAGCCCGAGGCAGTAGGCGACGATGCTGTCGGCGGCGGACCCGCGGCCGAGGAACGGGATGCCGCGGGCGCGGGCCAGCCCGGCGATCTCGTCCACCACCAGGAAGTAGGGCGCAAAACCCATCGCCTCGATCACCGTCAGCTCCCGTTCGAGCCGCGCCGCCGGCCCGGCCGCGTCGGGTCCGTAGCGCCGGCGCAGGCCGTGCGCGCACAGCCCGCGCAGGTGTCCGATCGGCGTCTGGCCCGGCGGCACGGCGAAGGCCGGGAACACCGGCGGGCTGCGCTCGGCGAAGGCCAGCGTGCAGTCCGCGCGCAGCCGTTCCGCCTCGCCGACCGCCGCCGGGAAGTCGGCGAAGCCGGCGTGCTCCGCCCCGCGTTCCGGCAGGTGCATGCCCGGCGCCGCCACCGGGATCCCTTCCAGGTCGTCGCCGCCGGCCGCCTTGGCGTCGCCGAGGTCGCGCAGCGCCCGGTTGTGCTTCACCGCCAGGAACAGCCGGTGCAGGCCGTGATCCGACGGCCGCGGGAACCACACGTCGCGCACCGCCACCAGCGGCAGGTCCAGGGTCGCGGCGGCGGTGACCAGCAGGCTCCGTTCGAAGCGCGGCGCCGGGTCCGGCAGCTTGCGGCCGTCGGGCGGCGCGCGCTCCGGGTCGCGCTCCGGGTCGGCGTCGGCCGGCTGGCCCCGCGGCGGCAGCGCCACCCGCAGCCGCTCCCGCGGCACCCGCACCGCCAGCGCCGGCAGCAGGCGCAGGTCGGAGCACAGGAGCCAGAGCCCGTCGCTGCCGTGACCGAGCGCGCGGGCGAGATCGAAGGCCGGATCCAGGTTGCGCGCGCTCAGCAGCCGGCACAGGCTGCGGTGGCCGGTGCGATCCCGGGCGATGGCGGTGACGCGCCGGCCCGCGTGCACCAGTTCGGCGCCGAACAGCGCCCGCAGGCCCAGCCGCCGGGTCTCCTGCGCGAAGGCCCACAGGCCGTAGAGCCCGTTGGTGTCGCACAGGGCCAGGTGGTCGCAGCCGCGCCGCACCGCCTCCTCGCACAGCTCCCGCGGCGCCGCCGGCGCGGTCAGCAGGGTGAAGTGGGTGCGAGCCAGGAGGAGGACCACGGTCTTGCCGATATACCTAACGGATCACGAACCTCCAACCGGATCCGGCCATGGCGTGGGCATTTGCCAGTCCAGAGCCCCGTTGACCCCGGCCCCGTCGGCTCCCACCATGGCCCGCCGATCCCTCCACCCGGCCGCGCCGGCCGCCACCCGGCGCCCCACTCATGAACGCTGCCCCATCGCCGTCGGGCCGGGCCCTGTCGCCGGGCAACCTCGTGCTCCGTTCCCTGCTGGGGTTCGGCGCCCTGCTGCTGCTGTGGAGCACGCCGTGGATCGGCCCCTACGGCTTCGCCGCGGCCACCATCGCCTGGTGGCTGATCCTGCAGAGGATCCGCTGATGACGGCGATCGCCCCTGCCCGTCCGCGCCTGCTGGCGCGGCCCGAGGACCTGCACGCCGTCGTGTTCCATCTGCTGGTGGTGGCGGCCTACGCCTCGGCTTTCTGGCTGTGGCTGCATCCCGAGGTGGCCGGGCTCACCAGCCTGCCCGCCCGCATCGTGTTCGTGCTCACCGCCGCCCCGCTGCTCGGCTGGATCGCCGGCATCGACGTCGGCGCCAACTTCCACAACCACTCGCACCGGCGGATCTTCACCCGCCCCTGGCTGAACCGCTGGTTCGCGCGGCTGTGGACCCCGGTGGCCGGCTGGCCGCACCTCTACTGGCAGCACCTGCACGTCACCGTGCACCACACCTGGCTGCTCACCGAGCGCGACTGGACCCTGCCGAAGAAGCTGCCGAACGGCCGCTTCGAGGGCCCCTACGCCTACCAGTTCTGGCACTGGCCGTGGCGCAGCTTCCTGCACCTCTACCGCGACATCCGCAGCGGCTGGCTGCCGCAGCGGGCGGCGCTGCGCGAACTGGGCTGGTTCCTGCTGATCTGGTCGATCCCGTTCTGGATCGATCCCTGGATGGCGGTGTGGCTGTGGGTCCTTCCGCAGTGGTGCGCCAACTGCATCACCATGGGCCGCGGCATGTACGTGCAGCACGTCGGCTGCGAGGACCACGTGGTGAACCCGGCCCACCCGCACAGCAACGAGTTCCCGCTGCCGTTCTTCAACGCCACCATGTTCAACCTCGGCTACCACGCGCTGCACCACGACCATCCGGGGATCCACTGGTGGGACCTGCCGGCGGCGCACGCGGCCCGGCAGCAGCCGGCGGCGCCGGCCGCCGGTGAGCCGGTGGCGCCGTCGCGCAGCGCCTGAACGCGGCGGACAGGGCGAGCACGCTCGCGCCCGCCGCCGCGGGGCGTACCGTCTGCGCCATGACCTCGTGCCGCGTCCGCCACGGCCTGCTGGCCCTGCTCCTGCTGCTGCTCCCGGCCTGCCACGCCGCCGATCCGGCGCCCGCGGCGAACGACCGCTGGTGGAAGGGCAACCTGCACACCCACTCGCTGTGGAGCGACGGCAACGACTTCCCCGAGGTGATCGCCCGCTGGTATCGCGACCAGGGCTACCACTTCCTGGCGTTGTCGGACCACAACGTGCTGCCCGACGGCGAGCGCTGGATGAAGATCGACGACGTGGTGCGGCGCGGCGCCCGCGAGGGCGTGGCCCGCTACCGCGCGCAGTTCGGCGACGACGTCGTGGTCCGCGAGCGCGACGGCAAGCAGGAGGTGCGGCTGCGGCCGCTGCACGAGTACCGCGGCCGGCTCGAGGAGCCCGGCCGCTTCCTGCTGCTGCCCGGCGAGGAGGTCTCCGCCAGCTTCGACAAGCTGCCGATCCACCAGAACGCCACCAACCCGATGGCCCTGATCCGGCCGCAGCCCGGCGGCAGCGTCCGTGACACCATGGCGGCGAACCTGCGGGCGATCCTGGCCCAGGCGGAACGGCAGGACGAGCCGCTGCTGGCCCACCTCAACCATCCGAACTTCTACTTCGCGATCACCGCCGAGGACGTCGCCGAGGTGGTGGCCGAGCGCTTCTTCGAGGTCTGGAACGGGCACCCGAGCGTGCATCACCTGGGCGACGAACAGCACGCCTCGATCGAGCGGCTGTGGGACATCGCCAACACCCTGCGCCTCGCCCAGCTCGGCCGGGAGCCGCTCTACGGCCTCGGCACCGACGACAGCCACCACTACTTCGCCGTGGGACCGCAGCTCTCGGTGTCCGGCCGCGGCTGGGTGATGGTGCGGGCCGCGGCGCTGACGCCCGCGGCGCTGCTCGGGGCGATGCAGCGCGGCGACTTCTACGCCAGCTCCGGCGTGACCCTGCGCGACGTGTCGTTCGGCGACGGGGTGCTGCGGGTCGAGGTGGCGGCGGAGCCGGGCGAGCGCTACGCGATCCGCTTCATGGGCACGCGGCGCGGCTGCGATCTGCGCTGCCAGCCGGTGCGCGATGCGGCCGGCAAGGTGGTGCGCGCGACGTTCCGCTACGGCGACGAGGTCGGCGCGGTGCTGCAGACCAGCGACGGGCCGGTGGCGGAGTACCGGCTCACCGGCGACGAGCTGTACGTGCGGGCGGTGGTCACCTCGACGGCGACGGTGGAACGCCCGCTCTGGGACGGGCAGCCGAAGCAGGCCTGGACCCAGCCGGTGGGCTGGTCGCTGCCCCAGCGCAGCGCCGGCGCCGCACCTTCGACCATCGCCCCGCCGCCGGGCCTCGCCGATCCCCGCGGCGTCGCCAGCGACCGCCGCGGCCGCTTCTTCTGGAGCGGCCGAGGCCGGCTGCTCGCCACCGATGCCGCGGGCACCGTGCTGGCGTCCACCGCGGTGCCGCAGGCGGGCGGTGCGCTGGCGTTCTGGAACGAGGCCGTGTTCCTGCTGGCCGGGGACCGGGTGCTGCAGTTCGAACCGGCGACGCTGCGGCTGGTGGCCGAGCATCCGCTGGCCGCCCCGGCCAGCGCGCTGGCGGTGGTCGGCGGCACCTTCTACCTGTTCGACGCCGACGCGGAGGGCCTCGTGGTCCGTCGCTGCGACGACCGCTTCGCCGTCCAGGCCGAGCACCGGCTGCCGGACCTGCCGGCGGTGCGGCCGCACGGCGCCTGCTTCGCCGAGGGGCGCTTCTGGCTGCTGGTGGCCGGCGCCGATCCGGGCTCGGTGGAGCTGCGCACCACCGACCTGGACCTCACCGCGGTGCAGCGCTGGCCCGCCCCCGTACCGGCCTTCGGGCTCTGCCCGGGCACCGACGGGGTGGTCTGGCTGGCCGGCCCGGAGGGGCTGGTGGCCTGCCGGCCCCTGGCGACGGGAGGCCTGCAGGACTGAACCGGGAATTGTGGGCGGTCGGGCGCCGAGGCCCCGCGACGCCGGCGATGCCCGGTCGCCGGACCGTCCGGGCAACCGCGCCAACAATTCGCGGGTCAGTTCCCAGGGGCCCGGTCTTGTTGGGTTCGCCCGGCCCGGCTGCTACCGTCTTGGCCCGTTTCCCGCACCCCCACCCCGCGAGCCTCCCCTGTACCTCTTCCTGCTCTCGTTCGGCATCGGCCTGTCGGTCGGCTTCGGCTCCTGGGCGATCGGCGCCGGCTGGTTCTTCGGCCCCCTGTTCGGCTTCGTCGCCTTCGCGGTCACCTGGATCGTCGCCGTGCGGCGCCTCGGCCCCAAGATCCAGTCGATCATGCAGATGGCGCAGCAGCAGGCCCAGGCGCACCACCTGCCGGCGGCGGTCGAGACGATGAAGGCGATCCTGCCCTACGGCAAGTGGATGCCGCTGCTGGCAGGCCAGGTCCACGCCCAGATCGGCATGCTGCAGCACCACCTGGGCAAGGCGAAGGAGGCCGAGCAGCACCTGACCCAGGCCGGCCGCCGGGCCGGCGACGCCCAGCTCCTGCTGGCGTGCCTGCGCTTCCGCGACGACCGCAAGCCGGAGGCCTTCGCCATCCTGCGGGCGGCGCTGCCCTTCAACCGCAAGCACGTGCTGCTGCACAACGCCTATGCCTGGCTGCTGCATCGCGAGGGCCGGCGCGACGAGGCGATGGCGGTGCTGAACCTGATCCTGAAGAAGCAGCCCGACGAGATCTCGAAGGACAACCTGCTGCGGCTGCAGAACGACCAGCGCCTCAACATGAAGCCGCTGGGCCTGCCGTGGTACGCGCTCGGCTTCGAGTCGCCGCCGGCCTCGATGGGCGAGCTGCGCACGGCGCGCAAGGGCTTCCGCACGCCGCCCAAGGGCAAGAAGCCGAAGTAGGCGCGCCGCGCCGCTACTGCTGGCCGCGGGCCTTCTGGATCGCCGCCGGGTCGGGCGGGAACGCGACGGTGTTGACGCGGCCCTCCTGCACCTGCAGCGGTTCGGGCGCCGAGAAGCGCACGCGGGTCTTGCCGCGCACCGACAGCTCCAGGCGGTAGGCGCCCGGTTCGCTCACCGTCAGCTTCCACGGCGGCAGCCCGCGCACCGACTGCTGGTTGCCGAGGTTGCCCTCCGGCAGCACGCGCCGGACCCGCAAGTCGACCGTCAACCCGTCGAGCGACGGCGCGCCCTCGGGCCAGGTCACCTCGAGGGCCGGGCCCGGCTCCAGCCGCACGTGCTGGTCGCCGGGGATCGCCGCCACCCGGGTGGGCCGGTGGCCCAGCGCGTGCACCGCCACGTCGATCACCGAACGGGCGGTGGGGATCATCACCTCGCCGCCGCCGAAGCCCAGCTCGACCTGGCCGTCCTTGCCCTCGAAGGTCACGTTGCCCGACGCCTCGATCGGCTGGCCCTGGGCATCGGCGAAGTGCAGCCGCATCGCCCGCAGGCCGTCGCCCAGTTCGATCGGCGGCACCGCCAGCTCCTCGCCGGGCTGCACCACCAGCCCGTTGCGTTCCGCCAGCACCTCGCCCGAGGACTCGATCCGCACCACCAGCCGGTGGCCGCCTGCCCGCAGGCCGCGATAGCGGAAGGTGCGTTCGCGCAACTCCCAGGTCTCCTTGCGCTCGACGTGCTCGTTGTCCTGTTCGCGGAAGAGGTCCACCACCAGGGCGTCCTCGGCGGCGGCCTTGGCCAGTTCGCCCAGCAGCAGCCGGCCGCTCAGCGTGCCCTCGCGCGGCAGCACCAGCCGGTGCTCGGTGCCCGGCACGAGTTCGGCGTGGGTCTGGGTGCCGAGGTAGCCCCGCGCCCAGGCCGTCAGGCGCCGCTCGGCGCCTGGCTCGCCCAGCAGGACGTGACGGCCCTGCTCCAGGGGCCGCACCAGCACCGAGCCGTCGTTGCGCCAGCGCTCGCGGCGGCGGGAATCGATGGTCTTGCCGGTGACGCGCACGTTGGCGTCGGGCACCGGCTGGTCGCGCTCGTCCACCACCAGCACGGTGGCCAGCTCCGGCGGCGGCAGCAGCTCGAGGTCGCCGAGGTCGCGGGCGCTCTCGGCCAGCACCGCCGTGGCCCGGGCGCGGGCCTGCAGGCCCAGCAGGCGGCCCTCGGCGTCCTCGGGCAGGAGCCGCAGGTCCAGTTCGGCGAAGCGGCCGCCATCCGGCGCGAGGTGCAGTTCGAAGGTGCCGTCGGCGAGCGTGTGCACCGTGCCGCCGTGCTGGCGCTGGTCGCGCACCTGCAGCGCACCGCGGAACGGCACGCCTTCCCGCAGCACGCGGCCGCGCAGCACCGCCCGGCCCGTCTCGGCCCGCACCGTGAACGTCGCCTGCTGGTCGGGGCCGAGCACCGGCGGCGCCGCCTCGGCGATGGCACCCTCGGTCGCCAGTTCGCCGGTGACCACCACCTCGACGGCGGCGCCGAGGTAGGGCACCACCACCGTGTCCTCGCCCGGCGGCTTCTTCAGGCTCAACGCGGTGTGGTCGGCGCGCTCGCGGAACCTGCCCCAGCCCATGTCGCGCAGGTTGTAGGTCTGGAAGCTGCCCACCATCGGCTCGTTGCCGAAGGCGACCTCCAGCCGGCCGCCGTACTGCTGCACCATCAACTCGCCGTCGTGCAGCATGACGCTGCGGGGGTCGTCGCCGCCGCCGCGCCGGCCGATGCGGATCGTGCCGCCGGCGAGGCACGGCGAGCCGTCGGTGTTCTGCACCACGAGCCGCAGCGAGCCGGTCGGCGGCATGGTCAGGCTGAGGGCGCCGGTGCCCGGCGGCGGCAGCGGCGCCGACACCGGCTGCGGCAACGGCAGCAGCAGGGCGATCGCGGTCTGCTGCTTGTCGCCGCGCAGCGCCTGCACGTGCGGGATGGTCAGCGCGCCGTCGCGACCGGTGAGGCCGGCGAACTCCAGGCTGACGTCGCCCTCGCGGTCGACCAGGGCGCCGACCCGCGCGCCCGGGCACGGCCGGCCGTCGGCCCGCGCCACGCTCACCCGCAGGCTCTCGTCCTCGCCGAGCCGCAGCACGAGGCGGCGGGAGCCGTCGTCGTGCAGGCGGCCGCCGGCCCACAGTTCGCCGCGCCGCGCCGTCACCAGCACCGTCACCGCGGTCCACGGGATCTGCACCAGCCCGTCGGCGCCGGTGCGGGCGGCGTTGCCGCCGCGTTCCACCGTGGCGAGTTCGCCCAGGTCACCGTTCAGCTCCCCGTCCCGCAGGCGCGGATCGCCCTCGCGCAGCCAGCGCACCTCGGCGCCCGCGCTCGGCTGATCGCCCTCGCGCACCTCGACGATCAGGACGCGATCGTCGGTGGGGCCGGCGGACGCCTGTTCGGCCTCGCGCCGCGCGGTGGCGTCCACCGCCGTCGCGTCGGCACCGCCGCGCTCGAGGCTGGCATCGCCCGCGCCGGCTGCCGCGGCCGCTGGCAGCGCGTCCGGCTCGAACATCGGCTCGTCGCTGCCGCCGAACCACAGCCACGCCAGCAGGGCGACGACGACCGCCAGGATCAGGGCGAGAGGGGTGGAGCGCACGGGCACGGAGTCTACGCCAACGCCCGCCACCGCCGCGCGGTTCGCCGGGCCTAGGGCGAAGTCCCCGACGGCAGCCGCCGCAGCGTGATCCGGGTGACCGCCAGACCTGCGCCGGCCGGGACCGCCAGCCGGAAGTCGGCGCCGCCGTTCTGCCGGTTGCCGAACCGCGCCCGCCGCAGCCGGAAGCGCTGCTCGCTGCCGGCAGGGTCGGCGCGCACGATCTCCCCATCCCGCGGCTGGTAGGCGCCGCGCCCCGCCGCGGCGGCGAAGGCGTCGTAGTCGACCCGCTGGCGCCCCTCCACCCGGCCGGCGAAGGCCAAGGTCAGCTCGTAGTCGGCCGTGGTGTCGAGCACCCAGTGGTCGCTGACCTGGAAGTAGAGGTAGGTGGCGCGGCCGGCGGCGTCGGGCCCCGGCCGCAGGGCGCCCTCGGCCACGGTCGACGGGCCGTCCTCCCAGGCCCGCTCGCGCAGGCCGAGCCGGCGCGGCGGCGACGCCGTGAAGTCCAGTTCCAGCAGGTCGGCGCCCCCGGCCTCCTCGCCCCAGGTCAGGTCCGGCTGCACCCGCGGCTCCGGATGCTGCAGGACGATGGCGGTCCCGGGATCGGCGCCGGCCCGCAGGCGCCCGACCCACTCGCGGGTCAGGTCGACGTAGCGGTCGCCGTGCTCGAGGGCGTGGCAGAGGCCGGTGCCCTCGTGCATCTCGTTCCAGGTCTCCAGCAGCACGAGATGCGGTCGATGCCGCAGCACCTGCTGCCACGACCAGGCATAGAACGCGCCATCCTCCCGTTCCCGGATCGGCGTCTGCCGGCCCGGCACCGGCCGGTCGTCATAGCCCGGCCCGAGCTGCGCCACGCCGGGATGCAGCCGCGGGCCCCACAGGGCGGCCCCCCAGCCGGTGGTGAGGTCCTGGCCGATGTCGCCCCAGCTCACGTCGGCGACGAGGCAGAGCGATTGCCCTTCGAAGCGCGCGGTGAACGCCCCCCGCAGCGCCTCGCCGAGCGTGCGATCCCAGCGCTGCGCGAAGCCCGAGGTGTAGAGCACCACCAGGACGCCGCCGCGGTGCCGGGCCCAGTGCCGCTCGGGGATCGCCGCGAAGTAGTCGGTGACCGTGGTGCAGAACAGCTCGCGGCCTTCGGCCGTCGTCAGGTCGGTGCCCATCGCCGCCGGGCTCTGGCCGCGCACGCCGAGGTTGAGCGTGCTGGTGTCGTAGAACAGGCCGAGCTTCACCGTCTTCCGGCCTTCGGCGGCGAGCGCATCGAGCGCCGCCACCATCGGCGGCAGACCCAGCCGCGAGAACGCCAGGTCCGGCTTGTCGTAGGCGCCCGGCGCCCCCCAGTAGACCGGCAGCGCCACGTCGATGCCGCAGCCCGCCATCGCCGCGAGGTTCTGCCGGTGCCAGTCGATCGACAGGTAGCTGACCTGCTCGGGCGAAGCGAAGTGCTGGGCGTGGCCTTCCCGGCCCGGCGCGCCCGCCTGGTGGAAGTGCTCGCCGGGCCAGCGGTACCAGTAGAAGTAGTGGGTGGCGACCGTCACCGGCCGCGCCGCCGTCGGCCGCGACGTGGCGTCCTGGGCCAGCGGCAGGCCCGCCAGGACGAGACCGGTGACGAGGACATGCCGTAAGCGCATGGAAGCAATGATCTTCCACGCGTCACCCTCCGGATTCCAGAGGGTTTTTCAGGGCCGGATCCAGGTGCCGGCGAAGCCCTCCCTGATCGCCGGCTGCAGCCGGTAGCGCTCCGCGATGTGCTGCTGCCACAGCGCCCGGATGGCCGGGTCGGCGGCCCCTTCCAGGGCCTGCCGGGCACTCTCGCTGAACAGCACCGGCAGTTGCGCCTGCCCGAGCGCCTGCATCCAGCCGTCGAACCACTGCTCCAGGGTCACGCTGCCCGCGCGGGTCAGGAACTCGCCGAGCGCGCGGGTCACCTCGACGCAGACCACGTCGGCCACCTGGGTGCGGGCGGCGTCCTGCTCCTGGCCGTTGCCGACCACCAGCAGGAACGGACCCTCCTGGCGCAGCGCCGCCACGCCCTCGGCGAAGCCCGGGGCGCCGGGTTGCGGCCAGCGCGGCGCCACCTGCACCACCGTCAGCACGGCGCCGAGCAGCACGGCCATGCGGAACAGGTGCCTGGGCAGCAGCGCCTGCGCGGCGAGCACCATCAGCGGCGCCAGCGCCAGCAGGTAGGCGCCCCGTTCGTCGATGCGGTGGAAGCCGAGCAGCAGCACGCACAGCGGCCAGTGCAGCAGCAATCCGCCGAGCGCGGCCAGGGCCCACGGTCGCGCCCGCGGGCTGCCGAGCCCCAGCAGCGCCAGCAGCGACCACGGCAGGAACGCCCACAGCCACTCGCGCCACAGCACCGGCAGGGCAGAGCTCCAGGCCAGCGTCGCCCAGCGTTCCTGCAGGTGCCCCACCGCGTCCTCGGCCTGGCCGCCGGCCGCCAGCAGCAGCACCGGCAGCAGCGCCGCCAGCCCGTGGCCCAGGGCCAGCGCCAGCAGGTTGCCGGCGACGTGGTCCCGCGGCCGCTTCCGCAGGCCGAAGGCGGCGAGCACGAACATGGCCGGCAGCAGGTGGCCGAAGGCGTGCACCGCCGCGGCGAGGCCACCGGCGAGCCCCAGCCACAGCGCTCGCGGCCAGCGCGGTGCGCTGTGCCAGGCCGCGAAGGCCCACCAGGCGAGCCCGGCGAAGCCGAAGAACACGCCGTGGATCTCGACGGCGGTGGCGAAGTGGAACACCGCCGGCGTGGCGAGGCAGCCGAGCGCCACGCCGAGCGCCCCCTGCCCCGGCAGCAGCAGCCGGGCGGCCTGATGCAGGGCGGCGATGCCCAGCGCCGAGCCCAGCGCCGAGCCGACCAGCAGGGCCTGGTAGACCGACAGGCCGAGCGGCGACAGCAGCTGCCGCAGCAGGCCGGTGAGGTGCAGGTAGAGCGGATGCCGCGGGTAGCTCTGGTTGCCGGTCTCCAGCCAGACCACGAAGAAGTGGCTGTCGATGCCGTGCGGCGTGCGCTGCGGCAGCAGCGCGAACGTCAGCAGCGCCAGCAGGCCGACGCCGGCGCTTCCGAGCAGGCCGCGCCCGGGCCGCAGGCTCACCGGTTCACTCCCACTCGATGGTCGCCGGCGGCTTGCTGGAGATGTCGAGACAGACCCGGTTGAGGCCCGGCACCTCGTTGAGGATGCGGTTGGAGATCCTGCGCAGCACGTCCACCGGCAGCAGCTCCCAGTCGGCGGTCATCGCGTCCTGCGAGCTGACGATGCGCAGCACGCAGGCGTTCTCGTAGGTGCGCGCGTCGCCCTTCACGCCGACCGACTGCACCGGCAGCAGCACGGCGAAGTACTGCCAGAGGTCCCGGTCCAGCCCGCGCCGCTCGACCTCCTCGCGCACGATCGCATCGGCTTCCTGCAGGGTCTGCAGCTTGCCGGCGGTGATCTCGCCGAGGCAGCGCACGGCCAGCCCCGGCCCGGGGAACGGCTGCCGGTCGATCAGGCTCTTCGGCAGGCCCATCTGGCGGCCGATGGCGCGCACCTCGTCCTTGAACAGGTCGCGCAGCGGCTCCACCAGGGTCATGTCGAGGTCCTTCGGCAGGCCGCCGACGTTGTGGTGGCTCTTGATGGTGACGGTGGCGCCGCCATGCGCCGCCACCGACTCGATCACGTCGGGATACAGGGTGCCCTGGCCGAGGAAGCGCGCGTTGCGGAACGCGCCCGCCTCCTGCCGGAACACGTCGACGAAGACCTTGCCGATGATCTTGCGCTTCCGCTCGGGATCGGTGACGCCCCGCAGCTCCTGCAGGAACTGCTCGCGGGCGTCCACCACCTTGAGATCCATGTGGTAGTGGTCGCGGAACAGCTCCTCGACGCCCTCGCGCTCGCCCTTGCGCAGGAGCCCGTTGTCGACGAACACGCAGTGCAGGCGCTGGCCGATGGCGCGGTGCACGATCACGGCTGCCACCGACGAATCGACGCCGCCGGACAGGCCCAGCACCACCTCGCCGTCCTCGCCGACCAGCTCCCGCACCGCCGCCACCTTGTTGTCGACGATGTGGCCCGGGTCCCAGTCTGCCGGGCAGCGGGCGATGTCGACGACGAAGTTCTGCAGCATCCGCTGGCCGCCCTCGGTGTGGTTCACCTCCGGGTGGAACTGCATGCCGTAGAAGCCGCGGGCAGCGTCGGCCACCACCGCGAACGGACACGGCTCGCTGCTGGCCAGCACCCGGAAGCCGTCCGGCAGCCGCGCCACCTTGTCGCCGTGCGACATCCAGACCACGGCGCCGTCGCGCACCGAGGCCAACAGTCCGGTCGCCGCCGGTACCTTGATCTCGGTGCGACCGTACTCGGCGCCGGCCTTCGCCGGCGTCACCTCGCCGCCGAGATTCTGCGCCAGCCACTGCAGGCCGTAGCAGATGCCCAGCACCGGCACGCCCTTCTGCAGGATCGCGGGATCGAGCTTCGGCGCGTCGTGCTCGTAGACCGAGCGCGGCCCGCCGGACAGGATCACCGCGCCCGGCCGCATGTGCTGGAAGGTGAACATCGCCCGCTCCGGCACGGTGATCCGCGAGTAGACCCCCATCTCGCGCACGCGGCGGGCGATCAGCTGGCAGTACTGGGCGCCGAAGTCGAGGACGATGATGGGTTTGCTGTGTTGCATGCTGTGTCTCGCGGTGAGGAGGGCTCGATCAGGTCTCCGGCGATAGGTCGCTTTCCTTCAGTTCCACGTCGTGGGCGCCGCCTTCGCGGATGCCGATGGCGGAGACGAGGGTGATGCGGGCGGTCTGATGCAGCT
>CAZMGG010000033.1:0-47111 GCA_964565715.1 uncultured candidatus Brocadiaceae bacterium | reverse complement strand
ACCTCGCCTTCCACATGGTGCCGATGGCGCGCATCGACCCCGACTTCGCCAAGGAGCAGCTGCTGCTGTTCCTGCGCGAGTGGTACATGGCGCCGAACGGCCAGATCCCGGCCTACGAGTTCGCCTTCGGCGACGTCAACCCGCCGGTGCACGCCTGGGCCTGCTGGCGCGTCTACAAGATCAGCGCCCAGCGCGGCCACCGCGACCACACCTTCCTGGCCCGCGCCTTCCACAAGCTGCTGCTCAACTTCACCTGGTGGGTCAACCGCAAGGACCTGCACGGCAACCACATCTTCAGCGGCGGCTTCCTCGGCCTCGACAACATCGGCGTGTTCGACCGCAGCCGGCCGCTGCCCACGGGTGGCCACCTCGAGCAGGCCGACGGCACCGCCTGGATGGCGTTCTACTGCTCGACGATGCTGAGCATGGCCCTGGAGCTGGCCAAGACCGATCCGTCGTACGAGGACGTGGCGTCCAAGTTCTTCGAGCACTTCGTGGCGATCACGCACGCCATGAACACGCTCGGCGGCACCGGCCTGTGGGACGAGCAGGACGGCTTCTACTACGACCAGATCCACGTCGACGGCCGCAGCGAACGGATGCGCATCCGCTCGATGGTCGGGCTGATCCCGCTGTTCGCCGTGGAGGTCCTCGAGGAGGACGACATCGCCCGGCTGCCGGGCTTCCACCGGCGCATGCACTGGTTCCTCGACAACCAGCCGCACCTGGCGCAGCATGTGCGGCACGAGCACGGCGAGGACCATGGCCACCGGCATGTGCTGCTGGCGATCCCGTCCCGTGAGCGGCTGGTGCGGGTGCTGCGCTACCTGCTGGACGAGAGCGAGTTCCTCGCGCCGCACGGCGTGCGCTCGCTGTCGGCGGTGCACCGCGGGCAGCCGTTCGTCTTGCACGTGGACGGCCAGGAACACCGGGTCGACTACACGCCGGGCGAGAGCACGTCGGGCCTGTTCGGCGGCAACTCGAACTGGCGCGGACCGATCTGGCTGCCGGTCAACTTCCTGCTGATCGAGGCGCTCGAGCGCTACCACCACTTCTACGGCGACGACCTGCGCGTCGAGTGCCCGGCGGGTTCCGGGCAGCAGCTCACCTTGGCCGAGGTCGCCGACCTGCTGTCAGCGCGGCTCGTGTCGATCTTCCTGCCGGCACAGGGCGCGCCGCCGTTCGCCGGCGGCGACCGGCGCTTCGCCGACGACCCGCACTGGCGCGACCTCGTGCTGTTCCACGAGTACTTCCACGGCGATACCGGCCGCGGCTGCGGCGCGAGCCACCAGACCGGCTGGACCGCCCTGGTGGCGCGGCTCTGCGAGAAGGTCGCAGCGAAACGGCCCGGGGCGGACCGTTCGCCGCAAGTGACTTCACAGAAGACTGTTACATCGACACGCGCACGGTGAGGCCGTTGCTCCACGACATCCCGGCGGGCACCGGATCGAACGCCGCGTGCTGCACGTGGAAGGTCATGCCGCCGGACCAGCTCGGCAGGCCGAGGTTGAAGATCAGGTCGGCCGGCGCCGACGGGCCGGTGAAGCCGGTCACGGTCGCGTCCAGGCTGACCAGCAGGAAGCAGCCGTTGATGCCGGCGATCGCGCCGAGATCGATCGGCAGGGGCAGGCCGGCGTAGACGGTGTTGCTGTAGCCGAAGACGAACACGCCCAGCGTGGACGGCGCGTGCACCTGCGACTTGAACTGGATCGTGTTGCCGGCCCGCGGATTGCCCGAGCCGGTCAGCGTGACGGGGCCGGCGGGGCCGTTGCAGCCCTGGCCGAACGGACGATACGAGCCGCCCATCTCCTCGGCGCCGCGCAGGTCGATGTTGCTGCCGATGTTGCCGAGCAGCGTGCCGACGCCGGTGGCGGGATCGATCACGTAGAGGTTGTTGCGTCCGGCCAGCAGACGCCCGCTGCTGTGGCTGCACATCCACTGCACCTCGACGCCGGTGGCGCCGACCGACGGATTCACGTCGGTGGCGGTGCCGGTGAGCGGGTTGATCGTCACCAGGCCGAGGCCGAGGTCCCAGGCGTAGAGGGTGCCGAGGTGGTCGGCGAAGCCCTGGATCGAGCTCAGCCCGGTGGGGCCGATCAGCGTGCCGACGCCGGTGGTGGTGTCGATGGAATGCAGCACGTCCGGCGAGCCGTCGCGGATGCCCAGCAGCTGGCCGCCGCTGCCGGTGGCGAACCCGCGGTAGTCGACGGTGCCGGTGAACATCGACGTGGCGGTGAACGTCGTCGGGTCGATGGTGGTCAGGCCGTAGACGTAGGGCGTGGTGGTGGTGCGCGTCGTGCACCAGAGCCGGCCGCTGCCGTCCTTGCCCAGTGCGTTCTGGCCCGGCATGCCGGTGCCGACCATGCTGCCGACGCCGGTGGTGGAATCGAACGTCCAGATCGCCCCGGACCAGCTCACGCCGATCATGTCCTGGGCGGGGAGGGCGGTGGCGAGGGCCAACGAGACGGCGAGCAGGTGGATGCGCATGGGGTTGCTCCGCAGGGGGTGGGGGACAGACAGGGTCGACGATGGTCCCGCAGGGCCGCCATCGCGTCCAGGGGCAGGCGAAACTGGCCGCGATCCGGCGCATCCGTCGCGCCGTGTCGGACGTCACGCCCACCCCTTGGCTGGAGCCCTGCCTGGACGGCCTCGGGCTCGGCCTGTTCATGGTCTCGGCCCTCGGCTGCGGCACGCTGCTGGAACTGCCCGGGTCCCCGGTCCGCGAGGCGGTGCCGGATCCGTTCGCGCGCCGGGCGCTGATGGGGCTGTGCATGGCGCTCACGGCGGTGGCGCTGATCCACGCGCCGTCCGGCAAGCGATCGGGCGCGCACCTCAATCCGGCCACGACGCTCACCTTCTGGCGGCTGGGCCGCCTGCCGACCCGGTTGGCCTTGCGCTACGTGCTCTGCCAGTTCGCCTTCGGCGCGCTGGGGCTCCTGCTGATGGGCGCCCTCCTCGGCGGCCGTGCCGCCGCTCCGGAAGTGAACTTCGTCGCCACCCTGCCGGGCCCCTGGGGCCACGGCTGGGCCTTCCTTGCCGAACTCGGCATGACCTTCGCCCTGATGTCCGTCGTGCTGCCGTTGAGCCAGAGCCGGCGCTGGAACCGCTGGACCGGCGTCGTCGCCGGGCTCCTGGTCGGTCTGTACATCACCTTCGAGGCGCCGGTGTCGGGGATGAGCCTGAACCCCGCGCGCACCTTCGCCAGCGCGCTGCTGGCCGCCGACTGGACCGCGTTCTGGCTCTACTGCACAGCACCCCTGCTCGGCATGCTGCTGGCCGCCGAGGTCTTCGCGCGGCGGCATGGCCTCGCAGCGATCCGTTGCGCCAAGCTGCACCACGGCAACCCGCAGCCGTGTCCGTTCCGGTGCCGCTGGGGCCCGCACTGATCCCTCCGGGCGGGCGGCGGTGCGGTTCAGCGGCCGGCGCGCTGCCGTTCGAGCTGCCGCTGCTGCTCGCGCTGGACCCGCTGCAGCCGCATGCGCTCCATCCGCGCCACCACGTCGGCGAGCTTCTGCCGGTCGAGCGACAGGCGATGGTGGCTCGGTGCGAGGCCGTCGAGCACCACGTCGGCGGTGCCGACGGTGTAGGAGCCCTGCCGGCCGCTCTCGCGCTCGTCCTCGTAGATGCGCAGGACGACCTCGTGCGGGCCGTTGCGCGACAGCGGCACCGCCACGGTGTCGTCGTCGCCGAGCCAGGCGCCGCCGCTCTTGCTCAGTTCCCAGCGCGGGAAGGCGAAGCCCTTGCCGGTGCGCTGGTCGGTGCCGCTGAGGCTCTGCGGCAGGCCGGTGTCGCCCTGGAAGATCATCGACACGCGCACCCGGCGGTCGGGACCGGCCAGGGCGCGGGCGCCGGGGATGGTGATCAGCGCCGGGTGCAGCGGCTGCAGGTAGACGTCGTGATCGCCCGGCGCCAGCAGCAGCGAGGTGGGCGGGTAGCCCTGGCCGAACAGGGTGAGCGCCATCATCGCACTGGTGGTGATCAGCTCGGCGCGGCCCTTCTGCATGCGGAAGCCGAGGTCGGCGGTGCTGCCGTCGGGCCGCTGCAGGCGGGCCAGGATCGGGCCGTCCAGCGGCACCCGGCCGGCGGGGCCGACGGCGTTGAGGCGGTAGCGGAACACCGACTGCCGCAGGTCGATCGGCTGCAGGCGCGGATCGCGGTTGTCGCCGGGGCCGATGACGACGGCGTCCAGGCGCACGGCGGCGTCCGGCAGGTTGCGGACGCGGATCTCGGCGTCGTAGACGCCGGGCCGGAGGTTGCCGATGCGGAAGCGGCCGCCGCCGCGGGCCTGCAGGCCGGTGGCGCCTTCCTTCTGCGCGTCGAGGCGCGGACGCAGGTGCAGGGTGGCGGCGTCGTTGGGCATCCAGCCCGGCAGCAGCACGCGGCCGGCGAGCGCACCGGCGCGGTCGAGGGCGATCCGGAGCTGGCCGCCGGGGACGATCGGCGGCGAGGCGCCGGCGAAGTGGCCGCGGGCGTCGGCGTGGACGCGGAGCTGGCCCGGCGGTGGGTTGCCCAGCAGTTCGAAGGTGCCGTCCGGCGCGGTCACCGCGGCGGCCAGCGTGGCGTTGGCCCAGGTCTCGCGGTCCTTGACCAGGGCGTAGCGCTGCAGGCGGATCGTCGCGTCGGGCACCGGCTGGCCGGCGTCGTCGACCACCACGCCGAAGGCCAGCACCGGCAGGCCGGTGAGGCGCAGCGTGCCGAGTTCGCGCCGTTCGGTCGGCGCCAGCGCGCCGAGATCGCGCCGCAGGCCCAGCGTGGCGCCGTCGGCGGCGGGCAGGCGCAGCTCCAGGGCGTGCGGCGCGTTGGATCGATCCTGCAGCCGCAGGCACAGGTCGAAGTGGCCGGTCTCGGTGGTGGCCAGGTTGCCGGCCTTGGCGGCGCCGCCGGGCACGCCCAGGGCGAACTGCGGCTCCTGCAGGGCGAGCGGCTCGTCGATGCGATCGACCAGCCGCCCGGCCAGCACGGTGAACTCCGGCGGCAAGGCCAGCCGGGCCTGCCGCACGGCGTCGGGTTCGGCCGCGGCGACGACCTTGTCGCCGTGAAACCAGTTGTCGTGGTCGAAGCGGGCGGCCGGCTGCAGTTCGAGGCCGGCGCCGACGCGCTGGATCTGCACGACGTGGTCGCCCACCGGCTTGCGGGCGCGCACCGCGTCGAAGTACTGCTCCAGCGGCAGGTCGGTGGTGAACTCCTTGCTGCGCACGATGCCGACAGCGACGGTGGCGGGTGACAGCAGGGCGCGGCCGTCGCGGTCGGTCAGGGTCAACTCGACGCGGCTGGTGGCGGGCAGCACCAGCCGCACCGGTTCGCCCTGCGCCGGCTGGCCGGCGAACTCCGCCGCCACCGGTTCCGCCAGCGGCACCCGCAGCGCCGCGGCGAAGCGGCGGCCCTCGTCGGGCGCGCGCCGGTAGTGCTGGAAGTGGGTGGCGCGAGCGACCCCATCGGGTCCGGTCGGGCCGAGCCACATCTGCCGCGCCTTCTGGTAGCCGTGGCCCTGGAACAGGGCGACCGGCACGCCGGCGACGGGCTCGCCCCTGGGATCGCGCACCTCGACCAGCAGGGTCTCGTCGGTGCGCAGGCGCAGGGTGATCTCCGGCGGATGGTCCGGGTTGACGCCGGCGGCGGCGAACTGGCCCTCGTGCAGCACCGAGACGACCGATGGCTCGGCGATCGGCGGCAGCGGCGCCCGGCCGTCTTCGTTGGTGCGCAGGCGCGCGCCGTGCAGCAGCGGCAGGTCGATGTCGGCGACCCACGGCAGGCGCTTCTCGCGGTGGGCGGCGCGGCCCTTCTCGCGGGCGATCCAGCACACCGTCGCGCCGAGAACGGGCTTCGGCGGATTGCCGGCCAGCACGACGATCACCGGGCCCGGCTTCGGCGCGTCGGCCTCGGCCGGCGGCGCGACCTCGGCGCGGTCGGCTGCGGCCGCGGGGGCCGCCTCGGCTTCCCCGTCGTCGTAGAGCGTCGGGTCGAAGGCCACCGCCGGCCCAGGCCCGGCCGCGACCGCCGCCGGGACCAGGTCCCGCAGGGCCGGCGGCAGGTCCGGTGGCGGGACCTCGTCGCCGCCGAGCAGCACCACGAGGGCGGTGCAGGCCGCGGTGGCCAGCAGGAGCAGGGGCAGGCGTCGCATGGGGGCCAAGGCGCCGCATGTTACGGAGCGGAGCCAGCTTGCGTGAGGCGCTCCCCGGTCACGGGCTTGTACCGGTGCTGGCCTGGAACCGCGTTCCGCGCCGAAACGCCGGCCCTGCCGCCGCAACCAAGGCCGCCAGCATGGCCCCCTACGACCTCATCCTGATCGGGACCGGTGCCGGCGGCGGCACCCTCCTGCAGTCGCTCGCCGCCACCGGCAGGCGCATCCTGGTCCTCGAGCGGGGCGGCTTCCTGCCGCGCGAGAAGGAGAACTGGGACGCCAGGGCGGCCTTCGTCGAGAACCGCTACAAGACCACCGAGGAGTGGCTCGATGAGGGCGGCAAGCCGTTCCACCCCGGCACCCACTACTACGTCGGCGGCAACACCAAAGTCTATGGCGCGGCCCTGCTGCGCATGCGCGAGCGGGATTTCGGCGCGCTGCAGCACTTCGACGGCGTCTCGCCGCAGTGGCCGATCGACTACGCCGCCATGGAGCCGTGGTACTCCGCCGCGGAATGGCTCTACGAGGTGCGCGGCGAGCGCTCTGCCGACCCCACCGAACCCTGGGCCAGCCGGCCCTATCCGTTCGCCCGGGTCGAGCACGAGCCGCGCATCCAGAAGCTGCACGACGACCTCGCCTGTCTCGGCCTGCGGCCGTTCCACATGCCGCTCGGCATCCGCCTCGACGAACGGCGCATGCACCAGAGCCCGTGCATCCGCTGCAGCACCTGCGACGGCTTCCCGTGCCTGGTCCACGCCAAGAGCGACGCCGAGACGATGTGCGTGCGGCCGGCATTGCGCGAGCCGAACGTCACGCTGCTGACCGGTGCATTGGTGCGCAAGCTGAAGACCAACGCCGCCGGCACCGCGGTGACCTCGGTGGTGGTGGAGCGGAACGGCGAACTCGAGGAGTACTCCGGCGACGTGGTGGTGGTGGCCGCCGGCGCGGTCAACTCGGCGGCGTTGCTGCTGCGCTCCGCCACCGACCGGCACCCGCAGGGCCTCGCCAACGGCTCGGGCGTCGTCGGCCGCCACTACATGGCGCACAACAACTCGGTGCTGCTGGTCGTGTCGCGCCACCCCAACCCGACGGTGTTCCAGAAGACCATCGGCCTCAACGACTGGTACTTCGGCGCCGACGACAGCGACCGGCCGCTCGGCCACGTGTCGATGGTCGGCAAGTCCGACAAGGTGGTGCTGCAGGCCGGCGCGCCCGCCTTCGCGCCGGGCTTCGTGCTCGACAAGATGGCCAAGCACGCGCTGGACTTCTGGCTCACCAGCGAGGACCTGCCCGATCCGGACAACCGGGTGACGATCGCCGCCGACGGCCGCATCAGGCTGCGCTACCGCGCCAACAACGAGGAGGCGCACCGGCGGCTGAAGAAGAAGCTGCAGTCGATCCTCGGCCGGATCGGCTGCGAGGAGCACTCGGTGTTCGACCAGAACCTCTACCTCGGCAAGAAGATCCCGCTGGCCGGCGTGGCGCACCAGTGCGGCACGGTCCGTTTCGGCACCGACCCGCGCACCTCGGCGCTCGACACCGACTGCAAGGCGCACGAGCTGGACAACCTGTACGTGGTGGACGGCTCGTTCTTCCCGTCGAGCGCGGCGGTGAACCCGGCGCTGACGATCATGGCCAACGCCCTGCGGGTGGGCGACCACCTGCGCCGGCGGATGGGCTGGCAGGTGCGCGCGGCGCAGCCGGCGGCGGTGATGGCGTGAGCCGCCGGCGGCAGAGGTCCGGCCGCCGCCTGCCGGTGCTGCTGACCCTGCTGACGCTGGCCCTGCTGGCGCTCGGCGGCTCGCTGCGGGCGCAGGCGGTCGAATCCGTCGGCATCACGGTGGCGGACCTGGACCGCTCGGTGCGCTTCTACCGCGACGTGCTGACCTTCCGCGAGGAAGGCCGCGCGGAGCTGCACGGCGACGCCATCGAGCGCGTGCAGGGGGTGTTCGGCGCGCGCCTGCTGCGGGCGCGCCTGCGGCTCGGCCAGGAGGTGCTGGAGCTGACCCAGTACCTGGCGCCGGAGGGCCGGCCGATGCCGGCCGACGCGCGGGGCAACGACCAGGCCTTCCAGCACGTCGCGCTGATCGTGCGCGACATGGACGCGGCCTATGCGCGGCTGCGTGAGCACAGGGTCCGGCACGCCTCGCCGGGGCCGCAGACGCTGCCGGACTGGAATCCGACGGCCGGCGGCATCCGCGCCTTCTACTTCAAGGACCCCGACGGCCACTTCCTCGAGATCCTGCAGTTCCCGGCGGGCAAGGGCGATGCGCGCTGGCACGCGCCGGGCGACGACCTGTTCCTCGGCATCGACCACACCGCGATCGTCGTGCGCGACACCGAACAGAGCCTGCGGTTCTGGCGCGACGGGCTGGGCCTGCGGGTGGCCTCCGGCAGCGAGAACCACGGCATCGAGCAGGAACGCCTGAACAACGTGTTCGGCGCGCGGCTGCGCATCACGACGCTGCGCGGCACCGCCGGACCCGGCGTGGAGCTGCTGGAGTACCTGGCGCCGGGGCCCGGCGCCGACCGGCCCGCGGACTCGCGGAGCTGTGACCTGTGGCACTGGCAGGTGCAGATCGTGGTGCCCGATGCGGGCAAGGCCGAGCAGGCGCTGCGGGCGCAGAAGGCGGCCTGGGTGTCGCCGGGGCTGGTGCGCGACACGGATCGCGCCCAGGGCCTCGTGCGCGATCCCGACGGCCACACCGCGCGCATCGCCGACCGCTGAGCGGTACGAGGGAGTCATTGGCGCCAGCGGCCGCATGCCATGTCACTGCCGGCCCGTCATTGCGACCGGCCGTCGCCAACGCGGCAAGAAACGTCGGCGCAGGCACCGCAACCAACCGCCGCGCCGCTCCGGCGCGCGACTTCCCGACCGAACCGATTCCCGTTTCCCCAACCCAACCGAGAGAGAGAACCGACATGACCGCTTCGCTTCGTTCCCGTTTCCTGTCCCTGGCGCTGGGCCTGCTGGCCGCCGGCGCCGCCGTGGCTGGCGAGCCGATCCAGAGCAAGCCGTTCCAGGGCGTCAAGGCCAACAAGGGCACCGTCACGATGACCGTCGACGGCGGCAAGGCCACCCTGACCCTGTCCGACGACTTCGTGGTGCCGGACACCCCGGCGCCGCACTGGCAGGTCGTCGACGGCCGCGGCAACACGTTCCTGCTGCAGCGCCTCGTCGCCAAGGACAACAAGTTCCACAAGTCGATCGTGCTGCCCGCCCAGGTCCACGACGTGCAGAAGGTGCAGATCTGGTGCGCGTTCGCCGAGACCCTGCTGGGCGAGACCGGCTTCGACAAGCTGGTGCCGGTGAATGCGCTGCCGGAGCTGTGCGAGACCGCCCGCACCGGCATGTTCCAGGGCGTGAAGGCCAACCAGGGCTTCGCCACCCTCGGCGCGCTCGGGGACCAGCGCGTGCTGGTGCTCAGCGACGACTTCGTCGTGCCGGACACCCCGGCGCCGCACTGGCAGGTCGTCGACAGCGAGGGCCGCGCCCATCTGCTGAACCGCCTGGTGGTGAAGGACGGCCGGATGAACCGGATGGTGGCGCTGCCGCCGAACGTCAAGGACGTCGCCAAGGTGCAGATCTGGTGCGCCTTCGCCGAGACCCTGCTGGGCGAGGCCAGCTTCGCGGCCGGTTCCTGAGCCGCCAGCGACCACGAGGACAGAACGATGAAGACCCGCACCATCCTCACCCTGGGCCTGTGGGCCGCGCTGCTCGGCGCGGCCCCGGCCCAGGTGGTCCAGCGCCCGCAGCTCACCCTGCAGGGCGCCAGGCAGGTGGCCCAGGCCGCCGTGACCTACGCCAAGGAGCACCAGGCGCCCGGCGCGGCCATCGCCGTGGTCGACCAGGGCGGCAGCCTGCTCTACCTGGAACGCCTGGACGGCACCTTCGCCATGGCGTCCACCGTCTCGATCGGCAAGGCGCGCACCGCGGCGCTGTTCCAGAAGCCGACCCGCGTGTTCGAGCAGATCATCAACGAGAAGGGCCGGCACAGCATGACCGCATTGCCGGATTTCACGCCGCTGCAGGGCGGCGTGCCGATCCTGGTGGACGGCCAGCTGGTCGGCGCCGTCGGCGTCAGCGGCGCCGCCAGCGCGCAGCAGGACGACGACATCGCCATTGCCGCCGCGGCCGTCAGGCTCGGCGCCGACTGTTGCACGGGCGTCGAACCCGGCCCGGTCACGCATCTCGAGCGGCCGGCGGTGGAGGCGGCGTTCCAGAAGGGCGTGCCGCTGCTGGAGGTGCCCGAGTACAAGATCCACGCCAGCCGCCGCGAGGCCGCCGGCCTCGCCGAGGTGCACCTCGACGAGACCGACGTGATCCACGTCCTGCAGGGCAGCGCCTCGTTCGTCACCGGCGGCGCCGTGGTCGAGCCGCAGAAGACCGCGCCGCACGAGATCCGCGGCAAGGCCATCGAAGGCGGCACGACCCGCACGATCCGGCAGGGCGATGTGCTGGTGGTGCCGCGCGGCACGCCGCACTGGTTCCAGCAGGTCGACGGGCCGCTGCTCTACTACGTGGTCAAGGTGATCCATCCATGCGCCTGCCAGTGACCTGCTGGCCGGCGTTCCTGTGCCTCACGGCCGCTGCCTTGCCGGCACAGGAGTCCCTGGCGCTCGACCTGCGCACCACGGCGGGCCTCGCCGCGGTGCGCGGCGAGTGGCGCTATCACGACGCGACCCTGGTGCCGGTGGCCTTCCGCCGCGTCGGACCCGACCGCAAGCCGTCGGGCGAGCCCAACACGACCCTGGAGGTGATGCCGAGGGCCGGCGTCGCCGCGTTCGACGACGCCGCCTGGGAGCGCATCCCGCCGACCGACCTGGAAGGGCGCCGCGGGCAGGGCCGCGTCTGCTTCGGCTGGTATCGCCTCGCCGTGACCGTGCCCGACCGGATCGGCGACGTGCCCCTGCAGGGCGGCACCCTCTCCTTCACCGTGACCATCGACGACTACGCCGAGGTGTGGGTCGACGGTCTCCTGCCGCGCCGCATCGGCCAGCCGGGCGGTTCCCTCGTGGCGGGCTTCAATGTCGGCAACCAGGTCCTGCTGACGCACCGGGCGGTGCCCGGGCAGACCTTCCAGATCGCCGTGTTCGCCATGAACGGGCCGATCTCCGATCCGCCGGCCAACTACCTGTGGATGCGCGACGCCCGCCTCCTGTTCGAGCCGACGCCGGGCTGGGGCGAGCCGCAGGCGCTGCGCCTGGAACGGCTCGACCCGCGCCTGGATGCGGCGCTGGCGCCGGGCCTCCTCGTGGAGAAGGTCAGCGACGGCCACGAGTGGCTGGAGGGGCCGGCCTGGGATGCTGCCCACGGGCGGCTCCTGTTCAGCGACATCCCCAAGAACCGGGTCATGCAATGGGCTCCTGGTGCCGGAACCGCGGTGTTCCTGCAGCCGAGCGGCTGGCTGTCGCCGGCGGCGTTTCCGGGCCGTGAACCCGGCGCCAATGGGCTCGCGTTCGGCAATGACGGCCATCTGCTGCTGTGCCAGCACGGCGAGCGGCGGCTGGCGCGGCTCCTGCCCGATGGGGTGCAGGAGCCGGTGATGGCGGCCTATGAGGGCAAGCGGCTCAACAGCCCCAATGACGTGTTCCCGGCGTTGAATGGGGATCTGTACGTGACCGATCCGCCGTTCGGCCTGCCCCGGCAGTTCGACGATCCGGCGCGGGAGCTCTCGTTCGGCGGCGTCTATCGCCGCACGCCGGACGGCGTGGTGCGGCTCCTGGTGGACGATCTGCGCGGGCCGAACGGCGTGGCATTGTCGCCGGACGGCGGGACGATGTACGTGAGCGACGCCGACCCGGAGCGGCCGGCGTGGCATGCGTATGCGCTGGGGCCCGACGGCAGGGTGGCGGGGCACAAGGTGCTGCGCGACGCCGCCGAGTGGAAGGGCGTGCGACCGGGCTTCCCCGACGGCATGGCGGTGGACACCGCCGGGCACCTGTTCTCCGGCGGCCCCGGCGGGCTCTACGTGTTCCATCCGGACGGCACCCTGCTGGGCGTGCTGCACACGGGCGTGGCCACCTCGAACTGCGCGTTCGGTCCCGACCTGCGCACGCTGTTCGTGACCGCCGACCACGCGGTGCTGGCGTTGCGCTGGTAGCGGGCTTCGGTCGGGTGGGAGGGGGGGCGGCGCTGGAGTGGTTCGGCGCCGACGAGCCCGACGAGCGGCCGGGGCTTGACGGGTTCATGGGCCGGGATAGCGTTCGGCGTCCCTGGAGAACGCGGTCCGCGGTGGAGCAACTCGTCATGATCCGTAGCGGCAGACCGGGAGCGAAGGCTCCCTTCCCTTCCCTTCCCTTCCCTTCCCTTCTTTCTGCCTCTCTTAGTGGCGCCGCTGGAGTCGAGGTGATCGTGACGACCCTTGCGGGAGACCTTCTGGTCATGAGTGGGGACCTCCAGAACACCTTCTTCCAGACCTGGGTTGACGGCGCGGTCGGTTGTAACAACTCGATCGTGGTGGTGGATCTCGATGGAGACAACAAGAAGGAGATATACCTCGCAGGTTCGCGTGGGGTTTGGCGATTCGTGCAACCATGATCGGAGGTGTGTCATGAAACTGGGACAGGCATTGTGCAGGTCGAAGCTCGCTGCTGTGCTGTTGCTCGCTGGTGAGCTTGCGTGCCAGCGGACGTGGATTGTGGATCGGTGCAATGGCCCGCGGGCTGACTTCACCGACCTGCCGGCTGCGGTGGTGGCTGCGTCGCCCGGAGACACGCTGTGGCTATACGCCGGCTGCCCCGCAGGCCCGGCGTTCACCGCCTGTCACATCGACAAGCCTCTGACCCTGATCGGGGTTGCCTACTGGGATCCGAATGCCAGTGGCACTGCCACCAGCGCGCGACCAGTGTCGGTCAAGGGCCGCATCACGGTATCCAACATCGCCGCAGGCCAGCGATTGGTGCTTTCTGGCTTGGACCTGTACTTCGACTACAGCGGAATCCTGCCGAATGCCACTTTGAACCCCCACGGCATCCACGCCTGGGATTGCGCGGGCCAGATCGTCCTGGAGAACGTCTTGTGGGTGACCGGCGGCGTGACCCAGGGGCGCTGTCGCTTCGAGCGATGCGCGGACGTCATCATCCGTGGCTGCTTCCTGTATTGCCGGAGCGAGCCCATCACCTTCGTGGACTCCAGCGCCTATGTGCATTACAGCCAACTGCTGTCGGAGAACGGGATCTATGGGCTGAGCAGTTGGTATCCGATCTCGTGGTATGGTCTCTCCTCGCCTTCGCAGCCCGCCGTACTGATCCGCAACTCGAACGTGTTCGCCTCGGACGCAGCGATCCTGGGCGCCCATGCCCGTGACATCCCCCAGCCGACCCGGGGCAGCGATGGGGCCATGGTCGAGAGTGGTTCTCTAGTGCTGGCTGGCGGCACGGTGATCCGGGGGGGCTACCCAAGCACCTGGGCCGGTGGTGGGTACGCGTTCCGGCCCTTTGATGGCCGGGGGCTCGTCTATCGTGACCCGCGGGCAGGGGTGTTGTCGCCGGGGTACCAGACCACGCCTGTCAACGTGAACACCGTGACCTTCCGCTGGCTCGTGCAGAACCAGACCTACGACGTGGAGGTGTTCGGTCCGCCTGGCGGCTTCGCCCTGCTGGCCGTCGGCAGCTACCTCCAGCAGCCGATCCGTGGCCCGCTCGGCGACCTCGGCATCGATCCCAGCGGCATCGCCGTCATCGGTGCCGCCGCCCTGGACTCTACCTACGGATGGGCCCAGTGGCGGCTGCCGCTCGGCTGGCAGGTCCCCGTCGAGCACGTGTTCGCCTTCCAGGCCGGCCTGCTCGATCCGAGCGGTGGCATCTCGCTGTCGCACGCCGCGCCCTTCCTGGTGGGCTGGGGCGTCGGCCGGCAACCGTGACGTGCATCGCTCGTTGGCACGGTGATCGGGCCGGACCTTGCGCGTTGCCGATGGAGCGGTAAGGAGGCCGGGCGATGGTCGCCCCTTCCCCACCGGCTCCTGCGCCGCGCCGCCGCCGGCTCCTGCCGCGCTTCCTGCTGCTGGCGCTGACGCTGGCGGTCACGCTGGTCGTCGCCGAGGCGGCGCTGCGGCTGGCCGACGGTTATCGCCTGTGGCCGGTCGCCCTGCGGCACGTGCTCACCGATGCCGATGACGCCGCCACGCTGCGCTTCCATCGCGACCTGCTCGACGGCTTCACCAGCGAACGCATCACCGGACGGCCCGGCCTGGATCCCGCCTGGCTCCTGTCGTCGCCGCCGCCGCTGCCGCGCCACCCGGTGCCCCCCGAACTCGAGGAACGCTTCCGCGACCACAGCCAGTGGCTGTTCCTCTACCACGTCAACGAGGTGCTGCTGCGGGCGAGCTGGGAGCCCGGGGTCGGTGTCCGCCAGCTCCAGGGCATCGCGCAGCCGGACTCGTTCTGGACCTTCGCGCCGCGGGACGGCAGGCCGGCCCCGCTCTACCGCTATCCGCCGTCGGTGACCCTGCCGACCGGCATGACCACCAACCGCTTCGGTTTCCGCGGGCCGGAGGTCGCCTACCACAAGCCGCCGAAGGTCGTGCGCATCGCCTGCGTCGGGGCGTCGACCACGGTGAACGCGCCGCGGGTGCCGCACTCGTATCCCGAGCTGCTGCAGCACTGGCTCGACCTCGCGGCGGTGCGGCGCGGCTGGGACGTGCGGTTCGAGGTGCTGAACGCCGGCCGCGAGGCGATCCGGTCGGCGGACATCCGCGCCATCGTCGAGGACGAGGTGCTGCCGTTGGTGCCCGACTACGTCGTCTATTACGAGGGCGCCAACCAGTTCCATCCGCAGCACCTGCTGCGCCAGGTGCGCATCGGGGGCGAGTACCGCCTGGCGGATCCGCCGCCGGGGCTGGTGCCGGCGCAGGAGGAGGCGGCGGTGGCGGCGGGCGACCTGACGCTGCTGGACCGCGCGTGCGCGTGGTCGGCCGGCGCGCGGCGGCTGCGGTCGCTGCTGCAGCGCGGCGAACGGCTGCGGGAGCCGCCGAAGCCGGCGCAGCGGATCGAGCTGCCCCCGGGCCTGGATGCGCAGGACCCGGACCCGGCGCTGGCCGCGGGCCTGCTGGACCTGGGTGCGGTGTTCGGCGACCTGGAGGCTATGCGGCAGGCCTGCGCCGGTGCCGGCGCGCGCTTCGTCCTGTGCTCGTTCTGCTGGCTGGCGGAGCCCGGGATGACCGTCGACGCGGTGATGGGCCGCCACATCTTCATCCAGCTCAATCGCGCCTACTGGCCGTTCTCCTACGCGACGATCCGCGAGCTGGCCGACCTGCAGAACAGGGCGTTCGCCGCCTGGGCCCGCCGCCAGGGCGTCGACTTCGTCGACGTGGCGGCGGCGATGCCCAACGACGAGCGCCTCTACTTCGACGCGATCCACAACACCAGCATCGGCGTGCGGCTGCGGGCCTTCTGCGTGCTGCGGGAGCTGCTGCCGCTGCTCGAACGGGACCTCGCGGCCGGCACGATCCCGGTGCGGCGCGAGCAGCCGGGCGAGGCGCACCCGTTCCTCGGCCCGGTGCGGGTGATCACCCGCGCGGAGCTGGACCGTCGCTGAAGTGCTTGACCAGGAAGCGGTCGGTCATGCCGGCGATGTAGTCGCAGACCACGCGCTGCAGGCCGTCGCGGGGGATGCGCAGGCAGTAGAGGTCGGGGAGCTGGTCGGGCGCCTGGCACAGGCGCCGGAAGGCGGCGCGGATGCGGGCGGCGCCCTCGCCCATCGCCGCCAGGACCGGCGGGGCCTTGTAGAAGTGGCGGCGCAGGAACTCGAGGACCTCCTGGGTCATGACCGTCATCGCCGGGCCGTGGCCGATGCGCGGCGCCAGGTCCTGGGGGGAACGGCCCGCCAGCGCGGCCTCGGTGTGCTCGACGAGGTCGTGCACCATCAGGGAGACCACCTGGCTGACGATCCGCTGCCGGCTCGGCCCGCTGGCCTGTTCCTCGGCCAGCCGCCAGAGGCGCAGTTCGGCGACGGCGGCGGGCTGCAGCAGGCCCGCCCGCAGGCCGTCGTCGAGGTCGTGGCTCAGGTAGGCGATCTTGTCGCACAGGTCGACGACGTGGGCCTCGAGCGGCGGCGGCTGCTTCGGCAGCAGGTCGGGGGCGACGGGGAAGCCGTCGGGGACGCGGCCCTTCAGCAGCGAGCGGCGGGTGGGCAGGGTGAGGTTGAGGCCGCAGCCGTGGCTGTAGCGGTCCTCCAGGTAGTCGACGGTGCGGGCGCCCTGGGCGTTGTGGCGGAAGCCGCCGTGGTCCGCCATCAGCTCGTCGAGGGCCTCCTCGCCGGCGTGGCCGAAGGGCGGGTGGCCCAGGTCGTGGCAGAGCGCCACGGCCTCGGCCAGGTCGGCGTTCAGGCCCAGCGCCTGGCTGACCGAGCGGGCCATCTGCGAGACCTCGAGCGAGTGGGTGAGGCGCGAGCGGTAGTGGTCCCCCTCGAACGCCGCCAGCACCTGGGTCTTGTGCTGCATGCGGCGGAAGGCGGCGCTGTGGATCACCCGGTCGCGGTCGCGCTGGAAGGCGGTGCGCAGGGGATCCTCGGCCTCGGGATGGCGGCGCGGGCCGGCGTTGCGGCTGCGGGCGGCGAACGGGCTGAGCGTGCGCAGCTCCCGGTCTTCCAGGTCTTCGCGTCGGAGCCAGACCACGGTCAGGGCGGGGAAAAGGGGCGCCCGGCAGGCGGACCTGCCGGGCGCGTCTGGTACCCCCTAGGGGATTTGAACCCCTGTCGCATGGCTGAGAACCACGAATCCTAGGCCGCTAGACGAAGGGGGCCAGCGGGGGCGGAATCTGTAGGGAAACGCCGCAGCGGCGTCAAGTGCGACCCCGGGTCCCGGCCGGAATCTTTGCGGAGGTCAGTCGTTGGGCGCCCGCTTGCCGAAGAACTGGTGCAGGATCGACCGCACCCCGACCCTTGGAGATCGCCATGGCCCCATCGCTCGCTTCCGTCCTGTTGCCGCTGCTGATCCTGCTGGGCGCCGTCCCCGACGGCTGGCTCGGCGTGTACCTGGCCGAGACCGGCCACCCGCAGATCAGCGAGGTGGTGCCGGACTCGCCGGCGGACCGGGCGGGCCTGCGGGCCGGCGACCGGATCCTGGCGGTGGGGGACGAGGCGGTGCCGGATCGGGAGAAGTTCATCGCCGCGATCCGCGCCTGCAAGCCGGGCCAGCGGGTGCGGCTCAAGGTGCAGCGCCAGGGCAGCGAGATGACCCTGCTGGTGCAACTCGGCGAACGGCCGGACGGGGCCGGGGCGCCGGCGCCCGCCGCCACGGCGCCGGAACGGCCGGTCGAGGCCGGTGGTCGTGGTCAGGCGCCGGCGGGGGAGACCGGGCCGTTCCGGCCGTTCCTCGGGCTCGCCCTGGCGATCGGCGAGGGCTGCCTGGAGGTCACGCGCGTGGTGCCGGGGGGGCCGTGCGAGGCGGCCGGGCTGCGGGCGGGCGAGCGCGTGGTGCGCGTGGGCGATCACGACGTGCGCTCCTTCGGCGACCTGGAGCGCGCGCTCGCCGGCCGCAGGCCCGGCGAGAAGGTGGCCCTGCTGCTGCGGGCCGGCGACGGCACCCGGTCGGTGCTGGTGGAACTGGGCGCCGGCCCGGCCTCGCCCAGCATGGTGCTGGAGGCGCCGACCGCGCCGGCCCACGGCGCAGCCCCGGGTGCCGGCGAGGCGGACCTGGCCCGGCAGCTGGCGGCGATGCGGGCCGAACTCGCCGCCCTCAAGGCCGAACTGGCGGCCCTGAAGGCGCGGCTCGCCGAAGAACGCCGGCGGCGCTGAGCGGCTGGGCGGGAATAGCCGGGGCCCGGCCGCCGTCCACGCGCCGTGTTTGGGGCCGCGGCGGTGCGCGGCTCTAATGCCCCCGCCCATGGATCCGATCGGCCGCCACCTTCCCTCGCCTCGTCTGTGCCTGGTGACGGGCGGCGCGGGCTTCATCGGCAGCCACCTGGTGGACGCGCTGCTCGACGACGGCGTCGCGGTGCGCGTGCTCGACGACCTGTCCTCCGGCGCCCTGGAGAACCTCGCCCGCCATCGCCGGGATCCGCGGCTGTCGGTGCAGATCGGCGACGCCGGCGATCCGGCGGCGGTGGCGCGCGCGATCGACGGCGTCGACGCGGTGTTCCATCTGGCCGGCGCCGTCGGCGTGCTGCGCCTGCAGCGCGAGCCGGTGGCGATGCTGGAGCGGAACCTGCGGCCGACGGAGGTGGTGCTGGCGGCCGCCGCCGAGCGCGCGGTGCCGACCCTGATCGCCAGCAGCTCCGAGGTCTATGGCCAGGAGCAGGTGCCGTTCCGCGAGGACGCGCCGGTGCAGATCGGCGCCACCCACCTGGCGCGCGGCGGCTATGCGTGCGCCAAGGCCATGGGCGAGTTCCTGGCCCTGGCGCATGCCCGGCAACGGGGCCTGCCGGTGGTGGTGGCGCGCCTGTTCAACACCGTCGGCCCGCGGCAGGCGGCGCGGCACGGCCTCGTGCTGCCGCGCTTCGTCGAGCAGGCCCGGCGCGGTGCGCCGATCACGGTGTACGGCGACGGCCGGCAGCGGCGCTGCTTCGCCGCCGTCGGCGAGGTGGTGGCTGCCCTGCGGCAGATGCTGGCGGTGCCGCGGGCCCACGGCCAGGTGGTCAACGTCGGTTCGACCCAGGAGGTGTCGATCCAGGGCCTGGCGGAACTGGTCCGCCAGGCCGCCGGCAGCGCGTCGCCGATCGTCCACCTGCCGCTCGGCGAGGTGTTCGGCCACGGCTTCGCCGATCCGGCGCGCCGGGTGCCGTGCCTGCGCCGCCTGCGCGAACTGCTGGGCTGGGTGCCCTCGCTGCCGGTCCCGGCGATCGTGCAGGGGGCGCTGGACCACGCCCTGCCGGCCCAGGCCGCCAGTTCCGCCTCCTAGCCTAGCCGTGCCTGGTCGGCGGCCACCGCCGCGACGACGACCCGCTGCGCGGCCTGCAGGGCCGCCGCCAGGTTGTGGCGCACCGTCGGATCGTCGGGCAGGAGCCGCGCCGCTTCGGCGCACTGCCGCAGGGCCTCGGCGGGGTCGCCCAGCCGATGCCAGCAGATGCCCAGGTTGCTGTGGGCCATCGGCTGGCCCCGTTCGGCGGCGCGGCGGAGCGGCTGCAGGGCGTCCCGCGGCCGGTCCTGTTCCAGCAGGGTCACACCCAGCAGGAGCTGCAGGGGGCCGTCGTCTGGCGACAGCTCGAGGCCGGTGCGGAAGCTGATCTCGGCCTCGCCGAGGTTGCCGCGCTCGCGGGCCAGCTCGCCCAGTTCGCGATGCGTGCCGGCCAGGTCTGCGGCGGTGACCGCGCAGCGCAGCAACGCGTGCTCGAGCGCGGCGGCGGCGGCGGTGGCCTGGCCCTGCCGCGCCAGCAGCGTCACCAGCCGCAGGGCCGCACCCGGATGGCGCGGGCACGCGTCCAGGAAGGCCCGCAGGTGGGTGATGGCGTCCGCGGTCCGGCCGGCGTCGGCGGCGGCGCGGGCCAGGATCCAGTCGGCGCCGGCCCAGCGCGGGTAGGCCCAAAGAGCCCGTCCGGCGGCGTCGGCCGCGCGGGCCAGGTCACCGGCCTGCTCGGCCAGCAGGGCCTCGCCCGCAGGGTCGTGGCGCCACTTGGCGGTGAAGAGTTCGCGGCGGCTCGCCAACCACTGGCCGTAGTCGAAGCCGAGCGCCTGGAAGGTCGCGTGGCCCTCGTGATGCAGGAACGCATCCCGGGCGATGACGAGGCGCAGGCCGCGCAGCCGGGCGCGCAGCGACAGGTCGTCATCCTCGAAGTTGCCGGCGCCGAACCGCTCGTCGAACGGGCCGAGCTCGGCCAGGGTGCTGCGCGCGACCAGCAGGCACAGGCCGCTCAGGTAGTCGGTGTCCTCGACCAGCCCGCCGAACTCCTGCTGGAGCTGGTCGGCGATGGCGGCGCGGCCTTCGGCGGTGGCGCCCTGGTTGCCGAGCGGCAGGCAGGCTCGCCCCTTGACGCGATTGCTGACCGGGGCCGCCAACCCGACGTTGGGCTCCCGGGTGAGGGCCCGGTGCAGGCGGGTCAGCAGTTCCGGCGCCGCCTGGGTGTCGTTGTTGAGCACCAGGAGCCACGGGTGGCGGGCCTCGCGCAGGCCGGCGTTCACGCCGCCGGCGAAGCCGAGGTTGCGGGGTTGCGGCAGCACCCGCACCGACGGGTGCAGCGTGGCGAGGCTCCGGGTGTCGTCCGGGCTCTGGTTGTCGACCAGCAGGATCTCCAGGTCCCACTCCGGACCCTGTGCCAGCAGGCTCTGGACGCAGGCGCGGGTCAGGTCGGACCTCCCGTGGCACGGGATGATCACCGAGCAGTGCACCCCGGCTCCATCGGCGTTTCCGGCGGGCGGCCAAATAAAAACCGCCCGGCTCGGGGGTTCCGGGCCGGGCGGCAGGAATGGGGTTTCACCCCCTGATCCTGGGCGGATCGTGGTGGCCGGGAGCTATTCGCTCATCGCACCGAAGGGCTCGCCTCCCCGCGATGCACGCGGCCACCGTCGTTCCGCCGGAAGACCGACCACCGGGTCTCGCCCACCCGAGGATCGGCCAGTTCGATCTTGGCCCGGTTCCGCCTGGTGGCGGCCTTCCGGGCAACGCGCTCTCTGCTCACCTTCCCCCAAGACCACACCCCATGGGTGTGGCGTGACGCCACCGAGGTGGTGTTCTTGGCGAGATGCGGCATGTTTTGTATGGAGCAAGCTCCGTGCCAATGTCGGTCAAATCCCGTAACTTGGCGCGAGCTAAAGAGTTACATGTCGTGGCTGTCGGGAGCAGGCTAGTCTTGGGACTCCGGATCCCGGAATCAAGACTGGGAATGGGCTGGGATCATGCTCCATCGGCACCACGTGGAGAAACCCTGAAGAGTCGATTCCCGGAATCAGTGGGCGGCTCTCCTGGGTATCGTGCCCGCCCCTTGCCCGCCCCGATCGGCCAGAACCTGGAAGTGCGCATGGACCAGGGCGGAATCCGTCTGGCCGACTTCCTGGCAGCCAGCTTTCCCGAGGCGGACCGCGTCCGCCTGCGGCGGGCGGTGCTGGACGGCCTGGTGGGCGTGAACGGCATGCAGGCCACTCCCGGCAGCCGCCTGCGCGCCGGCGACCAGGTGCAGTGCCAGATCGATCCCGCGACGGTGGCCCGCCGCACGGCGCCGCCGCCCGGCCTGCCGGCGGTCGTGTTCGAGAACGAGCACCTGCTGGTGATCGACAAGCCGGCCTCGGTGCCGACCGTGCCGGATCGTGCCGGCCAGGGGGGCATCCATGGCCTGCTGCCGGAACTGCGCCCCGGCGCCGACCTGCGCATCGCCCACCGGCTGGACCGCGACACCTCGGGCCTGCTGCTGCTGGCCAAGGGCATCGAGGCGGCCCGGTTCCTCGATGCGGCGTTCCGCAGCGGCGCGGTCGAGAAGGAGTACCTGGCGCTGGTGCATGGCGTGCCGGTGGCGGACGCCTGGACGATCGACCTCTTCCTGGGGCCCGACCCGCGGCGGCCCGGCAAGGTGGTGGCCGCCGAGAGCGCCCGCAAGGGCTTCCGGGCTGCCCGCACCGAGGCGGCGGTGGAACGGCGCTTCGAGGGCTTCACGCTGCTGCGGTTGCGGCCGCGTACCGGCCGGGGCCACCAGCTCCGGGTGCACCTCAGCACCCAGGGGCTGCCGATCGTCGGCGATGGCGACTACGGCGGGGAACCGTTGCTCCTGTCCCGCCTGAAACGCTACAAGCGGCGCCAAGGTGTCGCCGAGCGACCGGTGCTGGAGCGCATGTTCCTGCACGCGGCGCGGCTGCGGCTCCGTGACCCCGCCGGCGCGGACCTCGACCTCGAGGCGCCCCTGCCGGCGGACCTGCGACTGTGCCTGGACAAGCTGGAGCGCTTCGGCGCCGGACGGGAGTAACGACAGCGTGCGCATCAAGACGGTCCCCGAGGACTTCCGGGTCCGCGAACTGCTCGAGTTCGAGCCGGATCGCGACGGGGAGCACCATGTCTACCTTCTGCGCAAGGAGAAGCTGTCCACCGCCGAGGCCCTGTCGGCGGTGGTGGAGCACACCGGCGTCGACCGGGCGGACATCGCCTATGCCGGGCTGAAGGACCGCCAGGCGATCACCGAGCAGCACATCTCGATCCGCGGCCACCGCGTCGATCTCGAGCGGAGCGGCCTCACGCTGACCTGGCTCGGTCGCGCCCGCGAGCCGATCCACAGCCGGCTGAGCCGCGGCAACGCCTTCACGATCGTGCTGCGCGACCTGCTGCCGCAGGAGGCCGCCCGGGTCCGCCGCGACCTGCCGTCGGTGGAACGGACCGGCTTCCCGAACTACTTCGACGACCAGCGCTTCGGCTGCCTGCGCCACGGCCAGGGCTTCGTCATGCTGCACGTGCTGCGCGGCGACTTCGAGCGCGCCCTGCACGACCTGATCGCGGTGCCCTCGCCGGTGGCGATCAGCGGCGACGTCAAGCTGAAGCGCGCCCTCGACCACAACTGGGGCGACTGGGACGCCTGCATGCGCATCGCCCGCGGCCCGGTCTACCGGCCGGTGTTCGACCACCTGCTCGGGCATCCCGGCGACTTCCGCGGCGCGCTGGAGAAGCTGCCGACCCGGATCAAGCTGATCCACAGCTTCGCCTACCAGTCGTTCCTGTGGAACCGGGCGGTGAGCCGGATGATGAAGCCGGTGGTGCCGGGCGTGCAGCGGCTGAAGATCGACACGCTGGCGGGCTGGCTGCTGGCCTGGCGCTACCTGGACCGCGACATCGAGGACAAGCTGTCGGCGATGGCGACGCCGCTCTATGCCCCCGACGGCCATGGCGGCGGCGAGCCGTTCCGCCGCGGCATGGCCGCCGAGATGGAGAACGCCGGGCTGCGCCGCGAGGACTTCCTGCGGAACGAGCTGCCGGGCATGGTCTGGAAGGAGGAGCACCGGCCGGCCCAGGTCAAGCCGACCGAGGTCGGACCGGTGGTGGTGGCGCCCGACGAGCTGCACCGCGATCGCGTCAAGGTGACGCTGTCCTTCGCGCTGCCGCGCGGTGCCTACGCCACCATGCTGCTGAAGCGCCTGTTCGCCGAGGCCTGGGAGATGCGCCCGCTGCTGCGCCGCGACCGGCAGGCTGCCCGGCTGGAACGCCGCGGTCCGCCGGTCGGCGGCGGGCCGGCGGCGACCGCAGGCCCGGACGACGGGACGGGCGAGGACGCGACGCCGGCGCGGCGGGCCCGGCCGCCGGCGCCGCGGCTGTTCTCCGACGAGGACTACGACGAATGACCGCCGGACCGGAGGGGCCGACGCTCGGCATCATCGGCGGCTCGGGGCTCTACGACCTGCCCGGCCTGGTCGATCGCCGCGAGGTGACCGTCGACACGCCGTTCGGGCCGCCGTCGGACGCGCTGCTCACCGGCACGCTGCACGGCGTGCGGATGGCGTTCCTGCCGCGGCACGGCCGCGGCCACCGGCTGGCGCCGCACGAGCTGCCGTTCCGCGCCAACCTGCACGCCATGAAGCAGCTCGGCATGGGCTGCGTGGTCGGCGTGTCGGCGGTGGGCAGCCTGAAGGAGCACATCGTGCCGGGGCACCTGGTGCTGGTGGATCAGTTCATCGACCGCACCCGCGGCCGCACCGCCGAGTCGACCTTCTTCGGCGACGGCTGCACCGCCCACGCCCACTTCGCCGATCCGGTCTGGGAGCCGCTGCGGCAGGTGGCCCTGGCGGCGGCCCGTGCCGCTGGCGCCACGGTGCACGACCGCGGCACCTACGTCTGCATGGAGGGGCCGCACTTCTCCACCCGCGCCGAGTCCCGGCTCTACCGGAGCTGGGGCGCCGACGTGATCGGCATGACCAACCTGCAGGAGGCGAAGCTGGCCCGCGAGGCGGAGATCGCCTACACGACCGTGGCGCTGGTCACCGACTACGACTGCTGGCACGAGGCCCAAGGCGACGTCGATGTGGCCAAGGTGATCGCCGTGCTGCAGCAGAACGTCGCCCTGGCCCGGCAGGTGGTGGCGGAACTGGCGCGGCTGCTGGCGCAGGGGCCGGCGGTGGGTGCTGCCGGCTGCATGCACGGCGCGATCATGACCGGCAAGGCGGCGATCACCGCCGACGCCCGCCGCCGGCTCGCCCTGCTGGCCCGCGATCAGCTCGGCTAGGACCGCGCCCCGGCGACCGGTGCCGGCTACGCTGCGGCGATGAGCACATCCCTCACGCGGCGGAGCTTCCTGCAGGTGTCGGCGGCGGCGGGCGCCCCCTTCGCGATCCGCACCCGACGCGCCCGCCATCCGGTGGCGGCGGGCAGCGGCAACGCCCTCGAGGCGGTCCGGATCGCCGTGGCGAAGATGGGCGAGGGCTGGCGGCCGGTGGACGCCGCCGTGGCCGGCATCGAGACCGTCGAGAACGATCCGAACGACACCAGCGTCGGCTACGGCGGGCTGCCGAACGAGGAGGGCATCGTCGAACTGGACGCCTGCGTCATGGACGGCCCGTCGGGCCTGGCCGGCGCCGTCGCTGCCCTGCGCAACATCAAGAATCCGTCGCAGGTGGCGCTCAAGGTCATGCGCCACACCGACCACACCCTGCTGGTGGGCGAGGGGGCGCTGCGCTTCGCCCGCGCCCACGGCTTCCCGGAGGAGAACCTGCTCACCGAGGCGAGCCGCCGCGAGTGGCTGCGCTGGAAGGCGCGGCACAGCGGCAACGACGACTGGCTGGATCCCGAGGAGAACCACGAGCACGGCAAGGAGTGGCTCAAGCGGCAGACCGGCACCGTGCACGTCGGCTGCGTCGACGGCAACGGCGACATCGGCGGCTGCACCAGCACGTCGGGGATGGCGTTCAAGATCCCCGGCCGCGTCGGTGACTCGCCGCTGATCGGCTGCGGCAACTACGTCGACAACGACTTCGGCGTCGCCGGCAGCACCGGCCGCGGCGAGGCGGCGATCGCGACCAACGCCGGCTCGTTCATCGTCGGGCAGATGGCGCTCGGCCGCTCGCCGACCGATGCCTGCCTGGAGGCGTGCCGGCGGGTCGCGCGCTTCACCCGCACGAAGCGGCTGCAGCGGCCCGACGGCCGGCCCGCCTTCGACATCAGCTTCTACGCGATCGGCAAGGACGGCGTGACCGGCGGCGCCTCGCTCTACGGCGGCCGCTACGCCCGCTGCGGCGAGAACGGGCCCGAACTGGTGGATCTGGCGGCGCTGTTCGACAAGTGACGCCGGCGTGATCAGCGGGCGGGGGCGGTCTTCGCCAGAAGGGCCAGTTCGGCCTCGTCGAGCTTGCCGTCGCCGTTCTGGTCGGCGCGCCGCAGCAGCCGGGCGGCCCACGCCGCCAGGGTCGGATCGAGGCGGCGCAGCGCGTCGGTGAACTCGGCGAGCGACAGGCTGCCGTCCTGGTCGGCGTCGGCCTGCCGCCAGGGCAGGGGCAGCCGGCTGCCCTTCGGCCCGCCGGCGCCGGCGAGCCCCGGCACGAGCTGCAGCACCGGTGCCAGCTCGGCCTCGCTGACGGTGCCCGAGCCGTCCTGGTCCAGACGCGGCGGCCGCGCCTGCACCGCCGGTGGCGCGCCGAGGCCCTGCAGCATCGCGCGCAGCTCGGCTTCGGACAGGTCGCCGCTGCCGTCGGTGTCCCACAGGCGGAGCAGGCGGCGGGCCGGGCTGGCCTCGGCCTCGCCCTGGTCGTCGATCGGTGGCATCGGCCGCGCCATCCGCACCCGCAGCGTGCCGCCGTGCTCGACCAGGTCGCGGAAGTGGGCATCGAACTCGGGCCAGTTCACGTAGCCATCGCGGTTGCGGTCGAGGCGACGGAAGACCTCGCGCTCCTTCGGGCTGCCGATCGAATCGAGGGCCGAGGCGGCTTCGAACAGGTCGAGCCGGTCGTCGGCGTTGCCGTCGGCGCCGGCGAACAGGCGCCGGCTCTGGGCCTCGGACCAGCGGATCGCCGACTGGCGCAGTTCCGGGGTCGTGGGCTTGCCGCCGGCGTCGTCCTGCGCGGCCAGCGCCGGCAGGCCGGCGAGCAGCAGCAGCAGCCAGGGGCGGCGCAGGGCGGTCATCGGGTGGGCTCCAGACCTTCCATCGGCGGGAAGGCCGCGCGAGTATAGCCCCGGGGGCCGCGGCGGGCCGGCCTCACGGCACGAAGAAGCACTCGCGGCCGAGCGCCAGGTGGCGGTCGCTGGCGAAGCCGGCCGGCTCGAACCCGGCGGTCTCCACCCGCACCGAGTGCTGGTGCAGCGCCTGCACGACCGCGGCGAGGTCGCTGGAGCCGGGCGCCAGCACCACCACGTCGACGGCCTGGGCCAGGGCCAGCGCATCCACCGCCATGGTCACCGACATCGCCTGCTCGGTGCTGGCGATGCGGACCTCGAAGCCCGCCTTCTCCAGGGCCCGCACCGCCGCGGGGCGACCGCTGGCGGCGACGTAGCACACCGCCCGCACGACGGGGCGGCGCCCGGAGATGCCCTCGTGCAGGCGGCGGAACGACAGCTCGCCGCCGCGCTTCTGGGCTTCCGCCTCCAGCGCGATCACGTCCACCAGCAGGCCGATGCGCTCCGGCGCCGCCTGCGCGATCGCCGGCGGCGTGAACGGCGCCGGACGCCGCCGCGGTGGTGCCGGCCGGTCGTCGCTGCGGTCGTGGTCCTGGCCGCGGCCGGCCCCGCGATCGTCGCGATCGGCGTGGGATGGCTGTGCCTGGACGTCGTCGCCGTCCTGGTGGCGGTCACGGTTGCGCCGCCGGCGCCGGCGCCGCCGCCGGCGACCACCGTCGCGGTCGTCGTGATCCTCGCGATCCTCGCGATGCTCGCGGTCGTCGCGGTGGCGATCCTCGCGGGCTTCCCGCGGCTCGTCGTCGCGATCGGGATCTCGTCGTTGCGGTTGCTGCTCGAACGGGTTGCGCGGGTCCTGTCCGGCGTGACGCTGGCTGCGCTCGCGGGCGACGCGGCGGTCGTCCCCGCGATCATCGGGTTGCGTGTCCTGCCGGTCGTGGGCCAAGGGCGCGGGCCGGGTGGCCGGGGGCTTCGCCTGCGGCGCCGCGGGCTCGCCCCACACCACGTCACTCAGGTCCAGATCGTCGGAGCGCGCCGCGGGCCCGGACGGCCGCGGGGCGGCCACCGGCGGCGGCGGCGGCGCTTCCTGCGGTCCCTGCGGTTCCCGCGGCTCGGGACGGGCGCGTGGCCGTCGGGCCCGAGGCTCCGGCTTGCGGGGCGGCGGAGGGTCGGTGTCGAAGATGTCGGCCCCGAAGTCGCTCATGGAGGCGGCCCAGGCTAGCAAACCCGCCCCGGGAGAGCCAACGTCCGGAAGGCTGCTCCGCGCCGGGCCGCCGTCCGAAGTTCCTGCGCCAGCCCGGTTTTCCCACCTGAAGCTTGTCAGGACGCCGGCGCCTCGCTTGCATCTGCATCCCCACAGGCCCCTGTCAACGGACTTTCCTTCCGAGGTTTGCCTTGAACGCCCGCAAAGCCATCATCGCTGTCTGCGCCCTCCTGGCGGTTTCGCTCACCTCCTGCGGCACGGCCCGTCGCGCCGGCAAGGATCTCTTCATCGGCGTCGCGTCGCCGGTGCTGATCGTGTACGGCGGCGCGACCGACGGCTACACGTCGGCCCGCGCGGTGCGCAGCGGCCTCGACAGCGGCGCCGCCATGGAAGTCGTGGCGTTCCCGTTCACCTTCCTCTACCACGCGTTCACGCACGCCATCTACGGCGCGATCCACGTGATCGACCTGCCGCTGTGCCTGTTCTACGGCGCCGCGGAGTTGCACCCCTACGGCCCCGAGATCAAGCCGCTGGACTTCTACCAGGGCACGATCTTCGACACCGAGGAGAGCGCCAAGAGCGGCACCGATGCCCAGAGCGGCGAGACCACGCCGCCCGGCTACCGGCGCTAGCCTGACGCCGCGGTCCGGCCCCGTCCGGACCCGCAGTCCAGACTGCACTGGCCCGACTGCACTGGCGCCCAAGGGCGCCAGTGGCATGTACGGCCTGGGTCGGGTGCGGCTTCAGCGGCCGCGCAGGACCCGCAGCAGGCGTTCGCGGTAGAACGGCACCTGATCCAGGAGGTCCAAGGCGGCGCGCGGACCCGACCGGCGGGCCAGTTCCTGCAGGCGGTCGCGCATTTCGGTCAGGGCCGCCCGCTCGCCCGCCGGCAGGTCCGGATCGGACAGCACCTGCTGCAGATTCCGCAGAGCCCGTCGCACGCCGGCCTCGGGCGGATCCTCCGCTGCCCCGGGCTGCCAGCCGGGGAACCAGTCGGCGCGCAGGGCCGCGGCCTGCTCCGGCTCGCCGCGCAGCACGTGCTGCAGCACCAGCAGGGCCCGGCTGCGGGTGTTCTGCTGCGGGTCGCGGCCGTCGGGCTCCAGCGCGCGGAGCTGGCGGCGGGCGTCGACGACGGCCTGGCGGTCGCCGCGGCGGATGGCCGACTGCAGCTGGTCGAGCAGCAGGCGGCGGCGTTCGCGGACCGAGGCGCCGAAGCCCTGCTCCTGCAGGTGGGCCTGCAGCATGGGCACCAGCGGCCGCGGGTTGAAGCGGCCGGCGCCCCGGTCGCCGGGATCCTGGAGCTGCTGGAACAGGGCCGCGGGATCCGTCCGGGCCCGCTCGGCGAGGCGTTCGTAGGCGCCGCGCGCCTGCCCCAGGGTCGCGCCGGCCTCGCGGATCCCCTGCGGTACGTCGGTGGTGGCCAGCAGCGGGATCGGGTCGGCCGGCGCCACGCCCAGCCGCTGCAGTTCCAGGAGGCGGACGCCGGCGATCAGGCGTTCGAAGGCGGCGGCCCGGTCGTCGAGCGCCAGCGTGCGGTAGCCGGCGGCGGCGGCGGCCGCATCGGCATCCAGCAGCTCGTCCACCCAGAGCCGATGCAGGGTCGGGCCCGGCGGTGCGGCGGGCACGGCTGCCACCTGGGCGAGGACGACCGAGGTGGCCACCGCGGCGGCGGTCAGCGCGGCGAGCCGACGGCGGTGGCCGGCGCTCACGCCTTCACCTCGGCGGAGTCGAAGCGGTAGCCGATGCCGTGCACGGTGACCACGTGGATCGGGTGTTCGACGTCCTTCTCGATCTTCTTGCGGAGGCGGGCGATGTGGTTGTCGACGGTGCGCGTGGTCGGCAGGTGGACGTAGCCCCACACCTGTCGGAGCAGGTCCTGGCGGGACACCACCTCGCCCCGGTGATCCACCAGCATGCGCAGGATCTCGGCCTCGTAGCGCGACAGCTGGTGCTCCTGGCCGTCGCGTGTCACCGAGAACCGCTTCCAGTCGATGGTCAGGTTCGGGAAGTGCTGCGCGCCCTGCTCCTCCGGCCGCGGGCTGGTGCGGCGCAACACCGCCCGGATCCGTGCGGTCAGCTCGGCCAGGCCGAAGGGCTTGGTCAGGTAGTCGTCGGCGCCGGCCTCCAGGCCCGAGACCTTGTCGCGATCCTGGCTGCGCGCCGACAGGACGATGACCGGGATCGGCTGGCCCTGCTGGCGCAGCTGCTCGAGCACCTTCAGCCCGTCGAGGTCGGGCAGCATCAGGTCGAGCAGGATCAGGTCCGGCGTGGCGGCGCGGGCCTGCTGCAGACCTTCCCGGCCGGTGCCGGCGGCGACGACGGCGTAGCCCTCCAGTTCGAGATTGTGCTGCAATCCCTCCCGCAGGTCCGGTTCGTCCTCGATGACCAGGATCCGTGGTTGCTTCATGTCGGTTCGCTGAGCAGTGGCAACTGCAGATGGAAGATGGAGCCGCCGTCCGGGCGGGGCAAGACCCCGACCCGGCCGCCGTGGGCCTCGGCGAAGTGTCGCACGAGGCTGAGGCCGAGGCCCGCACCGCGGACCTCGGCGGCGTTGCTGGCGCGGTAGAAGCTGTCGAAGATGCGCTCGCGCTCGGCCGGGGGCACGCCGCGGCCGCGGTCGCGCACCTCGATCCGGGCGGTGCCGGCGCCGGCCGCCGCCTCCGGCCCGGTGCGGGCGAGGTGCAGTTCGATGGTGGTGGCGCCGGGGTCGTCGGCGCCATCGGTGCCATCGGTGGCGCCGTACTTCGCGGCGTTCTCGAGCAGGTTGATCACCGCGCCCTCCAGGGCCGTGGGATCCACCTCGGCGCGCAGCCCGGGCTGCAGGTCCAGCCGCAGGCGGGCGCCGCGGGCCTCCAGGTGGGGGCCGTAGGCCTCGGCCACCTGGCCCAGGCACGTCGCCAGGTCCACGGTCTCCGGCTCGTAGGTGAGGGTGCCGGTCTGCTGGCGCGAGAAGTCGAGGATCCGCTGGATCATCGCGCCGAGCCGTTCCGCCTCCCGGGCGACGATCGACCCGAAGCGGCGGGCCTGGCCCTCGTCGCGCGCGCGGCCCATGCCCAGCGTCTCGCCGTACATCCGGATCAGCGCCAGCGGGGTCTTCAGCTCGTGCGAGACCCGCGACACGAAGTCGACCTTGAGCGCGGCGAGTTCGGTGGCGCGCGACACCGAGCGCCACAGCCAGGCGGCGCCCACCACCGCCACCAGGAACAGGGCGCCGAGCAGCAGCGCGCGGTTGCGGGCCGAGGCGGCGGCGCCGGCCAGCATGGCGGCGGCGTCGGCGGGCACGGCCCGCAGGCGCAGGCCGTGGCTCTGGATCAGGGCCGACTCCGCCTCGGTGGCGCTGCCGTCGGTGCCGCCCAGCAGCGGCAGGCCATCGGCGTCCTCGACGGCCAGGACGAAGCCCTGGTGGTCGGCGGCGAGGAAGGCCGCCAGGGGTTCGCCCAGCAGGTCGCCGAGATCGAGCCGCAGGGCGACGAAGGCGCAGCCATGCCGGGTGCGTTCCGCCGCGGTGGCGGCCCGGGCCAGCAGCAGGCTCGGCCGGCTGGTGGCGCCCGACGCCACCAGCAGCGTGCCGCCCTCCTCGGTCTGCCGCAGGCGGCGGCGCACGGTCTCCAGCAGCAGCAGCTCGTAGTCCGAGGCGAACGCCCGGCCATGGCGCCGGAACTCCTCGGTGCGCATGGCGGCGATCGCGGCGGGCCGTTCCGGGGACTCGGCGGGGATGTGGCCGAACAGACGGTCCAGCACCGCCGCCAGCAGGGCGTCGGGCTGCTGGTCGCGGCGACCGGCGACGATGTGTTCCATCAGCTCGAGCACCGCCGGCGGCCCCGCCAGCTCGGCCAGGGCGCACTCGGCCAGCAGGTCGAGGCCGGTGAGGTTGGCGTCCGCCAGCGCCGGCAGGCGCGGACTGGCCAGGAGCTGGCGCAGCCGTTCGAACTGCTCGCGGGCGGCGTCCGGCTGCTGCTGCCGGCGGTGCAGCGTGGCCAGCAGGAAGCGGGCGCGCAGTTCGGTCTCGAGGGGCTCGTTGCCCAGCGCCGGCCGGCGTGGCGCCTGGCGCAGGCCGTCGAGCAGCTGCTGCAGCAGCGTTGCGGCGGCCGTCAGCTCGCCGCGGCCCAGCAGCGCCTCCGCCGCGTGCAGGGTGTCGGCGTGCTGGCTCTGCCGTGGGCGCGTGCTGCGGAACAACGGCAGTCCCGGGTCGATGGGTGCGGGCTGCGGCGCGACCACACCGCCCCGCTCGTCGAGCAGCAGCAGATCGACGACCTCGTGGGCGGTGTCGCCCTCCCGCAGCCAGCGGGTCGCCGCCGGCAGCCCCGCGTCGGCCAACGCCGCCTCGCTGGCCAGCAGGATCGCCGGCAGCCGGCCCTGCAGGTGCTGCTCCAGCACGGCATCGGCGCTGCGCAGGAACGTGAGCGCCTGGGCCTCGATCGCCTCGCGAGCCCGCTGGCCCTGGCGGCCGAGCTCGGCGGCGCCGAACCAGGCCAGCAGTCCGAGCGGCACCAGGAAGGTACACACCGCCAGCAGGTGGCGGCTGCTGAAGCGCGACGGGGCCATGGCCATGGGGCGGCCGAGATTGTGCCCGAAAGCACCCGGATTCCGCGTAACGCAAGTGTGGCAGCGCGCCCTTCTGCCCTCGCCCCGGTGGCGGTATGCCACTGGCGATGACGGTGCCCGAAGCCGCCGCCGACCCGCGCCTGCGCCGCTTTCCGCTGCGGCGGCTGCGCCTGCCCGTGGCCGGGGGCAACCTGGATCTGGTCACCGTCGACGTCGACGCCTGGCATCGCCGGGGCGGCGGGGTCGAAGCGATCCTGCGGGGGGAGGAACCGCCTTATTGGGCGCAGGCCTGGCCGGCGTCGGTGGCGGCGGCGCGGCTCCTGTGCCGGCACGGCGGCTTCGCCGGGCGGACCGCCGTGGACCTGGGTTGCGGCCTGGGGCTCGCGGGCGCCGCGGCGGCGCGGGGCGGGGCGTCGGTGCAGTGCCTGGACCTGCACGAGCCGGCGCTGGCCTTTGCCGAGTTCAACGGCCGGCGCAACGCGCAGGCCGGCGGCACCGTGACCGCGCGGTGCTTCGACTGGAGCCGCGATCCGGCCCCCGCCGCCGACCTCTGGCTCCTGTGCGACGTGACCTACCGGCCGCGCTACCACGATTCGGTGCTTCGACAGTTGACCGAGGGGCTCGGCCACGGTGCGCTTGCCATCCACTGCGACCCGTTCCGGGTCGAGTCCGAATCCTTCGTCAGGCGGGCCGCAGACGAGTTCACCGTGCAGATCCACCGGGTCGACACCCATCACGCCGGCGAGCGAGTGCCGATCCGCGTCGCGCTGATCGCGCGGACGGCGGAGCCATTGGCGTCCTGGTCCCGGCTGCTGGTCCCTCCCGCCGACGGGGCCAGGCCCGCATGACCGTCGAACTGGAACAGGTCACGATCCGCTACGGGCGGCATGTGGCGGTGCAGGACGTCACCGCCACGTTCCCGCGGGGCGCCGTGGGCCTGCTCGGCCGCAACGGCGCGGGCAAGAGCTCGATCCTGCGCAGCCTGCTGGGCCTGGTGCGGCCCAGCAGCGGCCGGATGCGGATCCTCGACCTGCCCGAGGACACGCCCCCCGACCTGCTGCGGGCCCGACTCGGCTACATGCCCGAACGCGACGCCCACCTGCCCGGCCTGAACGGCTATGAGATGGTGCTCACGCTGGGCCGGCTCAGCGGCCTGACGGAAGCCGACGCGGCCCGGCGGGCCCACGAGGTGCTCTACCTGGTCGGGCTCGAGGACCAGCGCTACCGGCCGGTGGCGGGCTACAGCGCCGGCATGCGGCAGAAGGTGAAGCTGGCCGCCTCGCTGGTGCACGACCCGACGGTGCTGTTCCTCGACGAGCCGACCAACGGCCTCGACCCGCAGGGTCGGGAGGAGATGCTGAAGCTGGTCCGCCACCTCGCCGGCGAACTCGGCAAGTCGGTGGTGCTGTCGACCCACATCCTGCAGGACGTCGAGGCGGTGTGTTCGGCGGTGGTGGTCCTCGAGCAGGGCCGCGTCGTGGCGGCGGGACCCCTGCAGGACCTGACCCGGGCGGAGACGCGCGAGTACCAGGTGGAGGTGGATCCGGCGGACCTGGCGCTGGCCCCGGGCCGCTCGCCGCAGGTGCGCTGGGCGCTCCGCGGCGCCGGCAGCTACCGGGTGTCGGTGGACACCGACGTGCCGGTGCACGCGGTGTTCGCCGACGTGCTGGCGGCGGGTGGGCGGGTGCGGCAGATGCTGCTGCACAAGCGCACCCTGGAGGAGGTCTTCCTCAGCGCGGTCGGCCGGGGCGCCCTGCCGGGAGCGCCGCGATGACCATCTACGGCGTCGGCTACCGGTCCCTGCAGTTCGAGCCGCAGCCGGTGCGCGAGCGGCTGCAGCCGATCGTGTCCCTCGAGTTCCGCACGCTGTTCCGCACGCGGTTCGGCGTCGCGCTGTTCCTGTTCTGCCTGCTGCCGTCGATCGTCAACCTGGTCGTGCTGCTGATGCAGATGGGCGTGCTGCAGTTCGGCGGCGGCATGACCGGGATGCTGCCGGAACGGCTGCGCGCCGACCACGTGATGTTCTACGTCGACTCGATCGTCGCCGACTCGTTCGCGCCGTTCCTGATCCTGTCGGCGCTGGTGAGCAGCCGGGCGATCGCCAAGGACCGTGCCGCCAACGCGCTGGAGCTCTACTGGACCCGTGGCATCACGCCGGCGGGCTACATGCTGGCCAAGTTCCTGGGTTCGTTCCTGCTGCTGTGCCTGATGTGCGTCGTGGCGCCGGTGGTGCTGTGGGTGATGGGGGTGCTGCTGGCCGAGGACTGGACCTTCCTGCGGAACACGATCCGGTTCATGCCGCGGGTCGTCGCCGGCCTGCTCGCCTTCACCGTGCTGCTCGGCTTCCTGCCGGTGGCGTTCTCGGCCCTGGCCGGCACCGCCAACCTCGCCTCGGTGATGTGGTGCATGCTGATCGTCGGCACCACGGGCTTCGCGCGGGTCCTGGCCGAGCTGACCGAGGATGCGGCGTGGATGCCGGCGGTGAGCCTGTGGGACGCGGCGGGAACGGTGGCGCGGGCGATCGCCGGGATGCCGCAGCCCGACGGCAGCGTCGGCAACGCGCTGCTGGCCCTGTTCGTCGCCGGCGGCGTGCTGACGGCGCTGATGGTCCGCCGCCTGCGGCTGCGGGAGGCGATCGGATGAGCGCCGCCGGCGAGGCCCTGCTGCGCTTCGACGCCGTCAGCAAGTGGTACGGCCAGGTGTCGGCGCTGATGGACGTGAGCTTCACGGTGGCCGGCGAGGTGGTCGGCCTGGTGGGCCGCAACGGGGCGGGCAAGTCCACCCTGATGAAGCTCGCCTGCGGGCTGCTGTCGCCGAGCCAGGGCGAGGTCACCGCCTGCGGCCAGCCACCGGCGAGGGCCGCCACCCGCGACGTCCTCGGCTTCAGCCCGGACCTGGACCAGCTCTACGAGCGGCGGTCGGGGCGGTCGTTCGTGGCCTGGATGCTGCGGCTGCACCGGCTCGGCGGTCGGGCCGCCTGGCAGCGCGCCGGCGAGGTGCTCGACCGGCTCGGGCTCGGCGCGCACATGCACCGGCCGATCCGTGAGTACAGCAAGGGCATGCGGCAGCGCGTCCGGCTGGCCCAGGCCCTCGCCCACGAGCCGCGGGTGGTGCTGCTGGACGAACCGATGACCGGACTGGACCCGCTGGCGCGGCACGAGATGGCGGGACACATCACCGCGCTCGCCGGCCAGGGGGTGGCGGTGCTGGTGAGCAGCCACGTCCTGCACGAGCTGGAGGCGATGGTGGATCGGGTGGTGCTGATCCACCAGGGCCGGCTGATGGCCGAAGGCTCGGTCGGCGAACTGCGGCTGCAGCTGCAGGGCAAGCCGCACCGGATCCTGTTGCGCAGCGGCCAGCCCCGCGAACTCGCCGGCCGCCTCGCCGCGCTGGAACAGGTCGCGGCGCTGCAGATCGACGGCCGCGGCCTGGAGGTGGCGGTGAACGGCCAGGGCGGTTTCTACGGCGCCCTCACCGGGCTGGGCGCGGATCCGGTGGGCCTGATCGAGGAGGTGGTGCCCCTCGACGATTCATTGTCCAGCGTGTTCGGCTACCTGGTCGGGTGATGGGAGACACATGATCCTGCTGCGCACCACCGCCGAGATCGCCCGCCAGACCTTCCTGCTGCTGCTGCGCAGCCGGATCCTGCTGCTGCTGGTGCTGTTCGCCCTGGCGGTGCCGGCGATCGCCGTGATCGTCGCCCAGGAGGGCAGGCCGAAGCAGGGGCGCGAGGTCTTCGCGATCCTGGGCTTCTGGATGCACATGACGGTGCTGGTGCCGTGGAGCGCGGTGTTCTTCGGCGTGCACGCCGTGCACGGCGACATCGAGGATCGCTCGTTCCAGTACCTGTTCCTGCGACCGGTGCCGCGGCCGGCGATCCTGTTCGGCAAGTGGCTGGCGGCGGCGGCGATGGCGGCGCTGCTGGCGGTGTTCGGCTACGCGGTGCTGTTCACCGCGGTGGCGTGGTTGCCCCTCCTCTGGCCAGGATCGGGCGTGGAGTGGCGGCTGCTGCCTCTGTTCGCCGGCGTCGGCGCGGTGGCCGCCGCCGCCTACGCCGCGGTGGCCGCCCTGCTCGGCGCCTGGTTCCGGCGGCCGATGATCTGGGCGGTGTTCTTCATCGTCGGGCTGGAGTACTTCGTCGCCAACCTGCCGCCGGAGGCCGGCGTGCGCTCGCTGACCATCGCCGACCCGGTGCGTCGCATGCTGCTGGACGGGCTGGAGCCCGGGCGGCGTCTGGCCCGGGCGCTGTGGCCGTCGCAGCGGGACCTGGATCTCGACCAGCTCGGCAACCCGCAGGGCAGCCTGCTGCTGCTGATCGCGGTGTGCCTCGCGCTGGCGATGCTGTTCTACGGCCGCAGCGAGTACGACTCGCGCGCCCGCGACTAGCGGCCATGGTCGTCCCGTGGCAGCCGAGCCAGCGCCTGCCGGACGAGGCGCGGCGCACCCGCGACATGCTGTCGCAGGTGGCGTGGTTCAACCGGCTGCGCCTGTTGGCGGGGGCCACGGTGATCTGGCTGACCGCGCTCGCCTGCCACGGGCTCGGCATCGTCGCCAATCCCTGGCCCCTCTATGGGCTGGGCGGCCTGATCCTGGTGATCGACGGCCTGTACCTGCTGTCCTTCCCGCGCCTGTCGCGGGCCTCGGCCCGGGCGGTGCAGCGGCACGTCGATCTGCAGATCGGCATCGACCTGCTGATCCTGACCGCGCTGCTGCACCAGTCGGGCGGCATCACCAACCCGCTGGTGCTCTTCTACCTGTTCCACACCTTCATCGCCGCGCTGGTGCGCTCGGTGACCGCGGCCTGCTGGGTGGCCGCGGCCTCCCTCGGGCTGGTGGTGCTGCTGGGGCTCGGCGAACGGCTGGGCTGGATCGCCCATCATCCGCTCGGTCTGGGGCTGATCGACCTGCATGCCGTGCGGCCGCTGGGGTTCTGGCTGCTGCTGCTGGCCTACGCGCTGACCATGAGCTTCTCGATCTACTTCGTCGCCACCGTGCTGCGGCGGCTGCGGCGGAACGAGCAGGAACTGGTGCGGCTCGGCCGCCACCTGGCGATGAGCGAGAAGCTGGCGTCGATCGGCACGCTCGCGGCCGGCGTCAGCCACGAGATCAACAACCCGATCGGCGTGATCCGGAACAAGGTGCAGATCCTGCGCTACCGGATCGAGGACCGCGACGAGCCGGCGACGCTGCAGGCCGAGCTCGACGTGATCGACAAGCACACCCGCCGCATCCAGGTCATCACCGAGGGGTTGCTGGCGTTCTCGCGGGAGACGCCGTTCAGCCGGCAGCAGCTGGACCTGAACGCGCTGGCCCGGGAGGCCGCGGACCTGGTCCGGGTGCCGTTCCGCGCCGGCGAGGTGCCGCTGGCGATCGAGCCGGCGCCGGCGCCGGTGCTGGTGGAAGGCTCGGCGAACCATCTGCTGCAGGTGCTGGTCAACCTCCTGCTCAATGCCCGGGACGCGTCGCCGGCGGGGGCCGAGGTGACGCTCACCACCGGCCACCACGAGGGGGAGGCCTGCTTCGCGGTTTCGGACCGTGGCTGCGGGATCGCCGAGGAGCACCTGGCCAAGATCTTCGACCCCTTCTTCACCACCAAGGACGTCGACAAGGGCACCGGGCTCGGTCTCGCGATCTCCCACGGCATCGTCGAGCGGCATGGCGGCCGCATCGAGGTGGAGAGCGAGCCAGGCCGGGGTTCGACCTTCCGCGTGTTGTTCCCACCGGTGGGTTGAGCGGCCGGTGCGCGACATGTGGTGGTAGGGCAGGATCAAGGGCACGAACGCTGGTGCCGGCAAGTGTCAAAAACTCCTTGGCACGCGTTCGGGGCGTCCCTATACCTGCCGGCGTGTTGGGCGGTCACCCATGGGAGGGGCCGACAGCATGACGGCGTGGTCCAGGCAACCACGCCGTCACTCCTGGTCACATGCGTTGGTGCCACGGGTCGCTTGCGACACACGAGGCGGGTTCCGGCTGGGACCCGGAATGGCAAGGCTGCTCCTCAAGACCGCTTCGCGGGCGCCCGCGCATGATCTGGAGACTCGGCGTCGCCGGGGCCGAAGGGCTCCGGCGGCGCCACTTTCGTTCCGGGGAAGCCCGCCCGCGCCCTAAAACCGATCGCGGGAGCCGAGCGGCTCCCGCGTCTGTCGGGCTGCATCCTGGCTGCAGCCTGGCTACAGCTTCACGTCGATGACCTGATCGACCGTGAAGTCGAGGCTGATCTCCTGGACGACGTTGATCAGCCGGCCGGTGCCCTTGAACTCGTTGAAGATGATGGCGCCGGCCAGGGCGCGGCCGTCCTCCAGCACCAGTTCGACCCAGTCGGCCTGGCGCGCGTTCATCAGCAGATCGAAGACCTCATCACGAGTCGGACGTGTCGTGTTGCGTTCAGCCATTGCTTGTTTCCTCTCTGACGGATTCAGGGCCAATCCGTGTGGCGCCGGTCGGCGGCGAAAGTGCCATGGGACCGATGACTCCAGCCTCCAGCAGGATCCGGGACCACGTTTCGAAGCGGGCGCGATCTTGCCACAGGCCAGTGGGTTCGGCAAGGTGCCCGAAACCGCCGTGCATGGCGCTTGTTTCACGCACTGTGACATCGACGCAAGTGTCTGTCGCATCCTTGGTTACGGGGATCGACAACAGGTAGACCAGGCCGGCGTGGACGGCCCCCACCGGGTTGCCGTCGTCGTTGAGCAGGCCGAGCAGGCGCGGCGGCTCGGTCAGGCGGTCCCAGGGCACCGCCAGTTCCTCGTCGAGTTCGCGCCGCAGGGCAGCGGCGAGCAGGCCCTGCGGCTCCGGTGCGGGGCCGAGGTCGGGCGGATTGACGTGGCCGCCGATGCCGATCGAGAGCTTGCCGTGCAGGCGGCGTTCGCCCTGGGCCGACGTCCGCTGCACGCAGAACACCTCGCCGCCGCGCACCAGCACGCAGTAGGGGATGAGCTGCTTGTGGGAGGGGTCCTCCTCGGCCTCGGCGCGCGGCAGGAAGAACCCCAGGCGCTCGAAGCGTGCGGTCAGGGCCCTGGCCTCGTCGTCGTGCCAAGGCACGAAGCCCTGCGGCCACTGCCCGGCGAAGAAGTCGGTCCGGCGGACCACGAACACCTGTTCCATGGTGCGGCAGCGTAGGTGCTGGGAAGGAGCCGGAAAAGACAGCGGGGGCGACCCGAAGGCCGCCCCCGCCGTCGCAACCAAGGGTTGCCGATCCGGATCAGGGAACGATCAGGTTGGCGGTGTTGCCCGCCAGGATCTGGTTGCCCATGCCGTCCAGGGTGATCGACTGGATCACGAACGGGCCGCCGTAGCCGCTGCCCGGCAGGGTCCAGGCCCATTCGGCGAGGCCGGTGTTGCTGTCGTGGAACTGGATCGGGGTGACGCCGACGGTCGGGAAGATCAGCAGATCGCCCACCACCGGCGGGACCGGGTAGCCCGGCGCCGAGACGCCGATGCCCACCACGCTGATGAAGACGCGGGCCGGATTGGCCGGGCTGATCGGCGCGAACACGACCATGCGGCCGGAGCCGCTCGACATGTCGGCGTCGCAGATGGCGCAGGCCTCGACCATGGTCGGGTCACCGTAGGCCGCCACCGCGGTGGCCCAGTTCCAGGTGCCGCCGTTGACCGTCGGGTTGGCGTACCACGGGGTCTGCGGGTCGCCGAACGCCGGGGCCAGCACCGCCAGCGGGCCGTTGTTGGTCAGGTTGTTCCGCCAGAGGCCGTCCGAGGGGGCGCCGGTGGACTGGATGTACTCGCTGCAGGTGAGCGCCCGGCCGCGGCCGGTCGAGTCACGCTGCACGTAGGACGAGTGGGCGAAGCCGACCGCCGAGCCGCCGACCGTGCCGCGGTTGGTGTGCACGACCACCGGGGTGCTGGTCTGGGCGCCGCTGTTCGGGTTGACGTCCACCGCCGAGATGTTGCCGTTGGCGTCCAGGTGGTAGACCACGACGTCGCCGTTCGGCCGCTCGCCGCCGATGTGCGGGTCGACGCCACCGGCGGGCATGCCCTGGATGCCGAACACGTTGGCCGTCGCGAACGGCACCGAGGTGCTGGCGCGCTTGCAGATGAACGTGGTCGCGTTCACCGGCACGTTCGGGTAGGTGGTGCCGACGTAGTTGTCCCAGACGACGACCAGGCCATCCAGCGACATGCTGCCCTGGAACTCGTCGGTCGAGGTGCCGGCGACGTTGAGGGCGGCCAGGTCGGCGTTGGGGGTCCAGACCGGCGGGTTGGTGTTCCAGTTGAGCGTGCCGGACACCAGGCTGGAGTCGGCGCCGCCGAGGATCGCCGTCACCACGCAGCGGTACATGCCGCCGCCCTGCGGGCGCAGCTCGTACTGTTCGATCGCGGTGATCGTCGTGTTGTTGGCGTCGCGGTTGATGACGGCGATGCCGAGGTTCGGGTTGTTGTTGATGGCGGCCGGAGTGATGACCGCCTGGGCCGAGGCGGCCGCGGCGAGGACTCCGATGGACAGCGTGCTGATCGCAAGCTTGGACATGTCTCTTCTCTCGTTGCAGGGATGGGATGGAGACGCACGGCTTCCCCCGTCCGTCTCCAGGAAAGCGTCTCGGCGGCGAGCCACCGCGACCGGGCAATGGTGCCTCCGCGCGACGCGGAATGCAACCTGGCCGAGGTTGCGCACGAGCGGAAGGGTCGCCATCGGCGTCCGACGTCGCTTGCCGGCGCGTCGCCGAGCCCATGCCGCGGGCGATCCGGGGGACCGGATCGTGAGGTCAGCTCACGACTTGGATTCCGCCGGCGGCTCACTCTGCGACGGACCCTCGTCCTTCGGGCGTAGCAGCGAGCGCAGGCTCGCCAGCGAGGTGAACTCGCCCTTCTTGCCGCGTTGCTCCTCCTGGGGAGCCCCGCTCTCGATGGTGATGACGCGCGGTTCGCCGCCGCGTCGCGGACCGCGCTCGCCACGGTCGTAGCCGCGATCGAAGCCCCGATCGCCGCGGTCACCACCAGGACCACCCGGGCCGCCGGGTCCGCGCCGTTCGCCCGGGCCGCGCCGGCCGCCGCGGCGCCCTTCGGGAGCGCGCGCCGCCCGCGAGAACGCCGGCTCGGGCTTGCGGTCGTGTCCGCCGTGGCCGCCCTGCCCGCCGCCGCGCGGCCCGCGCTCGCGCCGCGGCCGCTCGTTGCGGCCCATGCGCTCGCCGAGCGTGGCCGGCCGGCCCTCGGCCAGGTGACGGGGCTGCAGCATCGACAGGCCGATCTTCTTGTTCTGGCGATCGACGTTGACCACCCACACCGTGATCACCTCGCCGACCCGCAGCATCTGCTCGGGATTGCGCAGCCGCTGGTGCGGGATCTGCGAGATGTGCACGAGGCCGTCCTGGCCGATGCCGAGGTCGAGGAAGGCGCCGAACTCGGTCAGGTTGGTGACGCGGCCGGTCAGCTCCTGGTCCATGCGCAGGTCGTCGATCGAATCGACGCCGTCGTTGCGCACCGAACCCATCGGGCCACGGGGATCGCTGCCGGCCGCGCGCAGGAACTGCACGGTGGCCAGCACCCGCTCGCGCGGGAAGCCCTCGGCGGCGAAACCGTCCAGGTCGACGTCGCGCAGGTCCTGGCCGATCAGCGCCTTCGGCTCCACGCCCTTGCGCGCGGCGATCGCCGCCGCCACCGGGTAGTCGTCGGGGTGCAGCGGCGTCGCGTCGAGGGGCTGATCGCCGCCCTGCACCTGCAGGAAGCCGCCGATGTGGCGCAGCGTCGCCTCGTCGCAGCCGGGCACCGCCGCCAGGGCCGCGCGGTTCTGGAAGCCGCCGTGCTTGCGGCGGTGCTCCAGGATCGCGGTGGCCAGTTCCTCGGTCACGCCCGGCACGTGCAGCAGGGTCGGCTTGTCGGCGGTGTTGAGGTCGACGCCGACGGCGCCGACGCAGGCGGTCACCACCCAGTCCAGTTCGCGCCGCAGCACGCCCTGATGGACGTCGTCGAGCGCCTGCCCCAGGCCCAGCGTGCGGAAGTCCATGCCGATCAGCTCGCGCATCGGATCCTGCAGGCGGCGGCCCAGGCTGATCGCCGTGCGCACGCCGACGTCGACGTGGTGCATGGCGCGGCGGCCGGCGGCGCTGGTGGCGAAGATCGCCGAAGCGGCCTCGTCCACCGGGAACACCGGCGGCAGATCGCCCGCCATCGCCTCCTTGAGGGCCTTCACCAGGCTCTCGGTGCCCGACTGGCGGCGGCCGTGCGGGATCGCCAGGGCCGCCGGCTGGTGGGTGCGGATCGTCTCCACCAGCCACTGCAGGGCTGCCGCCCGCTCCTCGTCGGTGCCCACGGCCATCGACCGGTGTTCCAGCACCGAGGCGTCCTCGCCGATCAGCGCGGTCCAGGCGGTCTTGGTCGACGCGCGCAGGGTCAGCACCTTCTTGCCGCCCAGCGCCGGCGACAGGAGCTGCGAGCGGAGGTTGCGCGCGAACGTCCGCACCGCCTCGCGATCGGCCTTCTCCTTGAGCCGGCGGCGCACGTCGCGGCCGCAGGCCTCCTTGAGGTGGTTCTCGAAGGCGTGGTCGTAGACCAGGTCGAGGAAGGCACGGAGCTGCGAGCCCTCGGGCGGGTTCTTGCCCTGCAGCTCGCGCAGCACCTCGCGGGCGCGGCCTTCCGGCAGGGTCAGCTCCAGGGCCAGGATGCCCTCGCGCTGGGCCTTGCGCAGGGCCAGCATGCGATGGCTCGGGATGCGCGTGATCACCTCCTGGAAGTCGAAGAACTCCTGGTAGCGCTGCTCGCCGCCCTGGCCGGGATTGACCGGCCGCGCCCGCAGCAGGCCGCGGGCGAGTTCCTCGCGGAAGCGGGCCCGGACCCGCGGATCGCCGCCGATGCGCTCGGCCAGGATCACCAGCACGCCTTCCAGGACGTGTTCGGTGGCGGGCAGGCCGCGTTCCTCGCCGATGTACTCCTGGGCGGCGCCCTGCAGGTCGCCCTCGCCGAGCTGGTCGTGCTCGATGGCGAGCGCCAGGGGCAGCAGGCCCTTCTCCTCCATCTTCATCGCCGGCGTCGCCCGCCGCGGCCGCAGCGACTGGTAGAGATCGTCGATCAGGTCCTGGTCGACGCTGTGGTCGAGGATCCCCTGCAGTTCCTCGGTGAGGCGGCCCTTCTCGCGGGCCTGCTCGGCGATGGCGGCCTTGCGCTGCTCCAGGTCCAGCAGGAAGTGCAGGCGCTCGGCGATGGCGTGCAGCCGTTCCTCGCCGAGGTTGCCGGTCTGCTGCCGCCGGTAGCGGAACAGGAAGGACGGCGGCGCCTTCTCCTCCAGCAGGGCCACGACGGCGGCGATGGCGTCGGGCGGACTGTCGAACTCGGCCTGGAGACGGGTGAGGATCGCTTGGGAGGCCATGGCGTGACACCGGCGGGGCCGGCGGGCTGGCGGGTTGCGTGGAGGAAGGCGGCGCGGAGGCTGTCCGTGGAGTTGGCCGGACGGCGACGAATGGCGCACCATAGCACGGGGGGCAGCGCCCGCCATCCTGCAGGTCGCCGTTGCCCGATTCCCGCCGGACCGCCAAGATCCCCGCCCCCCATGGCTGCCCCGGTCGACCTGTCCGCCGTGCGCCGCATCTTCGTGCGGGCGCCCAACTGGGTCGGCGACCTGGTGATGGCCACCGCCAGCTTCGCCCGGCTGCGGCAGGCCTTCCCCAAGGCCCACATCGTCTGCGGACTGCGGCCCATCCTGCGCCCGCTGCTGGACGGGACCACCTGGTTCGACGAGCTGGTGGATGCGCCGAAGGCCGGTGGGCTGGGGGGGCTGCTGGCCCAGGTCCGGCAGATGCGGGCGGGCGCCTACGACCTCGCCGTGGTCCTGCCGAACTCGCCCGAGACCGCCCTGGTGCCGTTCCTGGCCCGGGTGCCGCTGCGGCTGGGCTACCGCCAGGGGCGGCCGTTCCTGCTCAACCTGGGTCGCAAGGCGCGCGTGCGGCGCCGGTGGTGGCAGCCGCGGATGGGGCCGCGCCGCTGGGCGATCCCGATGCCGGTCTACTACCGCGAACTGCTCGACGGACTGGGCATCCCCGGCGAGGCGATCCATCCGCAGCTGGTGGTCACCGACGCCGAGCGGACCTGGGTGCAGGAACACCTGCGCCAGCGTGGCATCGGCGAGGACGAGCGGCTGGTGATGCTGGTGGTGGGCGCCAACTACGGCGCCAGCAAGCTGTGGATGCCCGAGCGTTTCGCCGCCGTCGCGCGCCACTTCCAGGAACGCCACGGCCTGCGGGCGCTGGTGATGGTCGGTCCCGCCGAGGTCGAACTGGGCGAGCGGATCGCCGCCGAGGGTTCGGCCGTGCCGATGACACAGCCGGTGCTGTCGCTCGGTCGGCTGAAGGCGCTGATCGAGCGCGGCGCCCTGCTGGTCACCGGCGACACCGGGCCGCGGCACCTGGCGGTGGCGCTGGACAAGCCGATCGTCTGCCTGATGGGGCCCAACGACCCCAACTACACCGACTACTGCATGGAGCGCACGGTGCTGCTGCGCAAGGACCTGCCGTGCTCGCCCTGCCAGCGGAAGGTCTGCCCGCTCGGCCACCACCGCTGCATGAAGGACATCACCGTGCAGGAGGTGGTGGCGGCGGGGGAGCGCCTGCTGGGCCTCGGCGCGCCGGCATGAGCGGCCTCACGGCTGGCTCGCGTCGCCGCCCCAGCCCAGGCCGCAGAAGCTCACCACCTGGCTGCCGTCGGCCGCCGCGGCCTGACCATGGTGGAGCAATCGGCCCGGCCCGCCGGCCAGCCGGGCGGTGAGCCAGATCGCCGGGGCGCTGCAGACCCGGTCCGGGTTGCCGTGGCCGTGGATCGCCTGGTGGAAGCGACCGGGCCGGCCCTGCACCAGCAGGTCCAGGTGGCCCTGTTCGTCCCGTTGCAGGCGCGCGAGCCGTGCGTCGTCCACCGGCTGGCCGTCGCCGAAGAACGGACCCAGATGGGCGAGGTCGGCGCCGCCGACGTAGCACACGCGGCGGCCGCTCGCCGTGGCGGCGGCGCGCAGCGCGGTGAGCAGCCGGTCGGCGTAGCGTTCCTGGTCCGGATCGCCGCTTTCGCTCGGCAACGAGCCGCACAGGAAGCCCACGACCTCGAACGGCGCCCCGCCGCGCAGTTCGGCCAGGTGCTGCAGCCACAGCACCTGGAACTCGATGCTGTGCTCGGCCTCGTGCAGGAACGCGTCGTCGGCGGCGGCCGGGCCGATCGTCGCCTCGACCCGCGCCAGGAAGGCGCGATCGGTGGTCACCGTGCCGAGCGGCGTCGCCCAGTCCATGGCCAGCCCGGTGAGGGGCGCCGCCGGGCCCTGGTGGCCGGTGCCGAAGATCACGTAGAGGTCGGCCGGCGCCGCCGCGCCGAGGAAGCCGTAGGCGGCGGCGTAGCCCGCCCGGCCCCGCGCCAGATCGATGTGCGGCGCCACCACGCCCCGGGCCGCGGGACCGGTGCCCGGCGCCAGCGGCACCACCTCGCGCAACGCCGCCCGCAGCGCCGAGGGCTCCGCCGGATAGCCCGCCGAGCCGGCGTGGCGCGGCGGGCGGACCCGCTGCCCGAGGAAGGCCTGCTGCCGCGCGGCGACCGCCCGCTGCCAGGCGTCCGAGTGCAGCAGCAGCCGGCGGTCGAACTGCCGCACCAGGTCGCGCACGAAGGCCTCCTCGACCACCTCGCCCAGGGCCGCGCCCGCCTCGGCGCAGATCGCCGCCACCGACCGCTGGCCGTCGAACAGGCCGACGATCGGCAGCAGTGCCGCCGGTACGAAGGCCGGTTCGCTGATGCCGAGCCGGCAGACCAGCACCAGGCCCCTGCTGCGGCCGTGGCTCCCTTGCTGCACCTCCAGGGGGCGGAAGGCGGGGTGCTCGAGGTCGGGCGACGATCCTGCCATGGGCCGCGGTAGGATAGGCGGACACCTGTCACGACGCGAAGTCGACGCGGGGTTACGGCGGCGGTCCACCTCGCTAGCAGGCGCCGCGCCGGCCGGCGCCGGTTCCGTTCCCCCCGATGTCCCGCGGCTCCTTCCTCCTGATCGTCCAGCACGGCGGCAACGAGCAGACCCACGCCTTCCGCAAGGACGTGGTCAGCATCGGCCGCGCCAGCGACAACGACATCAGCCTGCCGGACCGGCTGGTGTCGCGGACGCACTGCCGGGTGGAACGCGTCGAGGGCGGCTTCGCCCTGGTCGACGCTGGCGCGCAGAACCCCGCTCGCATCCAGGGGCGGCCGGTGACCCGCGCCGAACTGCATCCCGGCGACACCTTCGCCGTGGCCGGCTACCAGATCCGGCTGCTGCTGCCGACGCCGGAGAACGCGTCGGTGGACGACACCCGGCTCGGCGAGGGCCCCCGCGGCACCCAGGACCTGACCACGCTGATGGGGCTGGCCCGGGCGCTGAACGAGGAGCAGGACCTGTCCCGGCTGCTGACCCAGATCGTCGACGCGGCGATCCAGCTGGCCAACGCCGAGCGCGGCTTCCTGATCCTCGGCGGCGGCGAGGAGACCTCGGTGGAGGTGGCGCGCAACTTCGCCCAGGAGGAGGTGCTGGCGCCGGAGGACAAGGTGTCGCGCACGATCGCCCGGCGGGTGCTCGAGTCCGGCGTGCCGGAGCTGACCACCAACGCCCAGGAGGACGATCGCTTCCGCGACCTGGCGTCGGTGGCGGACCTGCGCCTGCGTTCGGTGCTGTGCATCCCGATCCGCGTCGCCGGCCAGGTGGCCGGCGTGCTCTACGTCGACAACCGGCTGCAGCAGCAGATGTTCCAGGAGCGCGAGAAGGCGCTGCTGCTGGCCCTGGCGGATCACGCCGGCGTCGCCATCCACAACGCCCGCACGCTGGAGACCCTGCGCGGCAAGCAGCAGGAGCTGCAGGCCGCGCTGGATCGCGTCGACCAGCTCAACGCCGCGCTGCGCGGCCAGCTGCAGGAGAAGACCGCCGAGCTGACGCAGATCCGCGAGGAGCTGAGCGCGCAGAACATCGGGCGCAGCCGCTACGACTACAAGCAGATCGTCGGCACCGGCCGCGCCATGCGGTCGCTGTTCGCGCTGCTCGACAAGTACATCGACGCCGACGATCCGGTGCTGATCACCGGCGAGTCCGGCACCGGCAAGGAACTGGTGGCGCGCGCCATCCACTCCCAGGGCCGTCGCAAGGACCGGCCGTTCGTGTCGGAGAACTGCGCCGCCCTGCCGGAGGCGCTGCTGGAGAGCGAGCTGTTCGGCCACGTGCGCGGCGCCTTCACCGGCGCCACCACCAACAAGAAGGGGCTGCTGGAGGCCGCCCAGGGCGGCGTGCTGTTCCTCGACGAGGTCGGTGACATGCCCCTCGAGGTGCAGAAGAAGCTGCTGCGCGTGCTGCAGGAGGGCGAGG
>CAZMGG010000032.1:5909-47172 GCA_964565715.1 uncultured candidatus Brocadiaceae bacterium | reverse complement strand
CTGCAGTCTTCTCGGCGACCTGGACCGCCCCCCGTCCAGGTCGCTTGTCTTTACCGGGAACGCACCCCATCCACAGCGGGATGCAGACCCCCGAGTTCCGCAACGAGCCGTTCACCGACTTCGGCGATCCCGCCCAGCAGAAGGCCTTCCAGCAGGCCCTCGACCGCGTCGAGAAGGAACTCGGCCGGACCTGGACCTGCTGGATCGGCGGCGAGCCGGTCACCAGCAAGACCACCTTCGACAACACCGACCCGGGCGACACCAGCCGGGTCATCGGCGTCTATCCCAAGCTGACCGCCGAGGACGCCAACCGGGCGGTGGACGCCGCCCATGCCGCCTTCCCGGCCTGGGCCGAGACGCCGGTCCTGCAGCGCGCCCGCTACTTCTTCGAGGCGGCCCGCCTGCTGCGCGAGCGCAAGCACGAGTTCTCGGCGGCGCTGGTGTTCGAGGTGGGCAAGAGCTGGGCCGAGGCCGACGCCGACACCGCCGAGGCCATCGACTTCCTCGAGTACTACGCCGGCCAGGCGCTCCGCCTCGCCGAGCCCCAGCCGGTGACGCCGGTGAAGGGCGAGCGGAACGTGATGCTCTACATCCCCCTTGGCGTCGGCGCGGTCATCCCGCCCTGGAACTTCCCCCTGGCGATCATGGCCGGCATGGCGTCGGCGGCCCTGCTCGCCGGCAACACGGTGGTGCTGAAGCCCGCCAGCCAGTCGCCGGCGATCGCCGCCCGCTTCGTCGCCCTGCTGCACGAGGTCGGCCTGCCGAAGCAGGTGCTCAACTTCCTCACCGGCCCCGGCTCCTCGGTGGGCGGCGCCATGGTGCAGCATCCGAAGACGCGCTTCATCTCCTTCACCGGCAGCAAGGAGGTTGGCCTCTGGATCTTCGAGCAGTCGGCGAAGACCGGGAAGGGCCAGATCTGGATGAAGCGCCTGATCGCCGAGATGGGCGGCAAGGACAGCATCCTGATCGACAAGGACTGCGACCTCGACGCGGCGGTGGACGCCGTGGTGGCGAGCGCGTTCGGCTACCAGGGCCAGAAGTGCTCGGCCTGCTCCCGCGCCATCGTCCACCAGGACGTGCATGACGAGTTCGTGAAGAAGCTCAAGCCCAAGGTCGAGGCCCTGACCCTCGGCCACCCGAAGGAGCGCGGCAACTACATGGGGCCGATGGTCGACGCCGGCGCGAAGAAGAAGACCCTCGAGTACATCGAGATCGGCAAGAAGGAGGGCAGGCTGCTCACGGGCGGCGGCCCCGGCAAGGGCAACGGCCACTACGTGCAGCCGACGGTGTTCACCGGCATCACCCCCGACGCCAGGCTGAGCCAGGAGGAGATCTTCGGGCCGGTGCTGGCGGTGATCCGGGTCAAGGACTGGCAGGAGGGCCTGCAGGTGGCCAACAACACGGAGTACGGGCTCACCGGCTCGGTGTTCACCCGCAACGAGCAGCACAAGGAAGAGGCCCGGCGCCGCTTCCACGTCGGCAACTTCTACATCAACCGCAAGTGCACCGGCGCCCTGGTCGGCGCCCATCCCTTCGGCGGTTTCAACATGTCGGGCACCGACAGCAAGGCCGGCGGCCCCGACTACCTGCTGCAGTTCCTGCAGGCCAAGACCATCTCCGAGAAGGTCTGAGCCCCCGCGCCCCGCCGGTCGGCCATGCACGTCCTGTTCGTCGCGCCGGAGACCGGCGTCTACAACCTGCGCTTCGTCGACGCCCTGAAGCGGGCCGGCGCGCGGGTGTCGGGCATCGGCCACACCGCCCCCGACAAGCTTGGCGCGGAACTGCGCGGGAAACTCGACGGCTACCGCCGCTGCCGTTCGGTGCTCGACGCCGTCGAACTGCTGACCCTGACCAGGGAGCTGCAGGGCACCGGCAGCATCGACCGCGTCGAGACGATCGACGAGCCGGCGATCCAGGCCGCCGCCGAGCTGCGTTCGCGCCTGCAGCTCCCGGGCCTGACGCCCGAACAGGCGCGGCTCTGCCGCGACAAGGCGGCGATGAAGGATCTGTTGCGGCAGAAGGGCATCCCCTGCGCCGCCTCGGCGGCGGTCACCGACCGTGAGGCCGCCACCGCCTTCGCCGAGCGCGAGGGCTATCCGCTGATCCTGAAGCCGCTGAGCGGTTTCGGGACGCTGGACACCTTCCGCATCGACGATGCCAACGCGCTGGCCGCGGCCCTGGACCGGCTGCAGCCCACGGCGCAGCGACCACTCATCGTCGAGGAGTTCGTCGAGGGCCACGAGGGCTTCTACGACACCGTCACCGCCGGCGGCCGCATCGTCCACGACTTCATCGGCCACTACTACCCGGGCTGCCTCGCCGCGCTGCAGGACCGCGCGATCCGGCCGCAGATCGCCTGCACCAACCGGATCGAGGCCGAGGGCTACCGCGAGTTGCGGGCCGCCGGGCAGCGGGTGATCGACGCGCTCGGCCTGATCGACGTGGCAACCCACATGGAGTGGTTCTTCGGGCCGAAGGGCTTGAAGGTCTCCGAGATCGGCGCGCGCCCGGCCGGCGAGCGGATCTGGGACATGCACCAGGCCGGCAACGAGTTCGACCTCTACGGGAGCTGGGCCGCGGCGGTGCTGCACGGCCGCGCCGAGGGCCGGCCGAGCCGCCGCTACGCCGTGGGTTCGGTGCAGATCCGGCCGGACCGCGACGGACGCTACGTCGGCCACGACGGGCTCGACGCGGCGATGCGCGAGGTCGGCCCGGCGTTGATCGAGCGGTCGGTGCCGAAGCCCGGCACGGCGACCCAGCCCCTCGAGAAGGGCTGGCACGTCAACACCTGGTTCCGCCTGCGCGACCCGGACTACGACCGGCTGCGGCGGATGCTCGACCTGCTGGCGCGCACCGTGCACGCCCGGGCCCGCTGACCAGGCTCAGCGCTCCTTGCCCGGTTCCTTGTGCGGCGCGCTGGCCGCCGGCGCCTCGCCGAACAACGCCTGCTCGCACGCCGCGTGGTCGAACATCTTCTCGTGGTCGTGCGCGACACCCGGCGCCTCGACGAGCTGCCACGCGAACGGCCAGCCCTGCAGTTGCGCCAGCGTTCGCGCGTACCAGTAGCACGCCAGCCCGCGCTGGTGCCGGCCGCCGCCCTGCGTCATCGCCGCGGCGCTGCGGTCGAAGTGGTCGTCGGGCTGATCGTCGGCGGTGCCGAGGTAGATGGTGAGCGGTGCCGAGAGGTAGCGCCGCAGCGCCGCGTCGTCGGCGATCGCATCCGGCAGCCCGCCGAAGCCGTAGCCGAACGGCGCGTCGCGGGTCGGGAACAGGTCCGAGCCCGGGTTGGCCGCCACCAGCCGTTCGGCGCCGGTGTCCTGGAAGGCACTCATGCGCATGACGAACTGGCCGCCGGCGGAGTGGCCGATGATCCAGAACCGCAGTCCCGGCCGACCCTCGCGAAGACGCACCTGCGCCGCCAGTCGCGGGATCAGCGCGTAGGTGCGTTCGTGCGGCTCGGCGGCGGTGCCGTCCTCGCGCATCACGCCGCCCTGCTGGTAGCGCCGGCTCGGAAAGCGTTCGCGGTCGAAGCGAGGCGCGACGATCAGGGCTTGGAACCGGTCCCCCATCGCGCAGGCATGGTCGCGGTACTCGTCGGCGTTGCGATTGACGCCGTGCAACACCAGGATCATCCGTTCCCCAGGCCAGTCCGCCGGCTTGTAGGTGAACACGTCCAAGGGCGTGTCGCCGGCCGTGAGACGCACCTGCGCCTTGCCCTGGGGCAGCGGACCCGCCGGTTCCTGGGCCGGCAGCAGCGGGAGCAGACATGCGACGAGGACGGCGAGGCGCAACATGCGAGCGAATCTACTGCGCAGCCGCCCCCGTACAGAAAAGAACGGGGCCGGCAGCCTCGAGCCGACCCCGTTCCGGATGCGCGGCAGGGATTCGTCGCGCACCCGCGCCGACGGCCCCTGGCGGAACCGCCGACGGTGGTGTCATTCGTGGTTCAGAACAAGGCGAACCTCGCGCCGCTGCTGGTGGCCGCCCCCGCCGCGGTGGCCGGATCCCACACGAACCACTGGGTGTGCAGGGTGATCCCCACCAGACCCGGGTCCGCGGGGATGCCGTGCTGGAACGTGGTGTGGCCCTGGCCCGCCTGGCCGGCGAGGCCCGTGAGCTGAGCGCCCAGCAGCGCGGCGCCGCCCAGGTCGACGTGGATCGGCACGCCGTGGATCACCGTGCCCGGCGCAGCGGCCCGCAGGGCCACCGCCAGGGTCGCGAAGGCATCGCCGCGGCCGTTGTGCACGCCGATCTTGAAGTCGGCGTTGCCGGTGTTGGCCGGCACCTCCGCCAGGATCTGCGGCACGGCCCCGCCGGTGCCCGGCGAACCCGCCCCCACCAGGGTCCCCAGCGGCGGGTTGCGTTCCGAGAACAGGGTCGGCTTGTCGAACGGGTACTGCCGGTTGCGCACGCGCGGATCGGTGAGCGCGTTGGCGATGAAGTCCACCACCTGCTGGCCCTGCTGCGGCGGCAGGTTGAGCGGGAGCAGCGCCGGGTCCTTGTTGTCGCGGTTCGGTCCGCCGCCGGCGACGTAGAAGCCGATCACCGCCGGCAGGTCGGTGAACTGGCCGTTGTGCATGAAGCTGGTGCGCAGGCCGACGTTGCGCAGGCTCGGCACCTTGAAGCGGCCGCGATCCGCCGGATTGCCGGTCACCGCCTGGCGGCCATTGTCCTCGGCGATCGGCCGCAGGCCCAGGTTGCGGTAGGTGCGGTCGCTGAACAGGCCCGGCTGATGGCACAGGTTGCACCGCGCCGGCCCGTTGAACAGGATCATGCCCTGCATCTGGTTCGGCGTGAGCGCGCCCGGCACGCCGCGCTGCAGCTGGTCCCACGGGGTCTGGTCGGGCACCAGGGTGCGCTCGTAGGTCGCCAGCGCGAACGCGATGCGCCGCGCGTCGATCGTGGCATCGCCGAAGGCGGCCTGGAACAGGGCGGGGTAGCTTGGATGGGCCGCGATCGCCGCCGCCACATCGGCGGGCAGGTTGGTGGCGAGCGCCATCGGCCGCGCGGTCTGCAGCTTCTGCGACACCGCCGTCCAGTCGCGCTGCTCGTGCGCCATCTCGACGTCGTTGAGGATCGGCGCGAGCGACTGGCTCTCCAGCGCGCCGCCCTGCGGGATGACCACGGCGCCGGTCTGCGGGTCGCGGAAGGTGCCGCCAGCGCGGCCATCCCAGAACAGCTCGGGGAAGTAGCCGCCGGTGATCGCGCTGGGCGACGCGCGGCCGGTGACCTGGGTGGTGAAGCCGAACGCGACGGCGGGCTGGTAGTGGTCGTTCCGGTCGCTGCGGATCACGCCCGGCGAGCCGAACCCGTCGTCGGGCGTGTTCAGCCGGCCATCCAGCCCCGGGTGCCGGGCGCGACGCAGGTCGCCGCCGCCGACGCCGGGCTGATGGCAGGTGCCGCAGGCCACCCGGTTGTTGCTCGACAACTGCTCCTCCCAGAACAGGATCTTGCCCAGCACGGCCTTCGCCGGCGTGACCGGGTTCTGCGGCGGCGCCGGCGGCGGCTGCAACGGGCCCTGGGCCAGGGCCGACACGGCGGACAGGAGCGGGACGGCGAAGGGCAGCAGGAAGAGCCCGACGCCCCGACGGCGATCCAGGTTCACGATCTCACCTCGGGATGGGGTTCAGAGGGCGCGCCCGGGTAACGCGGCGCCCACGACGCTCCCCACACCACGATTCCAGGCCCGCTTCGCAGCCCCTTCGCGCCTACCGCGCCCGCGCCGGCGCCACCTGCTGCAGCCGGAATTCGAGCAGATCGGCATACTCCCGGTCACGGTCCAGCGCCCTGGCAGAGTGCAGCACGCGCGCGGCCATCCTGGGCTGCCCACGGGCCGCCAGCACGGCGGCGAACGCGATCGCCGCCGGCACGTCGGCGGGATCGTGGCGGTGCAGCCGGCGGAACGTGGCGAACGCCGCCGGCAGGTCGTCGCGCAGATACTGCTGCTGGCCCTGGGCGAAGATCTGGTCGCGCTGCCGGGCGGTGCGGCTGTAGCGCCGCCGCCATTGCCAGTAACCGAACCAGGCCGCCGAGCCCAGCGCCACCACCTGCATGCCGGTCAACGGACCGACGTAGCCGATGCCGACCTCGCCATGGGCGAAGCGCAGCAGCAGCGCCGCATCGAGCAGCACCCATTGCAGGAGCAACAGCAGCACGCCGCGCCGCACCAGCCCCAGCCGCAGGCAGCCGAACGCCGCCAGCTGGCCCAGCAGGAACACGCCGAGGTTGGGCAGGAAGGCGTCCGGAAACACGGTGCGCAAGGTTCTAGCCGGGCGGGTAGGCTCCGGCCACGGTGGCCTTCCCCGACCTGCGCCTGTGCCTGCTGTTCACGCCTGCGCTGTGCCGGGCGGAACCCTGGGCCACCCTGCCGGCGGCGCTGGACGGCGGCGTGGATCTGGTGCAGTGGCGGCAGAAGACCACCGACGCCGACGGCCTGCGCCGCTGCCTCGCCCTCTGCCGGCCGCGCGGCGTGCCGGTGATCGTCAACGATCACGTGCTGCTGGCCCTGCGCACCGGCGCCGATGGCGCCCACGTCGGCCAGGACGACATGCCCGCCGGCGGCGCCGGCCGCCTGCTGGACGGCCGCTGGCTCGGCGTCAGCACGCACGACACGGCGCAGATCAAGGCCGCCGCCGAGCACGGCGCCGACTACGTCGGCTTCGGCCCGTGCTTCCCCTCGGCCACCAAGGGCTACACCGAGGGCCAGCTCCCCGGCGCGATCACCGCCGCGGTCCGCACCGCCCAGGACCTCGCGCTGCCGTTGTTCGCGATCGGCGGCATCACGCCCGCCAACCTGCCGTCGCTGCTGAGCCTCGGCGTGCGCCGCATCGCCGTCAGCGGCGCCATCCTGCAGGCCGAGGAGCCCCGCACCGCCGCACGGGCCCTGCGCCGCCGGCTGGACGGCTGACCAGGCACGCCTCACAGGATCAGCATCGCGTCGCCGAACGAGTAGAAGCGGTAGCCTCGCGCCACTGCGTCGCGATACACCGCCAGCACCTGCTCGCGGCCGATCAGCGCCGCCACCAGCATCAGCAGCGTGCTCTGCGGCAGGTGGAAGTTGGTCAGCAGGCCGTCGATCACCTGGAACCGGCTGCCCGGCACCAGGAACAGCGACGACTCGCCGCTGCCGGGCCGCACGCCGCCTCTGCCATCGGCGCACGTCTCGAGCGTACGGCAGGACGTGGTGCCCACCGCCACCACCCGCCCGCCGCGCGCCCGGCAGGCCGCCACCGCCGCCGCGGTCGTCGGTGGCAGTTCGTACCGTTCGGCGTGCATGCGATGCTCGGCCACCCGCTCCACCCGCAACGGCGCGAACGTTCCCTCGCCGACGTGCAGCGTCACCGTCGCCCGCTGCACGCCCTGCTCCTGCAGTTGCCGGAGCAGCTCCGGCGTGAAGTGCAGCCCGGCGGTGGGTGCGGCCACCGCGCCGGGCACCGCGGCGAACACCGTCTGGTAGCGCACCCGATCCGCCAGCCGATCCTCGCTGCCATCGCGCGGGATGTAGGGCGGCAGCGGCGCGCGCCCCACCCGTTCCAGGGCCGCCGTCACGCTGTCGCCCCCCGTCGGCCGCAGCCGGAAGCGGAACCGGCCTGCGCCGAGGTCCTGCAATGGCTCCAACAGGATCGCGCCGTCCTCCATGGCCACCGCGGCGCCCACGCGCAGCTTGCGCGCCGGCTTCAGCAGGCCTTCGCCGACGTCGTCGCGCAGCTCCAGGATCAGGCACTCGACCCGGCCGCCGGTGGACAGCCGCCCGCGCAGCCGCCAGGGCTGCACCCGCGTGTCGTTGAGCACCAGCAGATCGCCTGCCGCCAGGAACTCCGGCAGCTCCCGGAACACCCGATGCTCGACCTCGCCGGTGGCGCGGCGGTAGACCAGCAGGCGGCTGCTGTCGCGCGGCTCGGCCGGCCGATCGGCGATGCGGTCGGGCGGCAGCACGAAGTCGAAGTCACGGACGTGCACGGGGGCAGGCGTTATATCCTGCGCGCTCCGCCGACCGCCGATGCCCCTGCTCCCTTCCCTCGCCCTGTTGCTCCTGCTGGCCGCCTGCGGCGCCGGCGGGCCGAAGACGACGCCGCCGATCAGCGCCGGCCTGCCGCCGGAACTGCTCGTCTGCCGCGCCCGCCTCGGCGACGAGCATCGCTCCGGCGAGATCGCGCTCCGCACCGCGCAGAACCTCGGCACCGAGCGCCTGCCGGACCGCACCGGCCGCGAACTGCACGCGCGGCTCGCCCCCGACGGCCGGCGCGTGGCGTTCGTGCGGCAACGCGACGCCGGCGATGCCACCAGCCGCGAGCTGTTCGTCGCCCCGCTCGACGACGGCGCGCCCGAACTCCGCCTCACCGCCGACGCGCGGCCCGACGAGGGCCCCTGCTGGTCGCCGGACGGCAGCACGCTGCTGTTCGCCACCGATGCGGGCAACGGCTTCCGCCTCTGGCGCATCGGCGCCGATGGTCTCGGCGCCGGCGAGTTCCTGGCGGCCGCGCCCGGCGAACAGGATCGCGAGCCCGACTGGCATGCCGCCACCGATCGCATCGTCTTCGCCCGCACCGGCCTCGATGGCCGCACCCGGCTCTGGCTCGTGCAGGGCAACGGCAGCGGTCTCGTGCCGTTGAGCCCCGGCCCCGCCGACCGGCAGCCGGCGTGGGCTCCCGACGGGCAGCGGGTGGCGTTCGTACAGGGCCCGGCCGGCGCCAACCGGCTCGCCAGCATCGAGCTGGCGACCGGCACGGTGACGCCCCTGTTCACGCCCATGGGCGAAGTGGCCCTGCCGCGCTGGTCGCCGCACGGCGACCGCATCTTCCTGGCCATCGCCGAACCGCTGGCCGGCCGCCCGGGCCTGCGCCTCTGCCAGGTCCGCGCCGACGGCACCGGGCCCGTGCTGCTGCTGCCCGACCATCGCTGGGTCTGCGACGGCATCGACGTGCTGCCGGCCCTGGGCCCGATGCCGGCCGCGGCGGCGGGCGTGGTGCTGGACCCGGCGGGCGCGCAGGTGCAGATCGCCGCCGGCATCCCGGTGCTCGGCTCGCGCACGCAGCTCCGCCTGCAGGACGGGCAGAGCCTGGCGCTGCTGACGCAGACGTTCCAGGGCAACGAGATCGCCGGCGTGAACCTGGTCTTCACGCTGCCGGTGGCAGCGGCCGGCGACGTGCTGGCGGTGCGGGTGCGGGCGGTGGCGGCGCTGAGCCGGGTGGACGGCAGCGCACGCCTGGCGCTGGCCCTGCACAACCCGGTGGCGGGCCGGTTCGACACGGTCACCGAGGTGACGCCCGGCGGCACCGCATTCCGCGAGCTGGCGTTCGCGAGCGGCAGCCTCGCCCACGTCACGCAGGAACGGCAGGTGCGGGTGGAGATGATCGGCGAGGTCGGCCCCGGCGCGCGGGCCGAACTGCACATCGACCTGGTCGAGGTGACCGTGGTGGCGCGACGGTGAACGGGCGCGGGTCCCGCGCACTCATTTGGGCGGTCGAATCGTCCAGTGGACCTGATCGATCTGGAAAGGTCCCTGCAGCAAATCTCCACGTGCGGCAGCGAGCGCGGCCTTGTCCCGCTTTCTGATCAGATCGGACATCCGCTTCGATGCCGCCATATGTCTCTCGATCCGTGCCTGCCTCCCCTGGCTCGGATGCAAGCCGGTGGGGCACCAAGGCTTGAGATCCGGAGCCCGAACGCTCGGCTCCCTCATGCCTGAGTGCCCCCGCCCGACTTTCCCGCTGACCCCGCCCCGCATCCCCCCTACGCTCGGCCCCATGCCGGCTCCGACCCTGCTGCTGATCCCCGCCTTCCACGAGGCGCCCCGGGTGGGCGCCGTCGTGGCCGAGGCGCGGGCGGCGGCGCTCGCCGCGGGCCTCGACCTGGACATCGCCGTCATCGACGACGGCAGCTCCGACGGCACCGCCGCCGAAGCCCGGGCCGCCGGCGCGATCGTCATCTCGCACCCGTTCAACCTCGGCTACGGCTCGGCGCTGCACACCGGCTACCACTTCGCGCGGCGGCGCGGCTACCGGCAGGTCCTGCAGATGGACGCCGACGGCCAGCACGAGGCGGCCTGCCTGCCCCGCCTGGCCGAGGCCCTCGACCGCGGCTTCGATGTCGCGCTCGGGTCGCGCTACCTCGGCGGCCTGCCGCCGCCGGCGAGCTGGTCGCGTCGCGTCGGCACCCGCCTGTTCGCCGCGATCGCCACGCGCTGGATCGGCCAGCCGATCACCGACCCGACCTCGGGCTTCCAGGGGCTGTCGGCGCGGGCCCTGGCGAAGGTCACCCACGACGGTTTCCCCGAGGACTACCCGGACACCGACGTGTTGATCGACTACGCGCGGGCCGGGCTGCGGCTGTGCGAGGTGCCGGTGCGGATGCACCCGCGGCGCGGCGGGCTCAGCATGCATCGCGGCGCCCGCATCGTGTACTACGGCTACAAGATGCTGGTGACGCTGCTGCTGCTGGCGGTGCGGCGCGAGACTCCGTTCCGCCGCCGCGATACCGTGTCCGCCCGGACCTGAACGACACCGACGACCCTCCGACCCATGCTGAACCACGTCCCCGCCCTGCTGCAGCTCTCCGTGGAGCTCGATCCGATGCCCGGCCGGCAGCGGCTGGTGGCGATCGGTCTGGCGGCGGCGGTGCTGGTGGTGGTGGTCGAACTGCTGCGCCGGCGCAAGCTGCGCGAGGAGTACTCGTGGCTGTGGGTCGGCACCGCCGTGCTGCTGCTCGGGCTGGCGATCTGGCAGGAGTCGGTGATCACGCTGAGCGAGTGGCTCGGCGCGGCCTCCACCACGTCGGCCCTGTTCTTCGGCTGCCTCCTGTTCCTGCTGGCGATCTGCCTGCAGTACTCGGTCCGGCTGTCGCGGCTGACCGCGCGGCAGAAGGCGCTGAGCCAGCGGGTGGCGCTGCTGGAGGCCGAACTGCGGCTGCGGCAGCAGGCGCCCGGCGGTGACGACGAGGCAGGCGACACCGTGACCCCGCTGCGCAAGCCCGCGAGCCGGCCCGAGCCAGCCAACGCCGCCCGAGACGGCGTGGCCTGAGATGGCGGCGCCCGGGATGGACGAGGCCGGACGGCTGGCGCGCGGCATCGCCGTCGAGTTCCGCCGGCGGATGGTCGGTGAATACGCGCCGCGGATCCGCCGCTGCATCGCCATGCTGACCGAGGACCAGTGCTGGGCGCGCAGGGCGCCGAACTGCAACAGCGTCGGCAACCTGCTGCTGCACCTGCGCGGCAACATGACCCAGTGGATCCTGGGCGGCGTCCGCGGCGACCAGGATCGACGCGACCGGCCGGCGGAGTTCGCCGCCGAGGGGCCGATCGCCGGCAGCAGCGCTGTGCAGCTGGCGGACCGGCTGGCGGCCACCTGCGCCGAGTGCGCCGACGTGGTCGACCGGCTGACGCCGGCGGAGCTGCTGGAGGAGCGCCTGTTCCAGGGCCGCTACCGCGAGACCGTGCTGGCCGCGGTGCTGCACGTGATGGAGCATTGCGCCGGCCACGCCGGCCAGATCTACGCCTTCACCAAGGAAACAACCGGCGCCGACCTGAGGTTCTACGACCTGTGACCGCCCCCAAGCTCGATCTCGACTTCCTCAAGCCGCTGGGCATCGCGCCGGTGAACTCCGGCGCCTTCGACGGCCAGTGGCTCGACACCGGCGCCGGCGAACTGCAGGTGCGCACGCCGGTGGACGGCAGCGTGGTGGCCAACGTGCGCAAGGCCAGCACCGCCGACTACGCGCGGGTCTCGGCGGCGGCCCACGCCGCGTTCCTGCGCTGGCGTGAGGTGCCCGCGCCGGTGCGCGGTGAGTACGTGCGACGGATCGGCAACGCGCTGCGCGAGAAGAAGGACCTGCTCGGCCGGCTGGTCGCGCTGGAGGCCGGCAAGATCCTGCAGGAGGGCTGGGGCGAGGTGCAGGAATGCATCGACATCGCCGACTTCGCCGTCGGCCTGTCGCGCCAGCTCTACGGCCTCACGATCGCGAGCGAACGGCCGCGCCACCACATGCGCGAGACCTGGCACCCGCTCGGCACCGTCGGGATCATCACCGCGTTCAACTTCCCGATCGCGGTGTGGGCCTGGAACTCGATGCTGGCCCTGGTCTGCGGCGACGCCTGCCTGTGGAAGCCCTCGCCGAAGACGCCGCTCACGGCGCTCGCGATGACCCGGATCGCCGCCGAGATCCTCGACGAGGACGGCTTCGGCGCCCTCTGCGGCCTGGTGATCGGCGACGACGACAAGGTCGGCACGGCGCTGCTCGACGACCGGCGGGTGCCGCTGGTGTCGGCCACCGGCTCGGTGCGGATGGGCAAGATCGTCGGCCCACGCGTGGCGCAGCGGCTCGGCCGCACGCTCCTGGAGCTCGGCGGCAACAACGCGATCATCGTGCTGCAGGACGCCGACCTCGACCTGGCGGTGCGGGCGATCCTGTTCGGCGCGGTCGGCACCGCCGGCCAGCGCTGCACCACCACCCGCCGCCTGCTGGTGCACGAGAGCATCATCGACGACCTGCAGGCGCGCCTGGTGAAGGCCTACTCGCAGGTGCGGATCGGCAGCCCGCTGGAGGAGGGCACCATGATGGGCCCGCTGATCGACCAGGCGAGCCGGCAGCAGATGCAGCAGGCCCTCGAGCAGGCGCAGAAGCAGGGCGGCAAGCTCGTCTGCGGCGGCGGCCCGGCCAAGGTCCCCGCCCACCTGCAGGACGGCGCCTACGTCGAGCCCGCCATCGTCCGCTGCAAGCCGGACCTGGCGATGGCCAAGGAGGAGGTGTTTGCGCCGATCCTGTACGTGATGCCGATCCGCGACGTCGAGCACGGGATCGCCGTGCAGAACGACGTGCCGCAGGGCCTCAGCTCGGCGATCTTCACCAACGGCATGCGCGCCGCCGAGCGCTTCCTGTCGGCGATCGGGTCCGACTGCGGCATCGCCAACGTCAACATCGGCACCAGCGGCGCCGAGATCGGCGGCGCGTTCGGCGGCGAGAAGGAGACCGGCGGCGGCCGCGAGTCCGGCTCCGACTCCTGGAAGGTCTACATGCGCCGGCAGACCAACACGGTGAACTGGGGCACGGAGCTGCCGCTGGCCCAGGGCATCAGGTTCGGCGACCAGTGAGCGGCCAGTGCGACTGACGTTGCCCCCCCTCATCGCCCGATAGAGAGGGCATCGTGGCGAAGAACGGCCCAGCGGTCGGTTTCGCGGTGCCCGCCAGCACGGCCAACCTCGGGCCGGGCTACGGCGTGCTGGCCGTGGCGCTCGACCTGCCCCTGCAGGTCCAGGCCGAGACCCGCACCGACGGCGAACTGGTGGTGGTGCGCCGGGACGATCCGTCGGCCAGCGGCCACGACACCCGCCACGACGTGGTGCTGGCAGGGCTGCGCGCCGGCGCCGAGCTGCTGGGGCTGAACCTGGCCAGGGGCCTGACCATCACCGTGGAAGGCACCGTGCCGCGGGGCACCGGGCTCGGCACCGTCTCGGCGGGCTTCGCCGCCGGCGTCGGCACCGCCGCCCGGCTGCACCTGGTCGGCCGCAAGCCCGAGCCGCTGCCGGTCGACCGGCTGCTGGACGAACTGATCCGGGTGGGCGGCGACCCGGCCCATGGCGCCGCCAGCCTGCTGGGCGGGCTGTGCGCCACCGTTCCCACCAGCCTGCCGCAGGAACAGGCGCGCCGGCACCGGGCCCTGTCGCACCCGATCCACGACGGCTGGCACTTCGTGGTGGCCATGCCGGACCTGACCATGTCCACGGCGGAAACGCGGCGGGTGCTGCCGCCGACCCTGCCGCACGCGGTCACCGCCCGCACCAGCGGCCGCGTCCTGGGGATCCTGCACGCGCTGGCCACCGGCGACGAGGACCTGCTGCGGCCGTGCCTGTTCGACGAGGTGCACGTGCCCTACCGGCGACGGCTGGTGCCCGGGATGGAGTCGGCGCAGCAGGCGGCGCTGGCGGCCGGCGCGGCGGGCACCACCCTGTCGGGCCACGGACCGGGGGTCCTGGCCCTGACCACCGACGCCGGCCTCGCCCCGGCCATCGCCCGGGCCATGGCCGAGGCGTTCCTCGACGCGGGCCAGCAGGCGACCGCGCTGGTGCTGCGCCCGGCCCGCTACGGCGCGCTGCCCCAGGACGCCCGTTCCTGACGCGCCCGCGTTCCCCCTGAGGGATCCCCTCCTGCCGCCTGTCCGCCGTCGGTCCCGCCGTGCTATCCTCCCGGCCTTGGAGGAAAGCACCGCGGCAGACGTCCAGGTGCGCCTCGTTTCCCTGGGAGCAACCATGAACCAAGCCCTCGCCACGGTGGTCCTGTTGGCTGCCGCGACCCTGCTGCCGGCCCAGAAGGCCGGCGAGCCGGCCGCCGACTTCGCCTTCGGCACGTCGTTCAACTTTGGCAAGATCAAGGCCAAGAAGCTCAGCGAGCTGCGCGGCGCCGCCGTGCTGCTCGAGTTCTGGGGCGTCCATTGAGGCCCCTGCGTCCGCCAGGTCCCGCACCTCAACGTCCTGTTCAAGGACAACCTGAAGCGCGGCCTGGTGGTCGTCGGCGTAACCGGCGACAGCGAGCAGGAGGTCAAGGAGTTCATCGCCAAGCACGAAGTGGGCTACCCGATCGTGCTGGCCCACCCGCCCGGCTATGAAGTCAGCGGCATTCCGCATGCGTTCCGGATCGATCCGAAGGGCACGATCCTGTGGACCGGTCACCCCGGCGGGCTGGATGACAAGCTGGTGCAGCAGGCGCTGCAGGGCGCTCGCCGCGCCGACGGCCTGGTGGCAGCGCTGGACACGGTGCAGAAGGAGATCGAGGCAGAGGCGCTTGGCGCCGCCTGGCAGAAGGCCCAGGAGCTGCTGGCCGGCGGCAAGCTGGACGACGAGGCCACCGAACAGGCCCGGGAACTGGTGGCGCGCCTGGAGGCCGAGGTGCTGGAGGGGATCGCCCGCGCCGAACAGCAGGTCGTCGACCAGGACTGGTACGGCGCCACCGTGACGCTCCACCGCCTGCAGCAGCACTACCAGGGCGTGCCGAAGTGGGAGGACGCCGCGCGCCGGCTGCAGGAACTGCGCGCCGACCGGAAGCTCAAGCGCGAGATCGACGCCGGCGAGAAGATCCAGGCGGCGCGGGAACTCGATAGGCAGAAGCGGTACGACGAGGCGTGGAAGGCCTACCGGGCGATGGCCGGCTCGTTCGCCGGCACCAAGGCCGGCCGGGACGCGACCGCCCGGCAGAAGGAGATCGAGACCGGCGGCCTACTCGGCTTCATGCGCGGCTGCGGCGCCTGCGAGGGCGTCGGCAAGGCCTGCCCACGGCACAAGAAGAAATGAGATGGTGGGCCGTGTAGGAGTCGAAGACCCCGGCCCAGACTGCGCGGGACTCGCGACTGCTCGCGCCAACCCGTGCCTACCCGCGTCAACTCGCTCGCGTCGCCTAGTACTAGTTGCGAGGAGTGGCCGGCCGATGGAGAACGGATTGCCGAGGACCGAGCGTTGTCGCCTGGAGTTGCTCGACGGTGTGCTGCGGCAGCGGCGGGTGTTGCGGGGTCAGCGCGACCCCGAGGACGCGGTCCAGGATGTTTGCCTGAGGATCCTGGAGCGCGTGCCGCGTTGGCAGGTTTTGAGCCAGGAGGAACTGGAACGGCAGGCGTCGGTCATCCTGGAGCGGGGGTTGATCGATCAGCTCCGCCGAAGCGCCCTGATCGGCTTCCGAGTCCTGGACGAACGGGCTGTAGCCGCGACCAGGGCCCGGCACGAGGTTTGCAAGCAAGCCAGCAAGCAAGAACCTGCCGTCGCGGTGCTGGTCCAGGAGGGCGAAGACTGCGTGCTGCGATGGGCCCTCGCTTCCGAGCGGGTCCGGGCAGCCCTGACGGCGGCCCAGTTGGACCTCCTCCGCTTGATCGCGGACGGATTCCACACCGACCAGGCCCTGGCCGACCTCACCGGACGCAAACCCCAGGCGGTCCAGCAGATGCGACAGCGCATCCGCACGAACCTGGATCGACTCGCGGCAGAAAACTGAGCCGCGACGTTGCTGCCGATCGTCTAGATGGTTGGCCGGACGGGCACGGTGCCCGGCCGCGCAGGAAACCGGAGCGGAGCAGGTGATGAACATCGGCGCCTTGTTGCTGGCAGGCATGGAAGCGTTCACCGAGTGGTCGTCGCGCGGCGGCGACGACGCAGTCTTCACGCACGAGGTCATCTCGGCCATCGGTGCATCGGCGGGCGTGGAGATCGAGATCTGGACCAAGTCGACCAACGACACGGGGCCTGGCACCAAGGTGGTGGACAGCACCGCCTGGACGCTGGTCACCGGGACGACCTTCTGGACGGTGGAGGTGAACGGCGAACTGCAGGACCTGGTCCGGTTCAAGATCAAGGCGGTCAACGGGACGGGGGTGCTGTACCGCATCCTGCCGGCGACCTGGTTCCAGCGGGCTCACGTCTGATCGAGGAAGGTGCTACCATGGCAACCAACATGATTCCGGGCCGCAAGTTCTTCCTGGGCGAGGAGTTGTTCACCGACTGGGGCTCGCGCGGCGGCGACGACATGTTCGTCCGGGCGCAGATGATCGACTGGGACAACAACGGTGGCGGGGGCATGACCCTGCGGATCACGCTCTACACCAAGAACGCCGAGGACGCCGGCCCCGGCGACGTGGTGAAGGACTCGGCCGGCACGAACGAACTGGAGCTGATCCTCGATCCTGCCGGATCCAATCCGACCAAGGTCAAGCAGTTGCTGGTCCAGTCGGTGGCATCCACCAGCTCCATCGCCAAGGGGTTGAAGGAACTGGTCCGGCTCAAGATCGAGGCGCAGGATGGTGCGTCTGGCGAGTGGATCCAGATCCGGCTGTTCCCGCCGCTGTTCTTCAACCGGGCGGTCAAGCCATAGCCTGGCCAGGCTCATCTGCCATGGGTTGTGCCACTCTCTCCCCAGCCTCGCGCCCAGGCTGGCGCCTGCCCGACGACGGGCTGGGCGACGTCTGGGATCGCACAAGTTGCAAGGCTCGGCGGTCTTCGCCTGGTGGCAAGGGGTCCAGTGGCTGCGGTGGCGATTGCGGTTGCGACGGCAACTGCAACTGTGGCGGGTGCTCGGGCGGGTGCGGGTCAAACTTGTTGTCGACAGTCGCTTGGTTGCCCGACTACGATGGGTCGATCTGGGACCGCAGCAGTCTGATGGCGTCCTTGCGCGAAGAGTTGAGCAGGAGGTTCAACGGGCTCGCAGCCGGAGCCATCAGAGCATTGGCGGCCAATGCCAGGGAGGGGCTGCACCAGGAGACCCGTGATCTTGAGGGCTTCGTGCGATGGGGAGGAGATGGTTCTGGGCCACGGTTGGCCGCCCCGGGCCCCGGAGGCCTAACGAGCGGAGACCTCTGGTGCTGCGAAGTGCCGGGGCGCGGCAGGATCTGCGGATTCCAGCACCCGACTCGGAATGAGGTGTGTCTGGACCCGTATCATGAGGAGTGCCTGCCATGTGCCGGGGATCCACCGACCGATGAAAACGGGGATGGTCAGGGAATTGATGAGTGTTGCTGTGTTCAGAAACTGTGCGTCAAGATGGGCGCAGAGGTGAAAGGCCAGAATCCGGGTGAAATAGCAAGACCCTGGACATGGGAAGCCCATGTCACATGGATCCCGAATGACAAAGAGGATTCTGGTTCATGTTCATTCGACTGGGATGAGTATGATGCAGGCACAGTTGTTCCTGGCGGCAAACCGCACGGGTATGAAGTATGGCATCCCGACAAATGGAATGATGTCAGTAATAACCGGCGTAGCTATGCTCAACTGACCGCCGATTGGGACGATATGATACGCCGCAAAGAAACCACCATGCCTGTGATGGACGACGTTGCACTGAACCCATCGCAGGCTGTACTGTTTATCAAGGTGCGAAGCGGTTGCGCGCCCAAGACCGCGAAGTGCAAGGATTGCTGCGTACTCGCACTGGTTGTGAATGATGGTAAGACCATCAATTACTACTTCAAGGGTCATTGTGGCCCGGCCGGGAACGCCAAGTGTAATACGGACCCACCAGTGGCCGGTCCAATGTACCCTTGGGTGCTGCCTGGGCCAATGACACCCACACAAATTTGGCTTTGGTGGGAGGCTAGCCAGCCAGACAAGGAGTCCTGCTTCTCATAGGAGCGATGAGAAGGTGTCTGCTAGCACCAACCATGCAGGCAATCATAATGATGGTGTGTGTTGTAGTAGGCACGACGGCTTGTTCGCCAGTCGCCATGGACCGCGTTCCCGTTACTGACCAGCGCGGATCAAGCCTGGTTGCGTCAGTAGAGCCGCCAGAGTCTGCGCCTGCAGGTTTCGACACAAGCACATGGATCTACCATGGCAAGTCGTGCTCGGAATGGTTGGCACAGTTGAGTTGCGGATCAGTGCAGGAGAGAGCCGCTGCCTCGTTCGCCTTGTCCAGCCTGTTCCATGACCTCAGGGGTTGGAGTTCGCTCTGGCGCTCACCAAGTCGTGCGGCGTCGCTGGCGGCCCTCGATCGAGACCAGCATGCTGGTGGGGCCATTGCCAGGAAGATCGGCGTGCTCGTTCCGCCGCTCCTTCAGGCGCTCGATGATCCCGCTCCAGCAGTTCGCGAAGCCGCGGTTGGCGCACTACTGATGATTGGACCCGCTGCAGTGCAAGGTCATGCTCGGTTGATATCATGCTTGGGCGACGCGAGCCCGCGGGTGCGAGGCTGGGCTGCCAGAGCACTGTACTTCGTGTGCGGCGATGTGCATCTCGCGGTCGACGCAAACATCCGATTGTTGGAGGACCCCGATCCGTCCATACGTTCCATGGCGGCCTACAGTTTGGAGCTGATGGGCGAGGATGGATGGCCAGCCTACCCCTTTCTAGAAAAACGGCTGGTCGACGAGGACCCGCAAGTCAGGAATCTAATCAAGCGAGCCATGCGAACTCTGAAGTCCGCCAACCAACGCAGCGCGTAGGCCGTTCGCGGGTAGGAAGTACAAGGACGCTCCGGACCACCCGGAGCCGACCGGCAGAGCATCCCTGACCCGTCGCCGGGCGTCCACCCGGCCTCCCGGACTCCGCTGAAGCCCCTGGATCCGGCCCATTCTGCCCTCCTGGCCGACCCCAGCCCGCACCGCTCCCGCGACGCGACCTTCCCGCGGTCGGTCCTGCCCGGTGTTGGTCAGTTCACTCCCACGGCAGCTGCGGCTCAGGCGGACCCCGCGCCGGCGCCACCACCGGCGGATCCGACGGCAGCCCCAACGACACCAGCACCCGCCGGATGGCCTCCGGGTTGTGGATCGCCGCCAGCACCCGGCGCCGGCCGCCGCAGTGCCGGCACACCAGCACATCGATCAGGAACACATGCCGCAGCAGCTCCGCCCAGGAGTACCGCCGGCGGCCACGGCGCCGCCTGCCAGGAGCATGCGGCACGTTCCGGCGCGCCAGCAGCGCTGCGGCAACTGCCGGTTCCGGTTCCGACTCCCCGGCTTCCGCCGCCCCCGCACCATGCCGGCAGTCATCCCCTTCCCCCTCCACCACCTGCGGCACCACCCACGGCCGGATCCCTGCCGCCGGCGCGAACACCCCGTGGTACGTCACCAGGTGCCGCCGCGGCCGCGGCACCAGCGCGCACAGACGTTCCAGCAGCACCTGCGGCTCCAACACCACGTGCGTCGTCCCGTCCTGCCAGCGCCGCTTCAGCTGATACGCAACCCGCCCATCCGGCAGCTGCGACAGCCGGTTCTCGGCAATCGCCGGGCGCCCCGCATACCGGCACAGCTTCTCCAGCCGCTCGCGGTCGCCAGCCGCCACCCGCACCGCCGCGTGCAGCGAGAACCCGTCCACGTCCGCGCAGAGCGGTCCCTTCACGAACGGCTCGGCGCAGCTCCCGCGACCAACCCGCTGGTCGCGTTGCCCGGCACGCTCACCCAGCGCTGTCCGACCCTGCACTGCCGCAGACGCAAGCTCCAGGCCCGGTTCCGGCTCGCACTCATCGTCCGCAACCGCAGCACCGGCTTCCCGCCACTTCCCGCTCCGCACCAGGAACCGCAGCACCCGGTCCCGCACCACCCGCACCAGGTGCGCGATGTGCCGGTCGGTCACCTCGCAGTGCTCGGCGAACTCTGGCCTGCCGCCGAGCCGATGCGCAAACACCCCGTCCGCCCACAGCACGTGGAAGTGCAGGTTCAGCCGCAACCCCGAATCGAACCGCTGCGCCCACGCCACCGCGCCAGCCCGCGGCCGCGGCTGGCCCTGCTGCCGCGCCTGCTTCTCGTAGAAGCCCGACACCGCCCGCACCAGGATCCGCCGCACCCCGGTGCACGCGTCCGGGTCATATGCGCACAGGAGCCGCACCCGGTACGGCAGCGACAGCACCCACTGCCGGAACGGCACCGCCGGCAACACCCGCTCCACCAGCCACAGCGCCGTGTCCGCCATCCGCCGGGTGCCGCAGGACGGGCAGAATCCCCGCCCCTTGCACGAGAACGCCACCACATCGTCGCGCCGGCAGAGCTCGCAGTACACCCGGGCCAGCCCGTAGCTGAGGATCCCGCAGCGCAGGAACCCTTCCAGTTCCCGCACGCAGAACCGCGGCAGTGCCCGTTCCCGATCCGCGATGCCTTGCAGGAACGTCGCAAGGTGCGCCTGCACGGTCCGGTACAGCACCGTCGTCTCCGGCGTGCGCCGCTCCCGCACCCCCGGAGGATTGCCCACCACCTTCTGTGCCGGGGAATCGCCAGCGGTTACCTCCCGACCAGGGAATCCCCGGCACCGGCGCTGCCTTGCGCAACCCGATTCGCCCCAGCGCCCCCTCCGCCCTAGGCTGTGCGCCTGCCCGTGCCGCCGACCTCACCGAGCTCCCTGACCCAGACCCCGATCGGCCCCGGCACCACCCTGCTCGAGGCCAGCGCCGGCACCGGCAAGACCTACACCCTGGTCGGCATGGTGCTGCGGCTGCTGCTGGAAGGCCACGCGAAGGACCTCGGCAGCGTGCTGGTCGTGACCTTCACCATCGCCGCCAGGCCAGCGATGGCACCCCGCGCATCCTCGGCCTGTGCGACGCGTCGGTCCGCGAGGGCTACCACCGCGTGCTGCACGCCTTCCGCGCGCTCGGCCTGCCCTCGCCCCGGGGCATCACCACCATCAACCTGACCCCCGCCTCCCTGCGCAAGTCCGGCAGCGGCTTCGACCTGCCCCTGGCGCTGGCGCTCGCCGGCGCCTCGGGCCTGCTGCCCGAGGAACGAACGCGCGGTCTGTGCGCGTTCGGCGAAGTGTCCCTCGCCGGCCTGCTGCTGCCCGCCCGGGGCGCCGTCGCCGTGGCGCTGGCGGCGCGGGCGCGGGGCTGGCGCGTGCTGCTGACCAGCCCCGAGGACGCCGCCCGCTGCGCCCTGGTGGACGGCCTCGAGGTGTACGGCGCCGGGGACCTGGCCCAGGCGCTGCTGTTCCTGCGCGGCCAGCAGGACCTGCCGCGCGCCGTACCGCTGCCGGAGCCGTTCCCCGCCGAAGGTCCGGACCTCCAGGACCTGCGCGGCCACCGCACCCCCAAACTGGCCCTCTGCGTGTGCGCCGCAGGCCGCCACAACCTGCTGTTCGCCGGGCCGCCGGGGGCCGGCAAGAGCGCGCTGCTGCGGCGCCTGCCGGGCCTGCTGCCGCCGACCCTGCCCGGCGAGCGGCTCGACGTGCTGCGCATCCACACCGCCGCCGGCATCGCGCTGCCGTCCGGGGACCAGCGCCCGTTCCGCGCGCCGCACCACACCAGTTCCGCCGCCAGCCTGCTGGGCGGCGGCGCCGACGTGCGGCCCGGCGAGGCGACGCTCGCGCACCACGGCGTGCTGTTCCTCGACGAGCTGCCGGAGTTCCGCCGCGACGCCCTGGAAGGGCTGCGCCAGCCCCTGGAGGACGGGGTGGTCACCGTCGGGCGGGCCCGGGCCGCGGTGCGGCTGCCCGCGGACTTCACCCTGGTGGCGGCCATGAACCCGTGCCCGTGCGGCTTCCGCGGACATCCGCAGCGACCCTGCCGGTGTCCGCCGCCGCTGGTGCAGCGCTATGAGGCGCGGGTGTCCGGGCCGCTGCTGGACCGGATCGACCTGCAGGTCGAGGTGCCGGCGCTGCCGCCGGACGCGTTCCGCGGCGAAGTGGACCGGGAGGGCAGCACCGCGGCCCTGCGCGCGAAGGTGCAGGCGGCGGTAGCGCGACAGGCGGCACGCAACCGTCCGGGCGAGGGCCGCTGGCTGCCGAACGGGCGTCTGCCCGACCGCTGGCTCGGCGCCCGGATCGGGATCAGCGTGGCGGCGATGCGCACGGTCGACGAGGTGATGCGGCTGCAGGGCCTGTCGGCGCGGGCGCGGGTGCGGCTGTTGCGCGTGGCGCGCACGGTGGCGGACCTGGACGAGGCCGACGAAGTGCGCGACGTGGACGTGCTGGAGGCCTGCGCCCTGCGCGGCTACGCCGAGCGGTGAGACATCAGCTCTACAAGCGGCTTCATGAGCTGCCATTATGGCCGTTCATGAAGCCGCTTCTACGGTCCTAGGCCACGACACTACGCAACCAGAAACTAGTTCAACGCCTTGCCAACCATACCCGCAGCCTCTGAGCCAGCACGGCGAACAGCAGCATTCCCGCTATGATTGCGTAGCCCCGGTAAGGCATGGGACACAGATAGCCCACGAGCCAACCTAGCGCCACAACCACCAAGTATGTCAGGAGGTCTCGTCCGGTTGGCGGCCATGCCCCGATCCGCTCGGGCCCATGCTGCGGCGTCTCGTTCACGACCAATCCTTCCTTACCATAGCGATGCCCATGCCTATGCACATGGCCCGCACGTGGTATGCGATGGCTCGGGCGCCTCCGAACACAGGCAATTGTCTCCCGGAAGCACTTGTAGGCGACATGGCATATTTGGATCCGTGCAAAAATACGGATCCCTGTTGCGTGACAAATACACAGGTGCGCGACAAAACGGGTCTTCAGGAAGTCGTGTGGGTTGCCCAGGAGCGCCCGGTCGATGGTCGTTCGCACCCCGCGGGGACCGCTCTCGGGGGAACCCCACCTTCGGGTTCCCCCTGCCGCTGGGGCACCCCCCTCCTCTTCCCTTTTCCCGAAGACTCTCTACTTGGCCGTTTCGGCCCGTTCTCGGGGTTTCCCGGGGATGTGGCACAGGCACCCCTCGCGGCAGAGTCCTTCGAGGCGGCGCCAGCCTCGGGGGCCTGGGAGGATCGCCGACGGGCGGCCGGGGCCCCCGCTTCTACCCACACCAAAGCCTGAAGCGCCGACAAAACTCACCGCGACGACAACCTCGCATTTGCGGACATCTCCCAGATCGATTCTGCGCATGGCGACAACATGCCCCTCTCACCGCGAACGTCCACGACACGCGCGCACCGCCGTCGGACGCATACGGAATACACGCGGATCCTTGCGCGCGTAGTCGCTACTGGACCCGGCGAAGCTTGAACATATTCGCACCTTCATCACCTTCACCACTTGCTTCTGATAGCAGCAAATCGATGGTCGCATCATCCAGATTGACAAGTCTACCAACATATACCCGCTCGATGGGCGACACGCCATTCAGCAACCGGATGCGAAAATGCACCGAGTTGTTTCGGTGCGCCAGATCCATCATAACATAATCCACGCCGTCATTTACAACTGGAAAGTCTGGAGACAAGACTGACAACACCCCGTGACTGACGACGTTGTCGCGTACAAATAGCCTCAAGTCTACAGCAGGCTTGTCTCCGTTTGACACATATCCAAAATACTCCCTCTCGGCACTACTACAGGACATCGTAGCAATGCCGGCAATGCAAACGACCAAGAACAATCCCCTCATTTCTTCTCCTTGCAGCACTTGTCGAGCAACTCTCTTATGTTTGCCGGAAACCGTCCAACCATCCCGGCCCAAGCGAGCTGCGTGTGTCGGGTAGACAAGTCTCTGGCGAGTGCAAAATTGAGAGTGCCGGCACTGTTTTGCAACCGCCTCCTCGAGGATCCCTCGGAGTCCTTGTTGATGCCCCCGTGGCTAGGGTCTGCGGCATTGTCTAGCGGCCACTTGTAAGTGCCGGATATTACACCAGCAGGCACATTTGGGCTGTCGTTAGCATTCCACATGGGCCAAAGAGGAAGCGGGTAGGAAGTACAAGGACGCTCCGGACCACCCGGAGCCGACCGGCAGAGCATCCCTGACCCGTCGCCGGGCGTCCACCCGGCCTCCCGGACTCCGCTGAAGCCCCTGGATCCGGCCCATTCTGCCCTCCTGGCCGACCCCAGCCCGCACCGCTCCCGCGACGCGACCTTCCCGCGGTCGGTCCTGCCCGGTGTTGGTCAGTTCACTCCCACGGCAGCTGCGGCTCAGGCGGACCCCGCGCCGGCGCCACCACCGGCGGATCCGACGGCAGCCCCAACGACACCAGCACCCGGTTGTGGGCCAGGTAGTGCAGGACGGCGACCACCAGGCGGTCGGTGGCGTTGCCGCGGCTGCCGGCGACGGGCACCACGGCCGACCACAGGAATTGGGCCGGCGCTGGACGCGGGTTCGGCGAGCGGCTAGCCTGCACTGCACACCGCCTTCCCCGACAGGTAGCCGGTGCCCATGCTGATCCGCGGCCCCATCGCTTGCCGGCGAGGGGTCGCGTCGTTTCGGGGGGGGCGCATCCGGGGGCGCAAACCCGGGCCGGTAGTGCACAGACAGGTGCACACGCCCCACCCCCCTTTTCGCCGATGGCCTCCATTCGGCGATTCTCCCGCGCCGGTGAGGGTCTGGGATGGTGGGCCGTGTAGGAGTCGAACCTACGACCTCCAGGTTGTGATCCTGGCGCTCTAACCAACTGAGCTAACGGCCCGTGCGCAGGCGGCGGAGCAGCCTAGCCAGCCCCAGGCTGCCGTCAAGAACGCTCTCGCCGGCAGCCGGCCTCACGGCCCCTCGGCGAAGGCGCGGGCCCGCTCGGCCCGCAGCGGCTCGGCGCCGTTCCGCGGCAGTTCGACCATGAAGCAGGCGCCGCCCAGCGGCGACTCCTCGCAGCGGATCACACCGCCGAGGCGCCGCACGATGGCCCGGCAGGTGGCCAGCCCGATGCCGATGCCCGCTGGCTTGCCGTCGCCGGCCCGACCGAGCTGCTGGAAGCGGTCGAACACGACGCCGCGCCGGGTCGGCGGCACGCCATGGCCCGAGTCGTCGACGCGGATCACACAGGCGCCATCGCGCTCGGCGACGGTGACGCGGATCCGGCCGCCCTTCGGCGTGAACTTGATCGCGTTGTCGAGGAGCTGGTCGAGGGTCTGGCGCAGGCGACGGGCGTCGGCGCTGACGTCGGGCGGTGACCCCTCGACGACCCAGCGCAGACCGATCCCGGCCGCCTCGGCGCGCGGCGTCTGGTCCTGCACCGCCGTGCGGGCCACCTCGACCGCCGAACAGGGGGCGCAGCGGAAGATGGCGGTGCCGTTCTCGAGCTGCAGGTAGTCGAACAGCCCGTCGACCAGGCGGCTGAGGCGGACGCCTTCCTCGTGCACGATGCGCACGAACTCGGGCCACTCGGCGGCCTCGCCCGGCAGGATGTGGCGCAGGATCTCGGCATAGGCGCAGATGTTGGTGAGCGGCGTGCGCAGCTCGTGCGACAGGCACGACAGGAAGTCGTCCTTCAGCCGCGCCACCTCGTGGGTGCGGGTGGAGTCCACCAGCAGGAAGGCGATGCCGAAGTCCTGACCCGAACGGGACGAGCGGGCCGGCACCGCGATCACGTCCACCTGCCGGTCGCCGCAGGCGACGCCGAGCAGGCGCACCTCGCCGTCCGGTGACGGGCCGTGCCGCAGGCGCCACCAGGCCTCGCGCACCCGCGGCGCGAGGTCCGGGTGCAGGGCGTCCCAGAGGACCGAGCCGAGCGCGCTGGCCCGGGGATCGCGCAGCGACGCCGACAGCGACGGGTTGGTCAGCACCACCTCGCCGGCTGTGTCCACCACCGCCACGCCTTCGCCCAGGGCCTCCAGGGCCGACAGGACGCGATCCAGGGCCAGTTCGGCGGAGAGCTGCGAGGCCTCGGCGCGACGGCGCTGTTCCAGCACCAGCACGATGGCGTCCTGCACCAGCCGCAGGCTGCCCCGGGCGGCGGCGTCGGTCACCGCCGGCGGCCGCAGCGCCACCACGTCCTCGAGCCCGGCGGCGAAGGCGGCGTCGGTCGCGGCCGCCTGTCGGGCGCGGCCCCGGGCCTGCCAGAGGCCGGCCGAAGCATGGGCCAGTCCCGCTGCCAGGGCGGCCACCGCCGCCACGACGGGCGAGGCGCCGGCCGCCCAGGCCAGGAACCCGGTCACCCCCAGGACTGCCAGTCCGGTGGCAACGATCGGTCCGCTCCCGGCCCGGTCCACGCCCGGGTTTTCCCCCATGCCTTGCTGCGCGCGCTGCATCTGCCGATGGCAGCATCGGCGGCCGGCCCGGTCGCTTGATGGACTGTCGATTGAAGCGGCACCGCCGCCGATCCCGATAGAGAAGGGCGCCCACCCGCCGGCCGCCGGCGGGAGTGGCGTGGATCGAGTCAACCGTTCACGCAGGAGACCGCTGCCGATGGGCATGCTCGCGACCGTACTCTGTCTGCTCACCTGCCCTGCACCGCAGGATCCCGGTGCGGCGGCGCTGCTGCCCGAATCGGCCCTGGTGGCGGTGCTGGTCGATCGGCCCGCGCGACTGCAGGAGGAACTGGCCACCACCGGCCTCGGCGCGCTGCTGCGCGACGAAGCCAGGACCGGCCTGTCGGGCATGCTGTCGGCGCAGGCCCGTGAGTTCGGCATCGACGAAGCCATGCTGCAGGACCTCGCTGGCGCCGGCCTGGGATTCGCCTGGTGCGGCCTCACCGCCGGCGGCGTTCCCGACCTCGTGCTCGCCGCGCAGTGCGCCGACGCCGCGGCGGCGGAACGCCTGGAGTCGCTGCTGACCCGCCGGCTGCCCACCGGCACCCCCGAGGACTGGCAGGGCGCGCGCGTGCTGCCGTGCACGACGCCGGGCGGAAGGGGCTGGCTGTGGCGCGACGGCAGCGCGCTGCGCCTCGCCACCGACGCCGGCCGGCTTCGCCAGCTGATCGGCGGCGCCCCGTCCCTGGCTGGTGATCCGGCGCTGCACGCCAAGGCCACGGGCGGCCGGCCGCTCCTGGCGATCCTGGTGCGCCCGGCGTCCTGCGCCACCGCGCTGGCGCCGCTCTCCAGGGCGCAGGGCATCGACCTCGCGCCGGCGCTGGCCGCACTGGGCCTGGACCGGATGGAGCGGGCGATGTTCACCATCGCCGCCACCGACGGTCAGGTGCACGAACGGCTGCACGTGTCCTGGCCGGAACCGCGCCGGGGCCTGTTCGCGGCCCTGCTCGGCACCGGCGTGCCGGTCGCCGGCCTCGCCCCCCTGGCGCCGCCGGCGACCCAGACCTTCGCCGCCGGCCAGCTCGACTGGGCCGCGATCGTCGAGGGCGGCATCGGCCTCGCCGACGCCCTGCAGCCCGACGCGGCGGCGATGGCGCAGGCGTTCGTCGCCGGCTTCCGCGAGCAGCACGGCGTCGACCTGCAGGCCGACATCGTCGGCCAGCTGCGTGGTCCGCTGGCCATGGCGCAGTGGAACGACGCGGACGGCGTGCATCTGCTGTGGTGGCAGGGCCTCGGCGACGCGCAGCGCTTCGGCAACGCGCTGGCGAAGGTGCTGGAGGCCAGCGGCCTGCCCGCCGAGCCCACCGAGGTCACCGGCCAGCGGGCGTGGCGGCTCGCGGCGCCACAGGCGCCGGGGCTGCCGGTGGTGCAACCGACCCTGCTGATCACCGGCGGCCGGCTGCTGATCGCCTCGACGCCGAAGGCACTCGCCGCGGCGTTGCAGCAGGCCAGCGATCCGATCCTGCATCCAGGCCTCGCCGCGTTCGCCGGCGAGATCCCGCCGGACGCCTGCTGGGCCAGCTGGTCCAGCGCCGGCGCCCTGGCCGAAGGCCAGCCGGGCGGCCTCGCCGCCCTGCTGGGCGCCATGGGCGATCAGCGCGCGTTCGTCCGGCGCGACGCCGATGGCATCACCTGCGAGAGCCGTTCGGGTCTGGGGACGCTCGGCGCCGCGGCGTTCGCCGCGCTGGGCGACATGTCCGGGCTGGCGGCCGCCCGCCAGCACGCCGCGGGCCGGAGCGACACCCGGGTGGATTCCCTGCCGACGACGACGACGGCCGAGCCGCCGCTCCGCCAGCTCGTCCTGCGCATGCATGCGGTGGCCGATGCCTGCCGGACCTACCGGGCCGCACGGCACACCGACCAGGACCAGGACGGCAAGGGTGAACACGGCACGCTGGCGCAGCTGCTGGCCGGCCAGGTGCTGCAGCCCGAGGTGGCCGGCAGCCACGACCCGGCCACCGACACCTGCACCGGCGACGGCTGGCGGCTGCGGATCGCCGTGCCGCTGGAGACCGACCGCGCCGAGGAACGCTTCCTGGTGATGGCGTGGCCGGCCGATGCGCGGCCGGGTCCGGCGCTGTGCCTCGACCAGGCCGGCAACTTCGTCATCGACGAGACCAGCTACGCCCGCCAGGGCATCGATCTGCTGCAGCCCGGTGACGTGCAGGCCACCGACATCGGCGCGGCGTTCCTGCCGCAATGGCGACCGATGGACCCGGCGGTGGCGAGCCCGCCGGCCCGGCAGCAGGAGATCCGCCAGCTCGCGGCGGTCGAACGGGAAGGCGCCGCCATCGATCCCGACCAGCTCACGCGGTTGCTGACCTCGCCGAGCACGGCGGTGGCGGCCCGCGCCGCCTGGCTCGCCGGGCGCCGTCAGGTCGCCGAAGTGGTGCCCGAGCTGTGCACGATGGTGGTCGCCCATGGCAGCGCCGAGGTGCGTCTGCAGGCGATCCAGGCCCTGTTCGTGATCGCCGACCAGCGCTGCCAGCAGGCGGTCACCGAGGCGCTCGGCGACGCCGACGTCCGCGTCCGCGCCCAGGCCGCCGCCTGCCTCGGCCGGCTCGGCAACCAGGCCAGCATCGACCCGCTGCTGGGCCTGCTGGCGGAACGTGGCGCCGACGGCAATCCCGGCGCGGACGGGTCCGCGGACCTGATCGCCGCCCTGCTGGCGCTCAACGACCTCGGCCAGCCGCAGTGCCTGCTGCCCGCCGCCAGCGCCCTCCCCGGCCCGCGGCCGGCCACCGCCACGGCCCTCAGCTACCTGTTCCAGGAGGTGTCGCCGAAGCTGCCGACCCGCGAGGAGGCGACGTTGCTGATGGCGGTGCTCGACCACGGCGAACCGATGCTGCGCCGCTACGCGATCCAGCGGCTGGGCGAGCTGCGCGAACCGACCACCGCGCTGGCCCTCGAGGGGCGGCTGGCCACCGAGACCACCGAACTGCAGCCGCTGGTGCGCATCTCGCTGGCCGCGGTACGCGGCGAGGGCACCGCGCCGGCCGACACGATGGAGCGCGTCGGCACCAACCTGGAACTGATCGGCAGCCACGTCGGCCAGCGCTGGAATGCCATGGATGCGTTGCGGCGGAGCATGGTATTCGGCCTCGGCGTGCTGGCGCTCGGCGCCGTGATCGGCCTGATCCTGGTGCGCCGGCACGCGGCCCGGCAGGCCGGTGCGATGATCTGGGCCGCAGCACCGGCGACAGCGGAGGTCTTCGCCGACGAGGCGCAGGCCGCCGCCGGCGAAGCCGAGGTCGGTGACGTGACCGACGAACTGTTCGCCGAGGCCGGCACGCCCGCGACGCCCGACTGGACCGGCGACGACGTCCTGGAGCAGGTGCCGGAGCCGGGCTGGGGCGCCGACGAGACGAACTGGGAGGAGACGCCGGTCACGCCGACGGGCGAACCCACCGAGGACGGCATCGTCGACGACGACCAGGGCTATCGCGCCTGAGCCGCACGATGCCGTTCCGTTCGCTTGTGGTCCTGGGCCTGCTCGCCGCCGCGGCCGCGGCCCAGGAGCCGTCGATCCACGTCACCTTCGCCGCCGACCAGCACCTGGCCGGACCGCCGGCCCTCACCTGGCTGCGGCGCGAGTGTCTGCCGGGGATGCCCGGCTGGCCGGCGGGGTTGGATCCGCGGGCGGCGTTCGCCGTGGCGCTCACCCGCAGCGGCATGGTGGTGCGTGCCGATGCGGGTCCGCCGGGCGAGGACTACCTGGCCGGCGAGTTCGTGCTGCCCGGCGTCGGCCCGGTGCTGCTGGCCTGCGATCGCGATGGCGTCGAGGACTGGTTCGGCCCGCGTGACGGGGAACTGCCGGCGCGGCTGGGTCAGTTCGTCGCGGCGCTGCAGCCCGGCCGCGGTCCCGGCACCGTCGACGTCGCCGCGCTGCTCGGCAACCTGCGCATCGGTCTGGAGGCGGATCCGGCCCAGGCCAGGCTTTCGCTCTGCGCCACAGAGTGCGGCGAGCTGACCTGGCTCACCTGGGCCAGCGGCGAACGGCTGCGCGTGCGCGGCCGCAGCGGCGGCGGCCTGCTGCTGCCTGCCTTCGTGCTGTGGCTCGGCACGGTGCGTGATCGCGCCGATGCCGGCACCTGGTGGAGCCCGATGCCCGAGGTGGCCCTGCGCAGCCTGCGGCTGCGCGCCTTCGCCGCCCGGGACGGCGCCCGCGCCGAGGCCGCTCGCCAGGTCCGGCTGCACGAGGCCGACGGCGCCGTGCTGCGGGCCCTGCTGCACGGCGACGACGCGACGCGGGCCGCGGCCATGGACGGCCTGGTGCGGCAACGCGATCCGGCGGCCCTGCCGGGCATCGTCGCCGCCGCCGAGCCGACGCTGCCGGCCAGCGTCGCCATGGCCGAGTGCGCCCTGGCCGAACTCTGGCCCCTGGCGCCGCCGGCGGTACGGGCCGACGTCGTCACGCTCCTCGGCCGGAGCCAGTGCCAGGGCCTGCGCGCCATCGACCTGGCCGCGCTGCAGGCGCCCGGTGGCGCACCGGCCCGGGCCGCCTGCCGCGTGCAGTGGGGCGTGCTGTGGAGCTTCCTGCTGCTCGAGTGCCTGCTCTACGCGTTCTACCTGCGCGAACGGCGGCAGCCGCCGCCCACCGCGTTCGCCTGAGCCCGGCGGCGTCCGGTCAGCGGCCCCACAGCTCCCGCACCACCCGTTCGGCGTCGTAGATCCGGCTCAGCGCCTCCTCGATGGCCCGCGGGTGCACGCACACCGACCGTTCGGCGGTCTCGCCGTACAGGAACTCGTTGGCCAGCGACTCGAAGTTGCCGTCGAACAGCAGGCCGACCAGTTCCCGCCGGGTGTTGATCACCGGGCTGCCGCTGTTGCCACCGGTGGAATCGACGGTGCACACGAAGTTGACCGGCGCGGCGAGGTCGAGGCGGTTCTGCCGCTCGAGCCACACCGCCGGCAGGTCGAACGGATGCAGGCCGTCGAACTCGGCGTGCCGGGCGAACATGCCATAGAACGAGGTGCGCGCCGGCGCCACCGAGCCGTTGTAGGCGTAGCCGCGCACGCGGCCGTCGGAGAAGCGCAGGGTGAACGTGGCGTCGGGGCTCACCGTGTTGCCATGGATCGCGAACACCGCCTGGGCGAGGCGGGCGCCCAGCGCCTCCTCCTCGGCGGTGATCGCCGACCAGGCGGCCCTGGCGCTGGCGCTCAGCGGTGCGAGGACCCGGGCGATCACCAGGGCGGGATCCGGGTCGGCCTCGCGCCGGGCCGGATCCGCCAGCAGCACAGCCAGGAACTCCGGCTCGTGCAGCCGGCTGTTCCGTTCGAGGGACGCAACCGCGTCCGCCGGCGCGCCGCGGCCCAGGATCGCCACCAGGAACGGGTCCTCGGGCGGCAGCCAGTGGCGCGCCCGGGCCAGGTGGTCGGCGAACAGCGAGCGCTGCACCGGGTCCGCATCGAAGCGCACGGCCCGCGCCCCGTCGGCGTCGCCGGCCAGCACCGCCAGCGCCCGCAGCAGGTGCGGCGAGCCGCCGGCGGTGTGGAAGTTGACCGGGCCCTCCAGCGCCTTCTTGCGCCCGGCCACGTCCTCCAGGCGCCGCCACAGATCGCCGAACCGCGCGTGCAGCGCGGGATCCGCCGCGACCCGGCTGTGCACCGCGTGGTCGGCGTCGGCCTTGCGGCGCAGGAAGTCCGGATCCTGCAGCGCCGCGTGCTCGCCGCGGTAGAGCTTCTGGCCGTTCTCCAGGCCGAGGATCATGGTGCGCAGGCGCTTCTCGAGGTCGGGCCCGCTGGCGGCAAAGTGGCGCAGGATCTCGAGCCGGTTGTCGATCATCTGCCGCACCCGCGGGTAGCGCGCGTCGCGCAGGTACTCGAGCTGGGCCCGGGTCAGCAGGCGCTGGGTGCCGCCCGGATTGCCGGTCAGGATCACCAGTTCCTCCGGCGCCGCGCCGGAACTCCACCGGAAGTGGTGCGCCGAGGTGTCCGCGGGCCGGCCGTCGACGTAGGCGCGGCAGAACGCGAAGTCGATGCCGAAGCGGGGATAGGTGAAGTTGTCCGGATCGCCGCCGAAGTGGGCCACCTGCAGGTGCGGCGCCATCACCAGCCGGATGTCGTCGAACACGCGGTAGCGGTAGAGCTGGAAGTTGACGCCGTGGAACAGCTTGACGACCTGCCACTGCGCGTCCGGCGCCTCCTGCCGGGCCGCGGCCAGGATCGCCTCCTGGTTGCGCTGCCGTTTCTGCTCGGCGACGTCGGGCGGATCGCCCTCGGCGACGCCTTCCTGCACCGCCGCGGTCACATCCCGGGTCGCGACCAGCTGCTGCACGGTGAGCCCCGGCAGCCGCACCTCGTCCTTCGGGAAGCGCGCCACGAAGCCGTCGCGCACCCAATCGTGCCCGCCCTGGGCCTCGGCGATCGCGTTCCGCGCGCAGTGGTGGTTGGTCAGGATCAGCCCCTGCGGCGAGACGAAGCTGGCCGAGCAGCCGCGGCCGAAGCGCAGCGACGCCAGCATGACCTGCCGCAGCCAGTCGGCGTCGGGACGCCAGCCATGCTCCCGCTCCAGGTAATCCAGCGGCGGCGCCTCGAAGGTCCACATCTTGCCGAGGCCGAGTTCGACCTGCGCCGGCAGCACGCTCGCCAGCAACAGCGGCGCCAGGATGCTGCCAGGCCGGGACGTCCGCCGCCTCATCGCCCACCTCCGGCGGTCCGCAGCTTCGCCAGCAGTTCCTGTTCGCGCTCGGGCTTGAGCCCGGTGCGGGCGAAGGGCCTGTCGCCGCGCCCGGTGCGCGCCCAGTGCAGCGTGTCGCGGATCGTGTCGGCGAGCGGCCGGAACGTCAGCCCGGCGGCGATGGCGCGCGCGTTCTGCGCGTAGGTGCGGCCCGCGCGCGGCAGCCACAGCGGCATCTCCATCCAGGGTCCCACCTGCTCGGCGGTGAGGAACTCCTCGCTGCCCCAGACCAGGGTCACCGGGTTGGCGGTGGCGCACTTGCAGGCGCCGAGGAACTCGGCCATCGACACCCGGCCGGGGAAGCCCACGGCGTTGAATGTGCCCGCCACCGACCCCTCCATGCAGCGCACCATGAAGTCGGCCAGGTCGCGCACGTCGATCACCTGCACCGGCGCGTCCGGGTCGCCCGGACACAGCACCTCAGAGCCGCGGTCGACCCGTACGGGCCACCAGGTGAAGCGGTCGGTGGGATCCCCCGGCCCGACGATGAGCCCCGGCCGGAGGTTGGCGACCTTGCCGGGCAGCGCCGCCGCCGCCGCGGCCTCGCAGCGCGCCTTCAGCGGCCCGTAGAACGGCATCGACTGGCGGATCGTCTCGACCTTGGCGACGGTGGCGTCGTCCACCTCGCCCACCGGGCTCTGCTCGTCGACCTCGATCGCCTGCTGGCCGAACGCCGGGTAGACGCTGATCGACGAGATGAACTGGTAGTGGCGGCAGGAGTCGGCGAACAGCTTGGCGGTGGCCTCGACGTGGGCCGGCACGTAGCCCGAGGTGTCGATCACGGCGTCGAAGGTCCGCCCCTGCAGGGCCTGCAGTTCGCCCTTCTCGCGGTCGCCCTGCAGCTTCTCCAGGTCGGGGAACAGGTCCGGGTTGGTACGGCCGCGGTTGAACAGGGTCAGGCGGTGGCCGCGGGCCAGGGCCGCCCGCACGAAGTGCGGCCCCAGGAACCCGGTGCCGCCGAGCACCAGCACCGACAGACCGTCGGGCGCGACCGCGTGCGGCGCGGCGCGGTCTGCGGGCAGCGGCGGCAGGGCCGGCACGGCCAGGGCGGCGCCGGCGGCGGTGACGAAGGAACGACGGGTGGGCGGCAGGCCGGGCGTGGGTCGCGTCATGGGCAGGAGCCCCCTCTACGGGAGTGGCGCCGGCCCGGTTGGCGCCGGGATGTGTTCTTCGCGCCTGCGACGAATGGCCGTCCGCGGCTTGCGTGGACCGCAGGCGGGCGTAAGCGAGAGCCGTGCATCGCCCGCGCCGGCTCGCCGCCCTGCTCGTCGTCCTGCCGTCCGGCCTGTCAGGCTGCGGCGACGCCGCCGCGCCCACCTGGTCCGATGCGGTCGCCGCCATCGTGCACACGCGCTGCGCCCCGTGCCATCGGCCCGGTGAACCGGCGCCGTTCCCGCTGCTGACCTTCGACGACGCGTTCCGCAAGCGGCGGCAGATCGGCCTCGTCACCGACGCGGGCCTGATGCCGCCGTGGCTGCCGGCCAACGCCGGCTTCCATGGCGACCGGCGACTCACCGGGGACGAACGGGCGGCGCTGCGGGACTGGGTGGCCGCCGACGGACCACGGGGCGATCCGGCCGCCGAACCGGCGGTGCCGACGTTTGCCGACGGCTGGTACGGCCCGGCGCCGGACCTGGTGCTCGAGGCCACCGAGGACCTGCTCGTGCCGGCGGATGGCCTCGATCAGTTCCGCAACCTGGTGCTGCCGGTGCCGATCGACCGACTGCGGCACATCGCCGCCGTCGAGATCCGGCCGGGCAGCCGGGCGGTGCACCATGCCATCCTGCGGTTCGATCCCACCGCCGAGTCGCGGCGCCTCGACGCCGCGGATCCGGAGCCGGGCTTCGCCGGGATGGCCATGGGACTGAGCCGCGCGCCCGACGGTCACTTCCTCGGCTGGACGCCCGGCCGGCGGGAGACCGCCAACGCCGGCGGCCTCGCCTTCCGGCTGTGGCCGGGCGACGACGCCGTGCTGCAACTGCACCTCGTCCCCACCGGCAAGGTCGAGTTGGTGCGCCCGCGGATCGGGCTGCACTTCGCCGCCGCGCCCAGCACGGTGCAGCCCGTGGCCCTGGTGCTGCAGCGGCAGGACATCGACATCCCGGCGGGTGAGGCCGACCACCGCATCCGCGACGAGGTGACCCTGCCGGTGGCAACGCGCCTGCTGGCCATCTACCCCCATGCGCATCGCCTGTGCCGCCGCATGCTCGCCACCGCCACGCTGCCGGACGGCACCACCCGCGTGCTGCTCGACATCCCGGCGTGGGACTTCGACTGGCAGGAGGACTACCGCTATGCCCAGCCGCCGGAGCTGCGCGCCGGCACCCGCGTCGCCTTCGACTATGCCTTCGACAACAGCGCCGCCAACGAACGCAACCCGCACCGGCCGCCCCGGCGCGTCGTCTACGGCCTGCGGTCCGACGACGAGATGGCGACGCTGACCCTGATGCTCACGGCCGACGCCGGCGAACGGCCGCGCCTGGTCGCCGCCGCCGCCCGGCACGCCGCCGAGCGCGAACCGGCCGCGGTCCCCGCCTGGGTGGCACTCTGCCAGGCAGAGCTCTCGGCCGGATCGCCGGCGGCCGCCACCGCGGCGGTGCAGCGGGCGCTGGCCCTGGATCCCGGTTCGGCGGCGGCGCTGACCGAATGGGCCGGCCTGCAGGAACGCGACGGCGAATTGCCCGCCGCCGAGCGCACCTATCGTGCGGCGCTGGCCGCCGATCCGCAGCTGGCGGTCGCCCGGCTCGGCCTCGGCACGCTGCTCGGCAGGGCCAACCGTCCCGCCGAGGCCATCGCCCAGTTCGAGGCCGCCCTCCGCACCCACCCGCACCTGCCGGAACTGCACAACAACCTGGCCACGGCCTTCTTCGCCACCGACCGCCTCGACGAGGCGGCCGCGCACTACCGCCGGGCGGTCCTGCTCGACGACGGCTACTTCCATGCCTGGCTCAACCTCGGTCGCGTGCTGGCCGCGTCGGGCCGCGCGGCGGAGGCCGGCGAAGCCCTGCAACGGGCGGCGGGCCTGCGACCGGGCGACCCGGCGGTCAGGGACGCGCTGCGCGCGCTCGGGCGCTAGATCGCCAGCGGGCCGCGGCTGTCGGCGAAGCCCTGCCGCTTCACCCCGAAGCGGTGCAGCACCGCCAGATAGAGGTCCGCCATCGGCGTCTCCTTCGGGAAGCGCAGGTGGCGGCCGCCGTCGACGCCGCCGCCGCGCCCCAGCACCAGCATCGGCAGGTTGTCGTGGTTGTGACGGTTGCCGTCGCCGATGCCGCTGCCGAACAGCACCAGCGAGTGCCGCAGCAGGTCGGCGTCGGCCTCCGTGGCCCGCTGCAGGCGGCCGACGAACGCCGCCAGCCGTTCGGTGTGGAAGCGGTTGATCTTGCGGATCCCGGCCAGCTTCTCCGGCTGGTCGCCGTGGTGGCTGAGGTCGTGGTGCCCCTCGGGCACGTCGAGGAACTTGTAGCTGCGGTTGCTGCCGGCGTTGCCCAGCATGAACGTCACCACCCGGGTGCGGTCCGCCTGCAGGGCCAGCACGATCAGCTCGTACATCAGGTCGAGGCGTTCGGGGATGCCGAGCTGGCCCTGTCGCAGCCCATCGGGCACCGCCACCGGCGCGGCCTCGGCGGGCGCCGCCGCCTTCTGCAGCCGCTGTTCCAGTTCGCGCACCGCGGTCAGGTACTGCTCGAGCTTGTCACGGTCGGCGCCGCCGAGCCGCCCGCGCAGCGCGTTGGCGTCGGCCAGCACCGCGTCCAGCACCGATTCCTGCTGGAGGCGCTGCCGCTCGCGCTCGGCGGCGCCCAGCGCCGCGCCCGGATCGCCGAACAGACGGGCGAACACCGCCCGCGGATCGGCCTCCTTGGCCACCGGCACGCTCTCGCTGCGCCAGCTGATGTTGTTGGAGTAGGCGCAGGAGTAGCCGGAGTCGCACACGCCGGCCACCGAGCCGCGCTCCATGCCGAGTTCGAGGGACGGGAACGCCGTCTGCCCGCCGATCTCCGCGGCGATCACCTGGTCCACCGACACGCCGGCGCGGATGTCGGCGCCGCCGGTCTTCAGCGGGTGCGCGCAGGTCAGGTACGACGCCGCCGCCCGGGCGTGATCGCCGGGGCCATCACCGTGGGCCCGACCGCCGTCGATGGTGAGCCCGCTGCACACCGTCAGGCTCTTGCGGAACGGCTGCAGCGGCTCCAGCAGGAACGGCAGCTCGAAGTCGCGGCCCTCGCGCGCCGGCGTCCAGTCGTCCATCTTCATCCCGTTCGGCGCGAACACGAACACCGCGCGGAGCGGCGGCGGCGGCGCGCGGCGCAGGGCCGGCGCCATCGCCTCGAGCCAGGGCAGCGCCAGCGCGGCGCCGGCGCCGCGCAGGAAGGTCCGACGGTCCAGCGCGAGACGGCGGATCGGGTTCATGCGGGCGCCCATGATCGCGCAGGGCGGGGGCGCGCGCTAGCGCCCGACCGCTCGCTGGGTGAACGCCGGCAGCCGCACGATGGCCAGCACCAGGTCGCGCAGCGTCACCTTCGGCCGGCCGGCGAACTCCTCGGCCAGGAGCCACAGCCGCACCCGGTCCGCCGGCGCCGCCGCGCGGCCCACCGCGTAGACGAACAGCTTGTGCAGCAGGGCGCGGACGAAGGCAGGGTCGTCGCGCAACGCCGCCTTCAGCCCGGCGAGCCCGTCGATGCGCCGGCCGTCCGGCAGCTCCGCCGACGCGTCGATCGCCCCGCCGGCGTCCTCGCTGCGGCGCCGGCCGATCGCGTCGTAGTGCTCCAGCGCCAGCCCGAGCGCGTCCATCCGCACGTGGCAGCCGCGGCACGCCGCCTTGTCGCGGTGCAGGGCCATCTGCTCGCGCAGCCCGCGGGCGGTGCCGACGGCCTCGGCGCCGGTGAACGAGTCGTTGCCCGGCGGCGGCGGCGGCGGCGGCGCGTCGAGCAGGTTCTCCAGCACCCACTTGCCGCGCTTGACCGGCGAGGTGCGGGTCGGATTGGCGGTGATCGCGTGGATCGAGGCATGGCCGAGCACGCCGCCGCGGGCGCGCAGCTCCGGCGGCAGTTCCACCCGTTGGAAGTCGGCGCCGAACCCGCCGGGGATCCCGTAGAACCGCGCCAGCCGCTGGTCGACGTGGGTGAAGTCGCAGTCCAGCAGGTCGCGCACGTCGCGGTCCTCGCGCAGCACCGCCAGGAACAGCAGTTCCGTCTCGCGCCGCAGCGCCGCCTTCAGCGCATCGTCGAAGCCCGGGAACGCCGCCGGATCCGGCGAGCGCTCCTGCAGGGCGCGCAGCTCCAGCCACTGCGCGGCGAAGTCGGTGGCGAGCGCGTCGGCCCGCGGGTCCGCCAGCATCCGCCCGGCCACCGCCGCCACCGCGTCGGCGGAGTCGAGCCCGCCCTGCCGGGCCCGTTCCAGCAGCGCCGCGTCGGGCGTGCTCGACCAGAGCAGGTAGGCGAGCCGCGTCGCCAGGGCGTGGCCGCCGAGCGGCGCCGGCGCGCCGGCCTTGCCCTCGGTGCCGCCGGCCTCGATGCGGAACAGGAAGTGGGGCGAGGCCAGCGCCGCCTGCAGCGCCAGCCGCAGGCCCTGGGCGAAGGTCTCGCCGCGCTGCACGGCGCCGTCGACCAGCGCCGCCAGCCGGTCGATCTCCGCCTGGGCCGGCGGCCGCCGGAAGACCCGCAGCAGCAGTTCCCGCACGATCGGCCGGGCGCGGGCCGCAGGCCGGCCCTTGCCGGCATCCAGGGCCGGCAGCCAGGCGCCCGCCGCCGGCACCTGCCGGACGTCGGTGGGCCCCACCACCTCCAGCCACTCGATGCGCAGGTTGCGGTCGCGCCGCTTCGGGTCCGGGTTCTGCGGGTCGTAGAAGTCGTTGACGAAGCCGAGACCGATGCGGCGTTCGCCGCCGGTGACCGGCAGCGTGATCTTCTTCACCGTCGCGCGCCGTTCGGGCACCTCGATCTCGTCGAGGTCGCGATCGTCGAGCCGCACCAGCATGCGGCAGGGCTCGTCGCCGGCCTGGTCCCCCCAGCAGGAGATGCGCAGCTCGTAGACGCCGTCGCGGGGCAGGGTCACGGTCTGGCCGACCTCGGCGCGCGTGTAGAGATTGGCGTGACCGCCGTCCTGGCCGAAGCCGGGGCCGCGCACGAGCGCGAGATTCTCGCCCGGGAAGCGCCGCGCCGTCGGCCGCGCCGGATCCTCGGTGTCGATCACCTGCGCGGCGACGTCCGCCGCCGCCGCCAGGTACGTCTCGAGGTGCAGGGTCGAGAACGACACCGCGTCGCCGATCGAGTCGAAGCCGTAGCCGAGGTCGTCCTGCGGGAAGGCCGCCGTCTTCGCCGTGCGCACGCCGAACAGGTCACGGATCGAGTTCTCGTAGTGCGTGCGGCTCAGCCGCCGCACCGTGACGCGGCCCGGCTCCGGCGGCAGGGCCGGCGCCTCCCGCAGCACCGCCGCGGTGAGCCATTCCTGCAGCCGCGCCCGTTCCGCGGCCCCCAGCTCGCTCTTGTCCGGCGGCGGCATCTCGCCGCTGCGCACGCGGTCGCGCATCTGCGCCAGCATCCAGAGGCCCTGCGGGTCGGCGCCGCCCGGCAGCGCCCACAGGTCGAGACCGCCCTTCTTCGTGCTCTCGTCGTGGCAGTCGCCGCAGTGCCGGGACAGCAGGTCCCCCATCTCGCCCCAATCACGCGACTGCTGCGCCGGGGCGAAACCGGTCAGCAGCGTGACGGTGAGCAACAGCAGACGCGGGATCGGATGACGCATGGATGACACGGGGCGCGGCGATGGTACGGCACGCGCGCGGGATTTCCGCACGCGTGACCGCGCGGTGACACAGGCACGGCCCGGCCTGCCTAGGTTGCCGCCTTCCCTCGATCCGAGGAATCCCATGACCCCACGCTCCACCATCCGCTCCCCCTTCGTCCTCGCCGTCGCCACCACCGCGCTGCTCCTGCCGGTACTGCCGGCGCAGAACGGCCACGCGTATCTGCCGGCGACCCAGAACCCCGCCGCCACCGAGCTGCCCGACTACCACCTGCGGCCGTTCATGCAGCCGAACGCCCGGGTGCAGATGTTCTTCAGCGCCGCCGAGGCCGGCGGCAGCGCGTTCACCATCGACGAGCTGGCGCTGCGCTATGACGGCCCGATCCCGCAGGTCGGCGCGCCGGGTCCGTTCGCGATCCAGCGCCTGGAGATCCGGGTGGGCGCCACCGCCGTGCCGCAGCCCGGCGCCGTCTTCGCCCAGAACCTCACCGCGCCGCTCACCACCGTGTTCGACGGCCCGTGGAGCTACCTGCCGGACCCGGGCATGCAGATCCCGCACCCGTGGGGCGGCCCCGGCGACGCGCTGCGCTTCCCGTTCACGACCCCGGCCAGCGTCACGATCCCGAACGGCGGCTGGCTGGTGATCGAACTGGCGATGCACCAGAACCAGCAACTCGGCTACGCGCACGCGATCCTGGACGGCATCCGCACCGGCGGCGGCATCCAGAACGGCAGCGCCGCCAACTCCGGCCAGGGCTGCCCGGTGGCGCCGGCGCAGCCGGCGATGACCATCGCCAGCACCGGCAGCTACGCGCCGGGCGCCGCCCACTTCCTGCGCGGCAGCAACCTCGGCAGCAATGCCCTGGTCTTCGCCCTGGTCGGCTTCAGCGACCAGCACAGCCCCTTCGGCCCCCTGCCCTTCGCGCTGCCCGGCACCGGCTGCAGCTTCTACACCAGCTTCGACCACCACTGGCTGCTGTTCGCCGACGCCGCCGGCGCGATCCCGGCCGGCACCGCCGCCGCCGCCCTGCCGGTACCGCCCAGCGCCGCCTTCGCCGGCATGGTCCTGCACGAGCAGCTCCTGGCCTACGCGCCGGGCGCCAACGCGCTCGACTTCGCCCTGTCGGACCTGCACACGGTGACGCTCGGCAGCATCGCCGCGCCACAGCTCGGCGTCTACACCGTCAGCCACGGCGGCAGCGCCGACGCCACGATCGGCGATCGCGTCGAGCCCTTCGGCTACGCTGTCCGCCTCCGCCTGCGCTAGCACGGGCGGCGCCCGTGAGCCGACCCAGCACCATCCTGTTCGCCCTGGTCTTCACCTTCGCCCTCTGCCTGCTGGGCTGGTGGGTCCTGTTCGAGACCTGGCAGGCGGACGCGCTGGACCAGGCCGGCGCCCGCCTGCGGGCCGGCGACCCCCAGGGCGTCGCCCCGGCGGTCGGCGCCCACCACGGCCCCGGCCAGCAGGCGCGGGCCCCGCGTCGGCTGCAGGCGCCGCGGCAACCGCCTCTGG
>CAZMGG010000032.1:0-5899 GCA_964565715.1 uncultured candidatus Brocadiaceae bacterium | reverse complement strand
GGGTCGCCACGGGCCTGGCGGCCGCGCGGCCCCCGGCCGCCCCCCGCCGGGGGGCCGGCGCCGCCCCGGGCGGCCCCGCGGCGTTCGGCGCCGACGACGGCCACGGCCTGCAGGCGCTGGCCCGTCGCCGCCGCGCCATGTTCCTCAGCGAGGGCGTGGCGTTCGGCCTGGTGCTGCTGGTCACCGGCGTCCTGTTCGTCGTGGCGCTCCGCCGCGAGGCCCGGCTGCACCAGGACCACGACCGCTTCCTGGCCGGCGCCACCCACGAGCTGAAGACGCCGCTCGCCACCGTGCGCCTCCTGCTGGAGTCGCTGCAGGCCGAGCGCGTCCCGCCGGACAAGCGCGCGCGCTACTTCGCCTCGGGCCTGCTCGAGCTGGAACGCCTCGAACGCGGCCTCACCAACCTGCTGACCGTGGCCGGCCTCCGCGGCGCCGGCCACGCCGTCTACCGCGAACCCGGTGACCTGGCCGCCGACGCCCGTGAGGCCGTCGCCGCCATGGCGACCCGGGCCGAGGCCGCCGGCATCCAACTCTGCGCCACAGAGATGACCGCGGCGCCCTGTTCCCGCGACCCGGACCGCATCCAGCTCGTCCTCCGCAACCTCCTCGACAACGCCGTGAAGTACTCCAACCCCGGCGCCACGGTCGCCCTGACCGTGCGCCGCGACGGCGCCGATGCCGTAGTCACCGTCGCCGACCAGGGTCGCGGCCTCACGCCCGCCGACCTGCAGCGCGCCTTCCAGCCGTTCTTCCGCGGCGCCGGCCAGGCCGCCGGCGGCGCCGGCCTCGGCCTCTACCTGGTCCGCGAGCTGGTGCGCGCCCACGGCGGCAGCGTCGCGATCCACAGCCCGGGCCCCGGCCGCGGCGCCACCGTCACCGTCCGGCTGCCGGCCAGCGGCGGTGCCACGTGAGCCGCTGGATCCTGGTCGCTGAGGACGAGGGGCCGCTCGGCGAGATGCTGGTGGACAACCTCACCGTCGAGGGCCACCACGCCGAACTGGCGCGGACCGGCACCGATGCCCTGGCCCGGATGGAACGCGGCGGCATCGACCTGCTGCTCCTCGACGTGATGCTGCCGGGCCTCGACGGCTTCGAGGTCCTGCGCCGCCTGCGGGCCGCCGGCGACGACACGCCGGTGATCATCCTCTCGGCCCGCGCCAGCGACCGCGACCGGATCCAAGGCCTCGAGCTCCGCGCCGATGACTACGTCACCAAGCCGTTCCACCTGCGCGAACTGCTGCTGCGGGTCGACGCCCAGCTCCGCCGCCGGCCGCCGCCTGCCCCGGGCGTCGAGATCCTCGAGTTCGGCGGCAACCGCGTCGACTTCCGGGCGATGGCGGCGCGCACCCACGACGGCGAGGACGTGGCGCTCACCGCCACCGAGACCAAGCTGCTCAAGCTGCTCTGGGCCCACGCCGGCACCGTCGTGGCCCGGCGCACGATGATCGAACACCTGTTCGGCAGCCGCGCGCTGCCGACGGTGCGGACGCTGGACAACCTGGTCCTGCGCCTGCGCAAGCTGTTCGAGCCCGACCCGGCGGCGCCGCGCTTCCTGCACACGGTGCGCGGCGTCGGCGTGCGCTTCGACCTGCCGCCGGACGGCGCCGGCGACCGCTGAACGGCGCCACCGTCAGCGTCACGGCCCCGCGCCAGAGGGCGCCTCGGGCTCGCCCGGCTGCCACGGCCATTCGGCGCGCGGCAGCGCATAGACACCATGCGAGTACTCGTCCTCGTCGAGGTCATTCGACGCCTGCGCCTGGTGCAGGAACAGCTCCCACCAGGCCAGCAGTTCCGCATACGGGACGTTCCGGAGATCGAGGTCTTCCTGGCTCAGGAACTCGTCGCGGGGTTCACCATGGGCAGCCATCGCTCCGCACAGGCTACCACGATCGCGTGCGCGCCTGCCAACGGCAGACCCTGGGTGCGTTGCTCCACGCCGGACCAGGCCCGCGCGAACGGCTCGCTGGCCCTCAGGTAGGCGCGGAGGCGATTGCCAGTCGCAGCAGCACGACCGCCTGGCCGCTGCACAGGATCGTGCGCAACCGGCCGGCGTTGAACTCCCTCGTGAGGTCGAGGTAGATCGTCATCGTCGAGATGTGACGGGATCGGCCCGCCATGATCCAGCAGCGGGGGTGCTCTCGGTGGTGCAGGGCCGGCAGCGCGGCGGGCCGACGTTGGCGGCGGCCAGGAAAGCCGGAAGCGACCGCATGCCGGCCCGCTAAGCTCCGGCACGCCTGGAGGCCCTCGATGGAACTGTTGCGAGCGATCGACCAACTGCTGCGCGGCGGCTACACGCAGCGCCAGGACCTGCAGGCCGGCCGGCTGGCCGTGCCGGTCCGCACCCTGGTCCTGGTGGGCCTCCTGCTCGGCGCCAGCTACGGCGCGTTCATGGGGCTCTACGCCGTGCTGCGCGGCGGCGAGGGCTGCTGGGCCCAGCTCGTGGCGTCGGTCGTGAAGGTCCCGCTGCTGTTCCTGCTGACGCTCGGCGTGACCTTCCCGTCGCTCTACGTGTTCTCGGCCCTCAACCAGTCGCCGCTCCGCTTCGGCGCGCTGCTGCGGCTGATGCTGGTGGCGATCGCCATCGACCTGGCGGTGCTGGCCAGCCTCGGCCCGGTGCTGGGCTTCTTCACGCTGAGCACCGAGAGCTACTGGTTCATGATCGTGCTGAACGTGGCCTTCTTCGCCATCGCCGGCTTCATCAGCCTGGCGGTGCTGCGCCGCGCCACCGACGCGATGTTCGCGGCCCCGCCGCCGGCGGTGCCGGATGCCGAGGCCGGCGCCGGCACTCCCCCGCCGCCGCCCCTGCCGCGCCACGCCCAGCAGCGTTCGCGCAGCGTGTTCCACGTCTGGGTGGTGGTCTACGGCGTGGTCGGCGCGCAGATGGGCTGGATCCTGCGGCCCTTCATCGGCGTGCCCGGCCAGCCGTTCGAGATGTTCCGCGAGCGCGAATCCAACTTCCTGCAGGCGCTGCTGCTGGCGCTCCGCAACCTGCTGGCCGGCTGAGATGACCGCCCTGGCCGCGGAGTTCGACCGGTTGCTGCGCGGCCAGGGCCGGTTCCGCGTCGGCGAACCTGCCTCGCCCTGGCGGCCGCTGCTGCTGGTGGTGGTGCTCGGCGCCGCGCTGCACGGCGCGGTGATGGGCAGCCATGGCGGCCGCCTGCTGCAGTCGGCCTGTTCCGCGCTCAAGGTGCCGCTGCTGCTGCTGGGGTCGGGAGTCCTGGTGCTGCCGAGCTTCTACGTGCTCAACGCGGTGCTCGGCCTGCGCGACGACTTCGCCGCCGCCTGTCGCGGCGTGCTGGCGGCCCAGGCGGGCATGGCGGCGGCGCTGGCCAGCCTCGCGCCGCTGTGCGCGTTCTGGTACGCGTGCGGCATCGACCACGATCTGGCCCTGCTCGGCAACGGCGTGCAGTTCGCGGTCGCGACGCTCACCGGCCAGATCGTGCTCAACCGGCACTACGCGGCGCTGGTGCAGCGGAATCCCCGGCACCGGCAGGTCCGCTACGCCTGGAGCCTGCTCTACGTGTTCGTGGCGATCCAGCTGGCCTGGGTGCTGCGGCCCTACGTCGGCTCGCCCGGGCTGCCGGTGCAGTTCCTGCGCGAGGACGCCTGGAGCAACGCCTACGTGGTGGTGGTCGATCTGGTGCTGCGGGTGCTCGGCGGACGCTAGCCCAGGGTCACGATCTGCGCCGCACGCCGGTCACGCGGTCCACGCCGATCGTCTCGAGCCCCAGCGCCGCCAGTTCGGTCCGCAGGGTCGCCAGGTCCAGGTCGCCGTAGACATGGGCGTTGAGGCGCGCGGCGGCCGTCGACTCGCGCAGTTCCGCCTCGGTCGGATGGATCGCCTGCAGGGAGGCCAGCAGGGCCCGCTCCCGCTTCAACGCGTACTTCTGGTGGTAGTCCTCGGCGAGCCAGAAGCGCCCCGCCGGCCGCACCTCGGTGGTCACCGGCCGACCGCGCAGCACGTGCACCTGCTTCGCCGAGGCCTCGGCTACCTGCCGCTGCGCGTCGCCCTGGTGGAACAGGATCGCCTTGTACTGCACCGACCAGCTCGTACCGCACGGGTCGTGCTCGCGCCAGAACACGTCCAGGAGCTGCTGGTAGCCGATCACCTTCGGATCGAAGTCCACCTGCAGCGCCTCGGTGTGGTCGCCGAGGTCCCGGTAGGTCGGATTCAGCTTGCTGCCGCCGGCGTAGCCGACGCGGGTGCGCAGGACGCCGGGGAGACTCCCGAACCGGGAGTCCGGACCCCAGAATCAACCGAGCGCGAAGGTCGCGGTCTCGACCTGCAGACTCTCGGCGACGACGTGGGGCGCGGGGGAAGCGGGCATCGGAGTCTCCTTGGCATCGAGGGTCTGGCCGCCCATCGGGCTGGTCACGACAACCGGCGCCCCGCAGGCGGCGAGCAGGAGGAGCCCCAGACCCAGGGCGTGGTGGACGGCTGGCATGGCGCAAGGATAAGAGGTTTCCCCCCGCCGGTTCCGACCCTGCACCGGCCATGCTGGAATTCCCCCTTCCCGCCGCCAGTTGCCGGCGGGAACCCCCTGCACCCGTCATGCCCGATCGCGAATCCCTGAAGGTCGCCGAGTTCCTCGGCGACGGCATCTCCGCCGAACTGTCGCAGAGCGTCCACCAGGTCGCCGAGGCGCTGCCGCTCAAGGTCCTGTTCACGCCCGTGGACCTGTCCCTGGCGACCCGGCGCAAGGACGCCGGCGCGGCCTACCAGCAGGCCGAACAGGCGATGCAGGCCACCCGGGTGGCGCTGAAGTATCCGACCGTGACCGAGAAGGAGAGCCCCAACAAGGTGCTCCGCGAGCGCTTCGACTTCTCGGTGATCCACCGGCCGGTGGCCAACATCCCGGGCGTGCCGCGGCGGCACGACGGCCAGGTCGACCTGCACATCGTGCGCATCGCCGTCGGCGGCACCTACGAGGACGCCGGCCGCCGCATCGGCAGCGAGGCCGCGGTGTCGATCCGGGTCATCGAGCGGCGGCCGTGCCGCGAGGCCGCCCTGTTCGCGTTCCGCCTGGCCCAGCGGCTCGGGGTGGGCGTGTGCAGCGCGTCCAAGCACACGATCCAGAAGGCCACTGACGGCCTGTTCGAGGAGATCGTGCGTGACGTGGCCAAGGGCTTCCCGGAGGTGGCGCACCACAGCGAGCTGTTCGACGCCCTGCTCTACAAGCTGGTGATCAAGCCCGAGGCGTTCCGCGTGGTGGTGACGCCCAACGAGTACGGCGACTTCCTGTCGGATCTGGCCTGCGGCATGGTCGGCAGCATCGGGCTCGGCGCCAGCGCGTCCTACTCGTTCGACGGCAACGGCGACGTGCGGCTGGCGATGTTCGACCCGGCCGGCGGCACCGCCCCCGACATCGCCGGCCAGGGGGTGTGCAACCCGTCGGCGGCGCTGCTGGCGTTCGCCATGCTGCTCACCCACTGCGGCTTCCGCGGACTGGGCGCGATGCTGGACCAGGCGGTGCGCAAGGCCATCGAGAACGGCGAGCGCACGCGCGACCTGGGCGGCACATTGGACACCAGGGGCTTCACCGCCGCGGTGTGCCGACACCTCAAGGACTGAGCGGCGCTACCAGCAGAGCGACGGCACCGCCAGGGACGCCGGCACCGGCAGCGCCGGCGCCAGGGGATCGAAGGCGATGGCCTGGAACCACAGCCGGGTCTGGCCCGGCACGGTCAGCGGCACGGTCAGGGTGGCATTGACGATGCCGCGGGCGTCGCCCTGCAGGGGCCCCAGCGCCACCGCCAGGGAGGTGAACTGCGCGCCGATGCCGAGCGACAGCACGCCGGGCAGCAGGGTCGGCTGATCCACCGCCGACACGAGCAGGAAGTTCTGCAAGCCCAGGTCGGTGGCGATCCGCACCTGGTTCTGGAACGCGCCGCGCAGCAG
>CAZMGG010000031.1:21388-47790 GCA_964565715.1 uncultured candidatus Brocadiaceae bacterium | reverse complement strand
GCCTGTCGTTCTCGGTGGCCCGCGGCGGCGACTGGATCGACAAGAACGTCGCCAACGTGCTGGGCGTGCCGCGCAGCAAGGCGGCCTTCATCAAGGAGCGGGGCATCGACATCCGCGACCCGAAGACCCGCGAGGAGGAGGCGGTGGCGATCTACTACCGCAACCTCATCAACTACGTGCTGCAGAACATCAAGGCGCGGTTCGAGTCGGGCAAGAACATGCCGACCTTCAACCAGCCGGTGGACATCGCCTGCGCCGGCGGCACCAGCCTGGTCGGCGGCTTCATCGAGGTGTTCCGCGACGAGTTCGCCAAGATCGACTTCCCGCTGCCGGTCGGCCGGATCTTCCGCGCCGAGGAGGCCCTGACGGCGGTGGCCAAGGGCTGCCTGGTGGCGGCCGCGATCGGCGAGTAGCGGCCCGCGGGGCCGGGCCCCGCGGCGCTCCGTCCCGGGGCTACTGCCCCGGGATGTTGAAGTTCTGCACGATCTCGCGCTGGCCGGCGATCACCGGCAGGTCCCGCTGGGTCTGCCGCACCTGCAGCAGGGTGACGAACGGGTTGTTGTCGCCGGCACTCTTGCTGGCGTGGATCTGGTAGTTGCCCGGCGGCACCCGCTTCGGGAACACGTACGTCCCGTCGTTCTGGGTGATGGCGGTGGCCATGAACATCATCCTGGGCTGGCCGCTGGGGTCGAGTTCGGGCTGGGCGTTCTGCGGCGGGCCGATCTGCACCTTGGCCTGGCCGGTGGGCTGGCCGTCGAAGGTGACGTAGCCGTGGACCACGGCGCCGGCCGCGAGCGCGACCGTCGGCAGCACCGTCTCGGCCTCGGTCTCGACCTTGATGTTGGTGTGCGAGCCCTCGCAGAAGTCCGGGTGGGCGACGCGCACCATGTACTCGCCGTAGGCCAGCAGCGACAGCTTGAAGCGGCCGTCGGGCCCGGTGCGGGTCGAGGCCTTGGTGACCCGGTCGGGCATGAACGACTTGAAGAGCTGGCCGAACTCGGTCTCGGCGGCGAAACCGCCGTTCATGTCGGTGGACACCACGGCGCCGGCCACCGGCGCGCCGCGGTCGTCGACCACCTGGCCGACCAGGGTGCCGCCCAGGTCCATCTGCACCACGACCTCGGGGTCGATCTCGCTGCCGGCGGTCACCGTGAACGGCTGCGACAGGGTCTTGGCGTGGCGGTCGGCGTGCACCTGGAACACGAAGTCGCCGTTCGGGATGCCCTTGATGACGGCGAAGGCGCCGTCGAAGTCGCGCGGCGTCACCCGCACGTCGCGGAACTCCGGCACGTTGCCGATGCCGATCGGGCTGTTCGGGAAGCTGCGCTTCAGCGACACCGTGAAGTCCTTGAGCGGCGTGCCGTTGCGGGCCAGCACCTGCAGCCGCGCCTTGCCGCGCTGCTCGAGCTTGATGCTCAGGTCGGTGGTGCCGGCCATGATGCCCTTCTCGACCCGCTCCTCGTACATCAGCGCCGACACCACCAGCTGGAACGGCCCCTCGCGCAGGGCCTGCAGCAGGAAGCGGCCGTCGCTGTCGGTGACGGTCTGCGCCGTCTGCGGCACCTTGCTGGAGATCGCCGTGGCGGTGACCTGGGCGTTGCGGATGCCGTTGCCGCGGGCGTCGACCACCACGCCGGACATCGGCAGGCCCCGGGCCAGCTCGATGTCGAACTCGTTCTGCTGGTCCTGCTTGAGGATCAGGTTGAGCCGCTCGGCACGGGCGTAGCCCTGGGCCTCGCCGGCCAGGCTGATCGAGGTGTCGCGGGGCGCGTTGGTGAAGCGGAAGAAGCCCATGCCGTCGGTCTGCGCCACCAGGCCCTTCTCGCGGCCCGGCGTGGCCAGCAGCGAGTGGGCGGCGTTGGTCGACTGCAGGTAGACCGTGCCGGCGGCGATCGGCCGCTGGCTGCCTTCTTCCAGCAGGCGACCCTGCACGACGAGGCCCAGCTCGAGCTGCAGGTCCTTGGCGTCGTACCAGTCGCCCTCGCGGATCTTGACGCCGCGGTGCTGCAACTCGGGATAGTCGTCGGTGACCACGCGCACGTCGTAGGCCTGGTCGAACTCGCGGCTGCCGACCCGGAAGCGGCCGTCGGGGCCGGTCCTGGTCACCGCCACCGGCGGGATCGCCTCGCCGCGCTTGTTGGCCAGGAAGATGTCGATCGGGTTGGTCGAGGCGGAGCGGAGCAGGAACACCGCCGCGCCGGCGACGATGCCGCCGTTCGGGTTGATGACGCGGCCGGTCACGCCCTGCGGCAGGTCCTTGCCGGACTGGTTGTCGGCCTCGACCCGCACGTCGACCCGCGGCTGCTCGGGTTGGGTGGTCTGGGTACCCCCCTGCACCGGCGTCACCGGTGGCGGCGTGGGGGGCTGTTCGGGCTGGGTGGGCTGGGGCTGGGTCGGCGCCGGCTGCGGCCGGACCGGGTCCGAACCGAGCAGGTAGAAGGCACCGGCGGCGACGGCGGCCAGCAGGCAGAGGGGCACCAGGATCTTGGCGGCGCTGTTCACGGAATCCTCGAGGCTCAGCGTTGCGTGATGACGTTCAGGTTCTGTTGGACGATGGGCTGCCCGGGGCGGACCGCGATGGTGACCGCGGTCTGCTTGAACTCGAGCAGCTGACGGAAGAGATCTTGGTCGGGGCCGTCCCCGGCGAGCTGGGCGGCCTTCACCTCGTAGGTGCCGGGTGGCAGGCGCCGCGGCAGCACGAACGAGCCGTCATTGTTGGACACGGTCTCGCCGCGCACCAGCGCGACGTTGGCGGGGGCGCCGGGCGCCGCCGTGGCGGCCGCGGCCATGGCCACCGCCGGCGGGCCGATGACGATCCGGATCTGGCCCCGGGGCCGGCCATCGACCATCGCCACGCCCTGCAGGACCGCACCCCGCGACAGCGTGATGGGCGGCAGGCTGCGTTCGCCCCGCTCGGTCACGATCAGGTCGCGCAGCACCGCGGTGCAGTGCTCGGCGTGGGCGATGCGGAGCTGGTAGTCGGCGGTGGCCAGCGCCGGCAGCCGGAAGCGGCCCTGGGCGTCGGTGCGCGCCACATGCCGGGTGATCTTGTCGGGGGCGAGGCTCTGCAGCATCCGGTGCAGCGGGTTGTCCTCGTCGGCGCCGTTCGGCTGGGTGGTCACCTCGGCGCCCTCGAGCGGCTGGCCGGTCTCGTCGAGCACCTGGCCGACCAGGGTGACGCCGCCGTGCAGGTGCACCTCGACCGCCGGCGGCGGCAGGCCGGGACCGACCTCGAACGGCGCCGACAGCGCCTTGGCCCAGGGTTCGGCCACCACCTGGAAGGCATAGGTGCCGCGCTCGATGCCCTCGACGCGCAGCGTGCCGTCGCGCAGGTCGTCCGGTCGCACCGACATGTCGGGGACGTTGGGCACCAGCCCGATCTGGCCGCCCTGCTCCGGGAACCAGCGGCGCAGCCCGAGCGCGAAGCGGCCGACGGTCCGGCCATCCGGATCGCGCACCCGGACCAGGGCCGACCCGGTCGCCTCGAGCTGCAGGCGCAGCCCGCGGGCGCCGGCCTCGACGGGCTGCTCGTCGCGGGGCTGGAAGCCGCGGGCGACCACCCGCAGGCGGTGCGGGCCCTCACGCAGCCCGAGCACCTCGAAGTCGCCCCGTTCGTCGGTGTAGGTCTCCAGTTCGATCGGCTCGCCGCGCAGCGGCACCGCCAGGACCCGGGCCGAGGCGATGCCGGCGCCGGCCGGATCGCCGACGTTGCCCTGGATCGCGTGGCCGCGGGGCAGCGCGAAGTCGACCCGGGCGGCCTGCGCCGGCCCCAGTTCGACCTGGCCCTTCCGCAGGGCGGCGAAGCCGGGCGCCACCGCCTGCAGCGTCCACAGGCCGCCGGTGGGGGCGTGGCGGATCTCGTAGTGGCCGTTGGCATCGACGGTGGCGAACAGGCCCCGCTCGCGGCCGGGCAGCCCGGCCTGCAGCAGGCTCTCGAAGGCGTTGCCGGTGAGCAGGCTGACCGTCGCCATCGGTGCGGGCAGTTCGGTGCCCTGGATCGTCACCCGCCCGCGGATCACGCTGCCGGCCTCCAGCCGGATCGTGCCGGCGTCGAACCAGTCGCCGGCAGCCAGCACCACCGGCCCGACGCGCGCGTCGGCGTGGTCGTCGGCCAGGACCCGCACGTCGAACTGCCGGTCGGAGGCGTGCCGGATGCCCAGCGCGAAGGTGCCGTCGGCGGCGGTGGTGGCCAACGCCGCCGGCAGGCTCGGCACGCCGTGCTGCATGGCCTGCCACTGCGCGAAGGGATTGTTGGCGGGGCTCTCGACCAGGTAGACCCGCAACCCCGGCAGGGGCGCCGCATCGGCGCCGACCACGCGCCCGCGCACGCCCTGGGTCTGATCGGCGCCGCTCTCCGGCTCGGCGCGCACGGCCACCCGTTCGTGGCCTTCCCGCGCGACGATCGCACCGGTGGGGGCCACGGTCGGCGCGGCGCTGCTGCCATCGGCCGATGCCACCGGCGGTGCGGTGCCACCGGGCATCGCCGCCGGAGCCTCGGGCCCGCCGCCGGGCAGGGCCAGCACCACCGCGATCACGGCGGTGATCGACAGGGCCAGGGTCAGGAGGGCAGCGCGACGGTTCATTGCGGCGGTGGGCAAGCATAGGCCACCGACGCGGTACCGCGGCGCGGTCGCCGCCGGTGGCTGCGCGGCCAGGCCCGGCGGGGGAGCCTCGGACGCGGAACGGGCCATCGGACGAAGCTCGGCGCCGGATCTTCCCGATCGGTCGCGACGCGAGAAACCCGAGCCCGCGGTGCAGGGTGTCGCGTAGGGACCGCCCGCATGAAGTCGCTGTTCGCCAGGCTCGTCGCCATTTGCTGCCTCGTCGGCCTGGCCGCGGCCCAGGGCGGCGTCGAGATCCTCGGCCCTGGCTGCGGTGGCCACGGTGGCATCGCCGCCTCGCTGACGTTCGGCCGGGTGCCGCGGGTCGGCGGCAGCAGCCAGCTCCTCGCGGCCAACCTGCCGCCGCAGGCGTTCGGCTGGCTGTTTCTCGGCGCCGACAGCGACTGGTGGCGCGGCCTGCGGCTGCCGCTGGACCTCGGTGCCGTGGGCATGCCGGGCTGCGCCCTGCACACCGGCCCGCTGCTGCAGCAGCCGTTCCACGCCGCCGGCGGCGGTGCCGCCTGGACCGTCGCGCTGCCGCCCGATCCGTCGCTGCGCGGCTTCGCCTGCCGCGGCCAGGCGTTCTTCGCGCAGGCCGGCCTGAACGCCGCCGGCATCGGTGCGACGCCGGGCCTGCGGGCCCGCATCGGGCCGCCGGACGCGGCGGTGACCCAGGTCACCAGCATCCGTCAGTGGGGCTTCACCTGGACCTTCGCCGCGCCGGTGCCGGCGGGTCGCTTCGCCAACGGCGACTGGTTCGTGGTCGGCGAGGTGCTGGTCACCGACATCACGCCGCGCACCACGGTGCAGCAGGGCCGTGTGCTGCACGGTTCGATGATCAACCCCGACCCGGCGCGGCCCGAGCACGGCTACGACGGCGCGCTCTACGGCCCGGGCAACGAGCACCTCTACCGGCCGGAGCTCAACGTGGCCTGGGGCGTGACCTCGTCGCGGCCGCTGCGCCTGCGACCCGGCGACAGCCTGATCTCGACCGAGAGCCACCTCGGCAACCTGGTGCCGCAGCTCGAGGCCGCCGCCGTGCTGACCTGCGTCGACGAGGTGCCGCCGCACGAGGCCTTCCGGCCGCCCTACGCCGGCGCCGACAAGCGGGTGCAGTTCGACGCCGGGATGCTGCAGTGGCACCGCCTGCAGCGGGTGCCGCTGCTGCCGGCCACGCCGGCGATCGGGCCGGTCGCCGACGGCTTCGCCCGGGTCTGGCTCGACCATCGTTCCAACTGGCCGTCGCGGATGCTGCATCCGGTGCGCAACATGCCCGACTACGGCCGCGACCTCGCCGCCGAGGTCGGCCAGGCGGCGCTGCTGGTCAACATGGCGTTCGCCGACGTCGAGAAGCGCCCGCTGGTGATCCGGCTGGTGCAGCTCGGCATCGACAACTGGGGCAACGTGCAGAACGGCTGCTTCTGGCCCGGCGAGGGCGGCCACGGCTCGGGCCGCAAGTTCCCGATCCTGTTCGCCGGCGCCCTGCTCGGCGATGCGGAGATGCTGGGCTGTGGCCGCAGCCACCCGAGCCTGCGCCGCCCCGACGGCAGCTTCCGGACCGTGTTCGGCGAGGACTGCCAGACCTTCGTGGTGAGCCGCACCGCCAACAACGCCATCAACTTCGGCTTCGGCAGCTACACCACCGCCGACCTGGGCACGCCGGACTGGGGTTTCGCCCACGCCTCCTGGCCCAACCAGGACAACCGCGACTGGCAGGGGGACCCCTACCGGCGGTGCTGCACCGCCAATGCCTGGGTCGGCTACGTGCTGGCCACCCGCATGATGGGGCTGGTGGATGCCTGGCACCACCCGCCGCTGTTCGACTACATGGACCGCTACCTCGCCGCCGAACCGCCGGGCTGGACCCGCGCCTGGATCGGCTGGACCGGCGACATGTGGGACGCCTTCCGGCCGGCGTTCTGACGCCGCTGCCGCCGGCGGAACGGCGCGATCGGACGCCCCGGCCAGCGCCGCCCGCGGTCCCGCTTCGGGAGGGACCGGTAACGGCCCGGTTGCGCCGGTGCCGCGGTGGAATAGCCTCCTGCGCACTTCCAACCGGCGCCGGAATCCGGCAGTCGATGGCCAACCCCGTCACCTCCCTGTTCGAGCGCCTGTCGCGCCGTTCCCGGTCCCTGAAGATGGACCTGCTGGCGGAGCACTTCCACTTCACCGGCCGGGAGCGCGTGCTGGACATCGGCAGCCAGGTCGGCGGCCCGCACGAGCAGATCCTCGAGCGCTTCCCCGACCGGCGCAACATCACCGCGGTCAACCTGTTGCCGGAGCACCTGGCGGCGGTGCGCACAGCCTACCCGGAGGTGACCACGCAGCAGGCCGACGCCCGGTCGCTGCCGTTCCCCGACAAGTCGTTCGACTTCGTCTACAGCAACGCGGTGATCGAGCACGTCGGCGATCGCCGTGACCAGCTGCAGATGGCGCGGGAGATCCAGCGGGTCGGCCGGAGCTGGTTCGTGACGACGCCCAATCGCTGGTTCCCGTTCGAGTTCCACACCCGGCTGCCCCTGGTGAGCTGGCTGCCGCGCAACGCCATGCGCCGGGTCGCCCGCCTCTACGCCTACCACCACCTGCAGCGCCGCTACATGTCCGGCATCGACTTCACCGACGTCCACCTGCTGGGGGCCGGCGATCTGCGCGCCATGTTCCCTGATTCGCGCATCGTCAAGTGCCGCGTCACCGTGTGGCCGGAGACCCTGGTGGCGATCGGGCCGAAGCTGCTGTTCGGCGAGACCTGTCCGGTCAGCCTGGCCCGGGCGTGACCGGCTCGGTGGCGCCGCTGCGCATCGCCCGGCCGAGCGCATCGAGCACCAGCATGTCCTGCAGGCCCTGTTCGGCCGGGCACGGAAAGCCGTCACGGTCGTCGATCCAGCGGGCGAAGCGGGCGTGGGGCTCCAGCGCCGCTGCCTGCGCCGCCGCCGCCGGTTCGGCCTCGGCGCGCAGGATGCTGGTCATGGCGAAGGGCTGCGGGTAGGGCAGCAGCGGGCCGGGCCAGCGCTTGCGGCCGCGCAGCAGCAGGCGGTCGATGCCCACCAGGGCGGCGCCGTCGGTGCCGTGCACCATGAACGCGCGGCCGCGGCAGAGATGGCTGGTGGCCACGGTCAGCAGGGCGCCGCCGCGCAGCACCGCGGTGGCGGCGGCGGTGTCCTGCGGTTGCGCCGTGAAGCCCATGCTGGCCTGCGCGCCGACCGCGGTGGCGTCGCGGCCGAGCAGCCAGGCGGCCAGGTGGATCTCCTCCGCCGCCAGCTGCAGGAAGGCGTTGCCGCCGGCCAGGGCCGGATCGCGTCGCCAGTGGCCCGCCGGCGCCGGGTTGCGCATGGCCCGGTCGTCGCCGTGCATGCAGTGGGCCAGCACCGGCGCGCCGAGGAAGTCGTCGGTGATCATCTGCCGCAGCTCGTCGAGCATCGGATCGCCCTGGCCGGGCACCAGCACGCCGAGCCGCACGCCGCCCCGGTCGGCGGCGGCGACCATGGCGGCGGCCTCGCTGCCGTTCCGCGCCATCGGCGCGTGCAGCAGGCAGTGCACGCCCTGGGCGGCGGCGGCCAGCACCTGCTCCAGATGCAGGCCCGGCGGCGAGGCCAGCACGACGAAGTCGACGCCGGTCTGCAGCAACTGCTCGTGGTCCTCGCACAGGATGCCGACGCCCAGCTCGGTGCGCAGGTGTTCCCGCGCCGCCGGGTCCGGATCGCAGGCTGCCACCACCTCGCACTGGCCGTGGTCACGGATCCGCGCCACCGACCACGCACCGCGGGCGCCGCAACCCACCACTCCGGCCCGCAGGTGGCTCATGGCTGCCCTTCCCGCTGCTGCTGCCGCAGCAGGTCGAGCTGGCCCCACAGGGCCGGCAGCGCCGTCTCGGTGCGCAGCGGATGCGGCCCGAGGCCCAGCGGCCGGAAGCCGCGGGCCTGCAGCTGCGCCACCTCGTAGGGCAGGAACCCGCCCTCGGGGCCGAGGCAGAGGGCGAACGGCGCCGCTGCCGGCAGCCGATGCCCGGCGGCGCCGGCGGCGCCCGGATGGGCGACGAAGCGATGCTCCGGCAGGCCGAGTTCCGGCAGATGGTCCTCGACGAACGGCCGGAACAGCGGGAAGAAGGCCACCGCCGGCTCGTGGGTGCGCACCCCCTGCTGCAGGCCGCGGCCCAGGTGGGGGGCACGCCCGTCCGGCGACATCACCTGGCTCTGCAGGTGGCTCTTCTCGACGCGCCAGCTGCGGAACAGCACGATGCGGCCGAAGCCCATGGCGGTGGCGTGCTCCAGCAGGCGCTGCAGCACCTTCGGTCGCGGCACCGCCAGCAGCAGCACGTCCTCGGGCCGCGGCGGCGCCGCGCCGAAGCGGCAGCGGAGCACCACGGCCTCGTCCTGCACGGCCTCCACCGCCGCCTCGCCCAGCGGTCCGTTGCGCAGGCCGATCCGCACGCTCCGGCCCGGCGCCACGCCGAGGACTACGCGCATGTGCGTAGCCCGCTCGTCGCGCAGCACGGCGCGGCCTTCGCCGTCGACCTCACCGGGCTCCAGCAGGACCAGGTTCATCGGCCGCAATCCTAGCCCTGCGACCCCCGCCGCATTGCGGACAAAAATGTCTGAAATCAGTGCCCGCCGGCGGTGTTGGACCGTCGTGACCTTTCATCCGGAGGACCCGATGCAACGTTCGTCGCGCTCGCGTGGCGTCGCCCTGGTGGCGACCAGTTCCGCTCTCGTGCTGCTCGCCGCCTGCGGCGGCAGCGACACCCAGGCCGGCAAGCCCGGCCAGCCAGCCGGTACCGCACCCGCCGCCGGCCAGGCCGCGCCTGCCCTGGCGCCCGGCTGGGATCGCATCGTCGGCGAGGAGAAGGCCGTGCTCACGGCGCCGCCGCACGTGCCGCCGCCGATCACCCGCAAGCACGCCACCAAGCTGATCGTCGACATGGAGATCAAGGAGTTCACGGCGCCGATCGCGGACGGCGTCGACTACACGTTCTGGACCTACGGCGGCACGGTCCCGGGCAGTTTCATCCGCGTCCGCGAGGGCGACCTGGTGGAGTTCCACCTGCACAACCACCCGGACAACAAGCTGCCGCACAACATCGACCTGCACGCGGTCACCGGCCCCGGCGGCGGCGCCGCCTCGTCGTTCACCGCGCCCGGCAAGAGCACGCAGTTCTCGTTCAAGGCGATCAACCCCGGCCTCTACATCTACCACTGCGCCACCGCGCCGGTCGGCATGCACATCGGCAACGGCATGTATGGCCTGATCTTCGTCGAGCCGAAGGAGGGCCTGGCCAAGGTCGACAAGGAGTACTACCTCTGCCAGGGCGACTTCTACACCGAGGGCGCCTACGGTCAGGCCGGCTACCAGCCGTTCAGCATGGAGAAGGCCCTCAAGGAGCAGCCCGACTACGTGCTGTTCAACGGCTCGGTCGGTGCCCTGGTCGGCGACAAGGCGATCACCGCCAAGGTCGGCGAGACCGTGCGCCTGTTCGTCGGCAACGGCGGCCCCAACCTGGTGTCGAGCTTCCACGTCATCGGCGAGATCTTCGACTCCGTCTACCCGGAGGGCGGCTCGACGGTGAATCGCAACGTGCAGACCACGCTGGTGCCCGCCGGCGGCTCGGCGATCGTCGAGTTCAAGATGGACGTGCCCGGCACCTACATCATCGTCGACCACTCCATCTTCCGCACCTTCAACAAGGGCGCGCTCGGCATGCTGAAGGCCGACGGACCCGAGGACAAGGAGATCTACTCGGGCAAGCAGGCCGAGGGCGTCTACCACCAGGAGGGCTCCGCGGTGCAGACCATGCCGCTGCCCGAGGGCGTGGCCAAGCCCGCCGAGCCGCCGTCCAACCGCACCAAGGCGCAGCGGCAGGCGCTCGGCGCGCGCGTCTACCAGCAGGTCTGCTTCGCCTGCCACCAGAACAAGGGCCAGGGCATGCCCGGCGCCTTCCCGCCGCTGGCCGGCTCCGACTACCTGATGGCGGACATCCCGCGGGCGATCCGCGGCGTGATCTACGGCCAGCAGGGCGAGATGGTCGTCAACGGCCAGAAGTACAACGGCGTGATGCCGGCGACCACGCTCAACGACGAGGACGTCGCCAACGTGATGACCTACGTGCTCAACTCGTGGGGCAACAAGGGCGACATGGTCACCCCCGAGCAGGTGGCCGAGATCCGCAAGGCCGGCCCGCCGAAGTAGGCCGATCCATCATGCGCGCCCATCGCACCACGTTGCTCCTCCTGGCCGCCCTCGCCTTCCCCGTCGCCTGCGGCGGCGAGGGAGCGGCGGCACCAGCGCCCGCGACCAAGCCGGCCAGCACGACGGCCAGCACGCCGGCTCCGACGCCCGCAGCCACCACGCCCGCCGCCGCGCCCGCCGGTGGGCGCAGCCTCGCCCAGCGCAAGGCGCTCGGCGGGCGCGTCTACCAGCAGGTGTGTTTTGCCTGTCACCAGAAGAACGGCGAGGGCATGGCCGGACAGTTCCCGCCGCTGGCGAAGTCCGACTACCTCATGGCCGACATCGACCGCGCGATCCGCGGCATCATCCACGGCCAGCAGGGCGAGATGGTCGTCAACGGCAAGACCTGGAATGGCGTCATGCCTCCCCAGAACCTCAACGACGAGGACATCGCCAATGTGCTGACCTACGTGCTGAACTCGTGGGGCAACTCGCACGCGATGATCTCGCCGGAACACGTGGCGCAGGTGCGCGCGGCCGGTCTCGCCCGGTAGGCTTCTCCGCATGAACCTGCACCGACGCTGTTGGCCGTTGCTGACCGTGGGTGCCTTGCTGGCCGGTTGCGGCGGCGACCGGCCGCCGGCGCCGCCGGCACCGGTGGCGGCGCCGCCGGCACCCGCCGTGCCGGTGACGATCGGCGACGCCGTGCCGGGCCCCATGCAGGACGTGCCCGCCGGCGTCTTCCGGCCGCTGTTCCCGGGCCGCGACGCGCCGAAGGAGATCCCGGTGGCGGCGTTCCGGCTCGACGCCACGGCGGTGACCAACGCGCAGTTCCTGGCCTTCGTCGGCCGGCATCCGGAATGGCGGCGCAGTCAGGTGAAGCGCCTGTTCGCCGACTCGACCTACCTGGCCGACTGGCCCGGCGACCTCGACCACGGCGCCGGACGCGGCGACCGGCCGGTGACCGGCGTGTCCTGGTTCGCCGCGCGGGCCTACGCCCGCTCGGTCGGCCGGCGCCTGCCGACCACCGCCGAATGGGAGGTGGCGGCGGCGCTGCCGGCCGAGGATCCCACCGTCGACCTGACCCGGCAGATCCTGGAGTGGTACTCCCGCGCCAGCCGCGATGGCCCCGGCCCCGTCGGCCAGGGCGTGCCCAACACCGCCGGCCTGCGCGACCTGCACGGCCTCGTCTGGGAATGGGTCGAGGACTACCAGACGGCGATGGTCACCGGCGACGCGCGCGGCGATTCCGACCTGGAACGGGGCCTGTTCTGCGGTGCCGGCGCCGTCGGCGCGGCGCGGCCGGAGGACTACGCCGCGTTCATGCGGTTGGCCTTCCGCGCCAGCCTGCGGGCCCAGTACTGCGGCCGCAACCTGGGCTTCCGCTGCGCCCAGGACCTGGCGGCCCGGCAGGAGGAACGATGAGAGCTGCGTTGTCGTGGGGTCTGTGCCTGTTGTCTGCCTGCGGCGGCGAAGCGCCGAGCGCCAAGGCCCGCGCGCCGGGCCTGCCCGACACCTCGATCTACCACCTGGACCACGCCTTCCGCGACCAGCAGGACCGTCCGCTGCGGCTGCCGGACCTGCAGGGCCGCGTGCAGGTGGCGGCGATGGTGTTCACCCATTGCCCGTACGCGTGCCCGGTCATGGTGCAGAACCTGAAGGCGATCGACGCGGCGCTGCCGGCGGCGGCCCGGGACCACGTCGAGTTCCTGCTGATCAGCATGGACGTCGCCCGCGACCAGCCGGCGGTGCTGGCGGCCTATGGCCGGCGCGAGGGGCTCGATCCGCAGCGCTGGCACCTGCTGCACGGCGGCGCCGACGCGGTGCGCGAGTTCGCCGCGGCGCTCGGCTTCCGCTACACGGAGGTGGAGGGCGGCGACTTCAGCCACAGCAACCTGCTGGTGGTGCTGGATGGCGACGGCCGCGAGGCGTTCCGGCACGAGGGGCTGAAGGTGGAGCCGGCGGTGCTGGCGCTGCAGGTCGCCGCGGCGGTCCGGCGGTAGCCGGCTTGTCCGGCTCGGGTCCGGCGGCCAGGGGTTGCCAGCGGCATGGCCGGGGATAGCCTCCGGACCGGAAGATGAAGCCAGATCGCAATCCCGAGCCGTGGCGCGAGCGCGCCCGGCAGAATGCCAAGGCGGCCAGCCTGCTCTCGGCTCGTTCACCCTGCCTGCCGATGCCGGCAGTGTCGAGGCTCTACTACGCATGCTTCCAGGCCGTCATTGCCCGACTGCTCGAACTGGGCAGGGCCTGCAGGATCGACAATCATGGCGAGGTCTGGCGGAGTGCCGATCAGCTTCGTGCCGGCCTGGGTAGCGAACTGCAGGATCTCTATGGGTGGCGGCGCAAGGCCGACTACGCCGCCGGCGGAGTCACCGAACGGACGGCGCGTCAGTTGATGGAGCAGCACCTTGGTACCTGCGCCTGGCTCGGGATCGAGGGTCAGGGATGACCCGCGACCGCGTTCTGCGGCGTCTGCATGGTGACCGCTGTCCGTTCCGAGTGGCGATGATCGACGCTGCGGATCCGGAACTGGGGCCCTTCCTGGCGGTGCATGCCTTCCACGTTCCCTCGGGCATCTGCGTGGCAGTGTCGAGGCGCCTGAACCACCTGCTCTGGGGGGTCGCGGGGGACTCGATTGTCGTGGCCAGCGTGTTCGACGTCGGCGAGTCGGGCCGTCGCGAATCGGAGCTGCCAGACGATGTCACGTGGTACGAGCCAGGTGAGGGTGTCGTGACGGTTGCTGAGTACGCGGCGACCGGACTGGAGGTGCGCGAGCGCCGTCCCCCGGATGACACCGGGGCACGACCCTGACTGGCTCGCATCGTCGCGCCATGAGTCGCGGCGGCCTCCCTGGGCTGCGCTTGCCGGCGATCGGCCCGGCGGCCACGATCGCGCCATGCCGAAGCCGAAACCGAAGCCGAAACCGAAGCCGAAGTCGAAGACGCCGCCGAAGACCCATCCGCCGCGCCACGGCTACCTGCACGGCTTCACCGTCCACGAGCAGGACCGCCTCTACCACCAGGCGCGGTTCCTGGAGGACGCGGTGCACGACCGCCTGCCGTTCCGGCGCTGCCGCGCGCTGCTGGAGGTCGGCTGCGGGGTGGGCGCGCAGACCGAGATCCTGCTGCGCCGCTTCCCGGACCTGCACGTCACCGGCGTCGACCGCAGCCGCCGGAACCTGACGCGGGCGCGGCGGCATCTGGGCGCGCGGACCTGGGCGCGCGGGCGCTACGTGCTGCAGGAAGGGGTGGCGGAGACGCTGCCGTTCGCCGCCGGCCGGTTCGATGGCGCCTTCCTGTGCTGGATCCTCGAGCACGTCGAGGACCCGCTGCGCACCCTGGGCGAGGTGCGGCGGGTGCTGCGGCCGGGCGCGCCGGTGGTGGTCACCGAGGTGCAGAACGCCACGTTCTTCCTGGATCCGTACAGCCCCAACACGCTGCAGTTCTGGATGGCGTTCAACGACACCCAGCTCGAGCTGGGCGGCGATCCGTTCGTCGGCGCCAAGCTGGGCAACCTGCTGCAGGCGGTGGGCTGTGCCGACGTGCGCACCGAGGTGAAGACCTTCCACTTCGACAACCGCACCCCGGGGGAACGCGCCGAGTTCCTGGCCTACTGGAGCGAGCTGCTGCTGAGCGGCGCGCCGGCGCTGCAGAAGGCCGGCAAGGTCTCCGGGCAGGTGGTGGCCGGCATGCAGGCGGAACTGGCGCGGGTCGGCCGCGACCCCAACGCGGTGTTCTGGTACAGCTTCGTGCAGGCGCGGGCGAAGGTGGCCTGAGGGGGCGCCGGCGGGCTAGCCTTCCGCCATGGCATCGCCGTCCAGCCACGTCACCCGTTGTCTGCTCGCCGGTCTCGTCGCCCTGCTGCCGATCGGCGGCGCTGCCGTCTCGATCGTCTGGCTGGAGGCGACGTTGTCGGGGTCCTGGCTGCGGGAGCAGCCCTTCTACGTGCCCGGCCTGGGGCTCCTGCTGGCGCTGCTGGCCGTGTATCTGGTCGGGCTGTGCGTGACCACGTTCGTCGGCCGCTTCCTGTGGCGGCGGATGGACCGGTTGCTGGAGCGGCTGCCGCTGCTGGGCGAGCTGTACCAGAGCCTGAAGGAGGTGCTCGGCTACGACACCAGCCGCGACCGCTTCTTCCGCGGCGTCGTGCTGGTGGAGGCCGACGGCGGCCACGAGGTCGGGCTGGTCACGGGTGAGACCACGGTGGCGGGCGGCGCCGTGCGCGCCACGGTGTTCGTGCCGGGCTCGCCGAACCCGGGCAACGGCCGGTTGCTGCTGGTGCCGAAGGAACGCCTGGTGCCGATCGACGTCCGCGCCGCCGACGCGCTGCGGGCCCTGGTGTCGCTGGGCAAGGCCCCGCTCGGCGCGCCGGAGCGGTGAGGCGAGGGTGAGGCCCGCGGGTGGGGGCTAGGAGCCCGCGTTGCTGGTGGCTTCCGGTTCGTCGGCCTCGCCGGCGTCGGTCCCCGGCGCCTCGCCGCCGGCGTGCAGCCAGACCTGGTTCTTGCCGCGCCGCTTGGCCTCCTGCAGGGCCTTGTTGGCGTTGCGGCGCAGGTGGTCGATCGAGCCCGGCGAGCGGCCGTCGAAGCTGTCGATGCCGATCGAGACGGTGACCTGGCGGCTGTAGCCGCCGCTGCTGATGGTCATGCCCGAGACCCGCTGGCGGATGCGCAGCGCGGTCTGCACCGCCTCGGCCGGGGTGGTCTGCGGCAGCAGCACGCAGAACTCGTCGCCGCCCATGCGCGCCGCGAAGTCGGTCTCGCGCACGTTCTGCTTGAGCGCCTCGCCGACCTTGCGCAGCACCTCGTCGCCGAAGGCGTACTCGGTGGTGTCGTTGACGCCCTTGAAGTTGTCGACGTCGAGCAGCATCAGCGACAGCGGGTTCTGGTGGCGCTGGGCGCGCTTGCACTCGAGCTGCAGGATGCGCTTGAAGTAGAGCTCACTGATCAGGCCGGTCTTGAAGTCGACGCTGACCTGGCCCTCCAGGTAGCGGGCGCGGGAGTGGAGCTGACGGAAGCGCTGGCGCATCGCCAGGGCCAGCTCGACGCGGTGCACGCACTCCTGGGGCGAATGGGGGCGGATCAGGAAGTCGAGCAGCGGCAGCTGCAGCTGGCGGGCGGCCTCGATCGCCGCCAGGTCCTCCACCAGCAGGATCACCGGCACCGGATCGTCGTCGCGCTGCAGGTTGGCCAGCAGTTCGAGTTCGACGCCACCGGAGGCGAGCACGAGGGGATTGAGGACCGCCGCGTCGGGCCGGGCCTCGGCCAGCAGCCGCGAGCTCTCCGCCAGCGAGCCGGCTTCGGTGGCGTCGAAGCCGGCGCGAAGCATGGCCGCCAGCACGTCGCCGAGCGGGTCCCGGGCGTGGTTGAGCAGGTAGACCCGCCGACTGGGGGTGGCGGGGGGCGTCGGTTCGGCGCCTCCGGACGGCATGGCGGCATTCTCATGCCTGCGCCGGGCGAGGGAAGAGGGGGGCGTGGACTTCCCGGGGGCTAGCTGGAGCGACTTGTCGGGCACGAAAACGGCGATTGCGGAGCAGCGGCGGGGAGGGAAGGGCGATCCGGCCGGGTCCGCCCACCCGGCTGGCTTCCGCTCCCGTCCAGAGGGGTTGGAGGGTGCGCGGAGTCTAGGTGGCCGTTCGCAAAAGTCCATTCCCCCTCGTGCCCCCCGGGCCCGGACGGAGCGGCGGGCGGTGACGGGAGTGGGACGGCGCGCTTGACCCGGCCCGATCGATTCCTAGAATCCCCCGCCCTCAGACTGCCGAGTCTGACTGTCGAGCCGATTTCCGACCGCTCATCCGACCCGGCTCCGGCGTCCCGCCGGGCCAAGGAGACCTTCCGAACGTGCCTCTCGTTACCGCGCAAGAGCTGATCGACGCGGGTGTCCACTACGGCCACCAGGCCAGCCGCTGGAACCCGAAGATGAAGCCGTACATCCACGGCAAGCGGCACAAGATCCACGTGCTCAACCTGGAGGAGACGATCCGCGGTCTCTACCAGGCGTGCCACTTCCTGCGCAGCCTGGCCAAGACCGGCGCCCAGGTGATGTTCCTCGGCACCAAGCGGCAGATCCGGGCGGTGGTGGAGTCCGAGGCCCAGAAGTGCGGCATGCCGGCGATCACCGAGCGGTGGATCGGCGGCACGCTGACCAACTTCGCCACGGTGCGCGAGCGGCTGCAGCGGCTGATCGAGCTGGAGCAGATGGAGGCCGACGGTTCCCTCGACAAGCACAAGAAGAAGGCCCAGGCGACCATGCGGCGCGAGATGAAGCGCATCCGCCGCAACCTGGAGGGCGTGCGCATGCTGCACGGCCTGCCCAGCGCGATCGTCGTGGTCGATCCGCGCCGCGAGGAGATCGCGGTCAAGGAGGCGGCCAAGATGAACGTGCCGGTGATCTGCATCCTCGACACGGATTGCGATCCCGACCTGGCCGACATCGTGATCCCGGCCAACGACGACGCGATGAGCTCGGTGCAGCTGGTGCTGCAGAAGCTGAGCGAGGCGGTGGTCGAGGGCCGCAAGGACATCGACGAGACCACGCTGAAGGAGGCCCAGCGCCAGGCCGCCGAGGATCCGCGCAACCGGCAGGCCAGCGGCCGGCGCCAGGACGCGCCGTCGGGCCCGCGCGGTGGTCGCGGCGGTCCGCGTGGCGGTGGTGGCGGCGGCGGCCCCGGTGGCGGTGGCCGTGGCGGCCCCCGTCGCGGCGGCAGCGGCCGGCAGTCGTCGGGTCGGTTCGCCGACCGGGCGGGCGGCCACGCCGACTCGATCTCGTTCGGCTCCGATGCCGAGGCGGGTCCGCAGACCGGTGGCACCGACGCCGGTGGCGGCGGTGACAGCGGTGCGGGTGGTGGTGGCGGCGACGGCGGCACCGCCGAGTAGCCTGGTCCACGAAGTCACCAGAACGAACCAGTCGATGGGGCGCGCCGGTCTCCAGGCCTGGCGCGCCCCGTCGCCCAGAGAGGAACGACCATGACCGAAATCGATGCCAAGACCGTGATGGAACTGCGCCGGCAGACCGGTGCCCCGATGATGGACTGCAAGGCCGCCCTCAAGGAGTGCGGTGGCGACTTCGACAAGTCGAAGGACTGGCTGCGCAAGAGGGGCAAGCAGATGGCCGACAAGGCCGCCTCGCGCGATGTCGCCGAGGGCGCCGTGTTCAGCTACGTGCACCACAACGGCAAGATCGGCGTGCTGGTCGAGATCGCCTGCGAGACCGACTTCGTCGCCCGCAACGAGGAGTTCCAGGCCTTCGGCAAGGGCGTCTGCATGACGATCTGCGCCTACACGCCGCTGTTCCTGGATCGCAACTCGCTCGACCAGGCGGTGGTGGAGAAGGAGCGCAACTTCCAGCTCGAGCAGGCCCGCGAGCAGATGAAGGGCAAGCCCCAGGAGATGGTCGACAAGGCCGTCGAGGGCCGCATGGACAAGTGGCTCGCCACCAAGTGCCTGATGGACATGCCCTACGTGCTGGACGACAGCAAGACTGTCGAGCAGGTCCGCGCCACCCTGGTGGGCAAGATCGGCGAGAACCTGGTGGTCCGGCGCTTCCATCGCCTCGAACTGGGCGTCTGAGCCGGACACCGCCATGGCCCCGAAGCCCGGCTCCGGCAGGATCCCGACCGCGATCAAGCGGGTGCTGCTGAAGATCAGCGGCGAGAGCCTCGGCCAGGGCGGCGCCGGCGTCGCGCCGGACGTGGTCGCGCAGGTGGCCGAGGAGATCGCCCTGGTGCATCGGCTGGGCGTCGAGGTGGCGGTGGTGGTGGGCGGCGGCAACCTGCTGCGCGGCGCCGAGTTCGCCCGGCGCGGCACCAACCGCGCCACCGCCGACCACATGGGCATGCTGGCCACGGCCATCAACGCGCTGGCCCTGCAGGACGCCCTGGAGCGCGCCGGCACGCCGACCCGGGCGGCCTGCGCCTTCGAGATGGCGGCGCTGATGGAGCCCTACATCCGCCGGCGGGTGATCCGGCACCTGGAGAAGGGCCGCGTCGCGATCCTGGCCGGCGGCACCGGCAACCCCTACTTCACCACCGACACCGCGGCGGCGCTGCGCGCCACCGAGCTGGGCGTCGATGCCATCTTCAAGGCCACCAAGGTGGACGGGGTCTACACCGCCGATCCGAAGAAGGACCCGGCGGCGCGCAAGCTGCCCCGGCTGTCCTTCCAGGAGGCCCTGGACCAGGACCTGCAGGTCATGGACCGCACCGCCTTCACCCTGTGCATGGAGAACGCCATGCCGATCATGGTGTTCGACATGTTCCAGTCCGGCAACATGCAGCGCGCGGTGAAGGGCGAGGACATCGGCACCTGGGTCTCGTGACGGCCTCGGCGGGGCAACGGGCTGCGGGGGCCGCTCCTGGGCACTTCGCCGGCTGCGTCGTTCCGCTGCGCCGCGCGGCCGGCTACCATGGCCACCCCTGATCGAGCGACCGCCATGGACCCCGCCAGCAACAAGATCCTCGGCCATCTCGACGAACAGATCGAGAAGTCCGTCCGCCACCTCCGCGAGCAGCTCGCCGGCATCCGCACCGGCCGCGCCTCGCCAGCCCTGGTCGAGACCATCCGGGTCGACTACTACGGCTCGCCGACCCCGCTCAACCAGCTCGCCCACATCTCGGTGCCCGAGGCCCGGCAGCTCCTGATCAAGCCGTTCGACGCCTCGGTGCTGAAGGAGGTGGAGAAGGCCATCCTCAAGTCCGACCTCGGCCTCAACCCCAGCTCCGAGGGCAAGATGCTGCGGCTCACCCTGCCGCCCCTGTCCGGCGAGCAGCGCCAGAAGCTGGCGGCCAAGGTCAAGGACCTGACCGAGCAGGCGCGGGTGGCGCTGCGCAACGAGCGCCGCGAGGCCAACAAGCACGCCGACCAGGCCCTCAAGGACGGCAAGCTGTCCGAGGACCAGAACCGCGACCTGCACACGCAGATCCAGGATCGACTGAAGGCCGGCGAGGGGAAACTCGATGATGCCCTGAAGGCCAAGACCAAGGAGATCATGGACGAGTGAGCCCCGGTCCTGGCAGCCCCGCCTCCCGTGCTTGCTTCGTGCGCCGGGTCCTTGTTGTATCTTCGCCCTTCCCGCTCCTGGCGGCGCCGCCGTCCGGCATCCGCGGGGGCGTAGCTCAGTCGGTAGAGCAGCGGCCTTTTAAGCCGTAGGTCGTAGGTTCGAGCCCTACCGCCCTCACCACCCACACCCCACAGCCGATGCACCCCGAGTTCCTGCAGATGCTCCGTTGTCCGACCAGCCGCCAACCGCTGCGGCCGGCGGCGCCGGCGGAGCTGGCGGCCCTGAACGCCGCCATCCGGCAGGGCCAGGTCCGCAACCGCGGCGGCCAGAAGGTCGCCGACGAGCTGGTCGCCGGCCTCGTCTGCCAGGACGGCTCGGCGCTGTATCCGATCGTGCAGGACATCCCGATCCTGCTCTCCACCGAAGCCATTCCCCTCGATGTCAGCGCCGATGCGGCCGGGCGGCCGGCCTCGCGCGCCAAGTGAAACCCTCGATGTCCACCCAAGCTCACCAGCCCGTGCCGGAGCCGCAGGACAACGCCGACGAGTTCCGCGGCGCGTTCGGCTTCTTCCGCAAGTACCAGAAGCTGATCCTCTACACGGCCGGCCTGTTCGCCCTGGTCACGTTCTCGATCACCGGCGCGATGATGGGGCTGTTCGACCGCCTGTTCCAGCAGCACGGCGCCCTGCCGACCATCGTCGTGCAGGGCCGCGCCGTCGAACTGCAGCCCGAGGACTACGAGTTCGGTCTGGTGCTGGCACGCGGCTCCTATCAGCCGGCGGCGGTGCTGCCCGGGCTCGATGTCGGTGATGGCAGCGAGAGCGAGCGCGCCGACATGCTGGCCATCCTGCGCCGGGCGGCGATCGCCGAGGGCATCGAGGTGTCGGATCTCGAGGTCGAGAAGGCCATCGAGTTCGCCCTGGCGGGCTGGAAGGCGCAGGCCTCGGCCCAGGGCCAGCAGGTGGCGGACATGACCGCCACCGCCCTCGCCCTGCGGGTGGGGCTCGGTTCGCTCGCCCAGTACCGCCTGGTGGTCAAGGAGGCCATGCGGGTCGGCAACTACGTGCGGCTGCAGGGGCTGGCGGTGGATGGCTCGGACAGCGCCGCCATGGCCCAGCTCCTGCGCGGCAAGGAGAAGCTGACGCTGCAGGTCGCGTCGCTGGACGTCAAGGCCATCGAGGACGGCCTGCGCGCCGGCGAGGCGGTCACCGACGAGCAGCTCCGTGAGTTCCTCGACAAGATGAGCGAGGCCGATCGCAACCTGAACCAGGTCTACGACACCAACCGCGTGTCGCTGCAGGTCGGCGCCCTGGAGATCGCGGCGATGGACCCGGCGCAGTGGCAGAAGGAGCTGGAGGGCTACACGCCGACCGACGAGGAGCTGCAGCGCTTCTACTCCGAGGACCTGGAGACCCGCTACAAGGTCGACCCGGCCACCTGGGGCAGCCAGGGCATCCACGGACCGCCGCCGACCCACACGCCGTTCGAGGCGGAGTGGGTGCGCGCTGAGCTGCACAAGGCGGCGCTGGCCAACCAGGCGATGCAGAAGCTGCTGCAGACCCTGCGCGACCAGCGCAGCGAGGCCCTCAAGCCCGCCAACGACGCCCTGATCGCCGCCATCCAGGCCCGCGGCCTGGCGCAGCAGGCCAAGGACGAGGCCGAGGCCAGGCAGAAGGAGAAGCCCGACGACCAGGCCCTGAAGGACGACGTGGCGCAGAAGACCACCGAGCTCGCGGCGAAGCAGCTCGCCGCCGACCAGGCCGACGAGGCCCTGAAGGCCGCCCGCCTCGCCTGGGACTTCCCCGCCGCGTTCACCGCCGCCACCGCCGGCCGCACCGGCTGCCGCACCGCCGAGGTCCCCGGTCCGAAGAACGCCGACCAGCTCAAGGACCTGGGCGACCTGGGCCAGTGGAGCAGCCCGTTCATCGCCGTCAACGTGCCCAACGTCGGCGACCTCGGCGCCCAGGTCGGCCGCACCACCAAGGTGGTGATGGCGTTCAAGGTCACCGAGATGATCGTCCGGCCCCTGAAGGAGTTCGACTCCATCAAGGACAAGCTGAAGGAGACCTTCTACACCACTCGCGCCCGGGAGCAGGCCGACGCCAAGAAGAAGGCGCTGGAGGATGCCCTGCTGCGTCTGGGCAAGGAGAAGGCCGGCGCCGCGGTGCCCGAGATCGAGGGCAAGCGGCAGGGCCGCATCGACGAGCAGATGGCGACCTGGGAGAAGGACGTGCAGGCGCGCATCGACCGGGCCCAGACCATGGTGACCGGGGCGCGGCCCGGCTCGGACGCCGCGGCGACCTGGCAGCGGCAGCTCGACCAGGCCAAGGCCGAACTGGCCGCCAAGGAGGCGAAGCTGGCCGAGGTGACCAAGAGCGTCGACGAGGCGATCCTGGCCGAGGTCAAGGCCGCCGCCCGCAAGCACTACGCCGAGATCTTCACGACCGCGGTGCAGGAGGCCGGCTTCGCGCTGCAGACCCTCGCCCCGCTGCGCCGCGATCTGACCAGCCTGCCGCGCTGGAGCGAGCGCTACGGCGAGCCGGCGAAGTTCCTGTGGACCGGCGGCGGCGTCGCCGCCCTGAAGCAGGGCGAGAGCACCGAACTGGTCGAGGACGCCACCAACCGCAAGTGGTACCTGGCCCTGTGCGAGAAGGTCGAGCCGTTGACCATGGCCGACGTCGAGCGCCGGGAGTACATGCAGATCGTCGAGCAGGGCCTGCGGACCTTCCGGGAGAGCCGCGTGGCCGACGCGATCAGCCAGTCCTTCACCCTGGAGGCCCTGAAGGCGCGCTACTCGTTCCAGGCGCGCCAGCAGGAAGCCACCGTGGCGCCGGGCGGCGCGCCCCGCTAGCCCGGGCGCCGGGCCAGGGCCAGCAGCGAGTGGCCCACCGGCAGGTCCAGGTGGCGGAGCACGTAGCGCTCCGACGACATGATCCAGGTGAACAGACGGTTCAGCGGGCCGGGCAGCGGCACGCTGCTGTTGTTGTAGTCCTTCGGCAGCCGGCCCAGCGCGGCCAGCGCCTTCTGGGTCAGCACCGCCGGCACGATCATCGGGAACAGCAGCGTGTTGAAGTAGCTGAGCCGCTGCACCTCGAGGCCGGCCTGCTCCAGCACCCCGCGCAGGCGCGTGGCGGTGTAGCGCCGGCAGTGGTGGGCGATCTTGTCGTTCTGCGACCACAGCCACTGGTAGGCGGGCACCGACACGAAGCAGGTGCCGCCGGGCTTCAGCACGCGGCAGACCTCCTGCAGGGCGCGGCGGTCGTCCGGGATGTGCTCCATGGTGTCGAACAGGCCGACCACGTCGAAGCTGGCGTCGCGGAGCGGCAGCTCGTAGCCCGACGCGGTCAGCAGGCGGTCGAAGCCGCGCTTCCGGCAGTGGGCGACGAACTCGTGGGCGATGTCGATGCCGTGCACCGTGCCGTAGCGCTGCATCGGCCCGAGCATGCCGCCGGTGCCGCAGCCGATCTCCAGCACGTCCAGGTCGCGGCGGCCGCGCAGGGCCCGGTCCAGCAGGTCGAAGAAGATGCGCCGGCGGCTGACGAACCAGAAGTGGTGGTCCTCCAGGGCGGCGAAGGCGAGGTAGGCGCTGAGTTCCATCGACCTACCGCGGTTTGGGGGCCGTCACGACCACGATCTCGTCGCGCGGGTTGACGTAGACGCCGACGTGGCGGAGCAGCGACAGCGGCCGGAACAGCAGCCCGGGGATCCGCCCCAGCCGGCCGGCGCGCTCGGCGATGAAGCCGAACGAGACGTACTTGCCGGCGTAGGCGGCGCCGCAGTGCTCGACCACGAACCCGCACTGCGCCAGCAGCCGGGCGATGGTGGCCGGCGAGAAGTGGTAGAGGTGCTCCTCGTGCTTGTAGTGGTGCCAGCGGCGGCCCAGCAGCCGGGCCCAGCGGCTCGCCACGTTCTGCGTCTCCAGCAGCAGCCGGCCGCCGGGCGCGAGCAGCTCGCGCACCCGCGCCAGCATCGCCTGCGGGTCCGGCACGTGCTCGATCACGTCCCACAGGGTGATCAGGTCGAAGGCGCCGGGCGCGAAGCCGCGTTCCACCGGCGCCGTCTGCAGGTCGCCGACGTGGATGCGGTCCTCGCCCAGCTCGCGCACGGCCTCCCGGGCGATCGCCGCCGACGGCTCGATGCCCCGCACGTCGTGGCCGTCGCGGGCGGCGACGCGCAGGAAGTAGCCGGCGGCGCAGCCGACGTCGAGGATGCGGGCCCGCTCCGGCAGCCAGCGCCGGACCAGCCGCATGCGGCGCTGGTAGGTGCGCAGGTAGAGCACCGCCTCGCTGGCGTAGTCGGCGTAGCCCTTCAGCTTGGGGTTGTCGCTCTTCCAGTAGTCGGCGCCGTAGACCTCGGCCAGGGCCTCGCCGGTGAGCCGCGGCGTGACGTAGACCAGGCCGCAGGTGCACTCGACCACGGTGAACGGCCCGTCCTGGAAGCGCGGGCGCCGCTGGTCGGAGCCGCACAGCTGGCAATGCGACACCACCACGGCGCCGGGGCGCGCCGCGTCGCGCTCCGACGGCGGCGCGGTCATCAGCCGAAGTACTCCTTGCCGGTGGCGACCCGCTCGAACCCGGAGGAGGTGCCCGACGCCAGCTCCCAGGCCAGCTTGCGGCCCATCTCCACCGACTGGTCCATGTTGTTGTAGCGGTAGGCGCCCTGCCGGCCGGTGCTGTGCAGGTTGTCGAGGCCGTGCACGAAGGCCTTGACCACGTCCTCGTGCTGCTCGTAGCCGACCTCGTAGACCGGGTAGGCGTACGGGATCTTCTTCACCACGGAGTCGATGACCTCGCTCTTGTCGATGAAGCCGATCCGCGCCAGGTCGTCGGCGGCCAGCTCCTGGAGCTGCTCCTTGCTGCCGCGCCAGATCTCGTCGCCACGCTTGCAGGTGATCTCGCAGCACACCAGGGTCTTGCCCGCGGGGGCGCAGTGGGGGCTGAAGTTGCGGAACTCGGAGATGCGGTGCACCTTCAGCTTGCGTTCCGGCAGGTAGACCCAGGAGTCGGGCGACACCGACTTCCGGTTCAGCTTCAGGTAGACGAACACGATGGACAGGTGCTTGAGCTGCTCGGCGGCGGCGATCACCTCGCTGGGGGCCGCCGGGTTGAGCGCCTTGACCATGCCGGTCACCGGGATGGTGTTGACGTAGGTGTCGCCGGTGATCGTCTCGCGGTGGTGCTTGCCGTACTCGACGCCGGTCACCCGGTTGCCGTCGCGGAAGATGCGCACCGCCGGCGCGTTGGTCAGCACGGTACCGCCCATCTTCTCGATCTCGCGGGCGTAGCCCCGGGCCAGCTCGCCGATGCCGCCCAGCTTCGGGTAGATGAACTCGCGCACCAGGGTGCGCGGTCCCTCGGCCGTCGTCGGCGGCCGCAGGGTCTTGACGATGGTGTCCCAGAGGTTCAGCAGGGTGATCCGCTGGCTGGCCCAGGTGGCGGAGATCCGGCTCGGCGACATGCCCCAGGTCTTCTCGGTGTACTCGCCGAAGAAGATCCGGTAGAGGGTCCAGCCGTAGCGGCGGACCACCCAGCTCTCGAAGCTCTTGTCGTCGAACTTGCGCAGGCGCAGCACGTCCTGGATCCGCACCCAGGCGTAGTCCAGCATCGCCTTCACCATCATCAGCTTCGGCATCTTGCGCAGCACGTCGCCGGCGCGCAGCGGGTACTCGATGAGCTGATCGAACAGCAGGATGCGGCTCAGCCGCTGGGCGGTCACCACGTTGTCGCCCAGGATGTCCCGGACGTGCTGGATGAGGTTCTCGTCCTTGCTGTGGAAGCGGTGCGGCCCGAAGTCGTAGGTCCAGTACTCGTCGCCGTCCTCGACGAACGACGCCGCCATGCCGCCGACGAACGGCTCCCGCTCCAGCACGGTGACCCGGACGCCGGCCTTCTGCAGTTCGTAGCCGCAGGACAGTCCGGCCAGGCCCCCGCCCAGGATCACAACGTGCTTGCTCATGAATCGGATGCTCGGGCTCGCGGTCGCCCGACGGGCGCGCTCTCGGGTGTATCGGCTGCGATGGGGCTGGGTCGGGATCGGGCCTCCAACGGCCGATGCCAGGGCTGGCTCGTCGAGGAGGGCGGGAGAGTCTACTGTGGGCCTTCGCCCCGGCGCGAGTCCGGAGTCGGGTCCGGCCGGCTCCGCTCGAAGAACCGCTTGCGGCTGATGGTGCGCCACATCTTCCAGGCCGTCCGCGCCTGCCGGCCCAGGGTGTCCGAGTGCTTGGATGCGCCGCCCAGCCGCCGGGAGTAGGTGACCGGGATCTCGATCACCCGGGTCCGGGTCTGCAGGGCTGCGCACATCATCTCCGGCGAGAAGGCCGGGCCGGTCTCGCGGAGCAGGGGGCGGATCCGCTGCCAGGTCTCCCGGGTCAGCGCCCGGTAGGTGCAGCCGACGTCGGTGAAGCGGGGCTCCATCGGCCGCAGCCACAGGAGCTGCAGGTACTTCGCCATGAACACGTTGCCCCAGCGCAGCAGGAATCGCATGTTGGCGCCCTGCTCGACCATCTGCCGGGTGGTGCGGGTGCCCATCACCATGCCGGCGTCGTCGAGGTAGGCCAGCAGCTTCTCGACGTCGCGGGCGCGGAAACTGCCGTCGGCCTCGACCAGCACGAGGATGTCGCCCTTGGCGGCGTCCATGCCGGCGAGCAACGCGG
>CAZMGG010000031.1:0-21378 GCA_964565715.1 uncultured candidatus Brocadiaceae bacterium | reverse complement strand
GCGGGTAAGCGGCCGCCGGCCCCCACCCGCACCATGCTGGGCCCGGGGGGGTGGCCCTGGCGGGCGGTGCGCGCCGCGCGTTCCTCGCCGCGCGACTCCGGCACGACCCGGGCGCCGGCCTTGCGGGCCAGTTCGGCGGTGCCGTCGGTGCAGTTGTTGTCGACCACCAGGATCTCGTCCAGGCACGGCTCCTGGCGGAACTCCTCCACGACGTGGGCGATGGTCTCGGCCTCGTTGTAGGCGGGGATGACGAGGGAGACGGTCCGCGGGCCGTGCATGGGCTGCGGGAGGATACCATCGCCGGCATGTGCCGAAGCGAGACCATCCGTCCGTTCCCCGCGCTGACCTTGCTGGTCGCCCTGGCGATGCCGTGGTCGGCGTCCGCCCAGGCGCCGGCGACACCGGCGACACCGGACCAGGCGGTCCGGGCGCCGCAGCGCGTGGCCATCCTCGGCGCCTCGGTCAGCGCCGGCTTCCGCGATGGTCCGCTGTTCGGCGGTGAGGCCGGCAACGACACCGTCTCCCTGCAGCAGGTGCTGGCGCCCCGCCTCGACGGCCAGGACGCGCAGATCTCCAGCTACGCCGACCTGATGATGTTCCGCGACCCGGTGAGCAGCGGCGGTCGCCAGGTCAAACGGGCCCTGCGGGCCGAACCGGACCTGCTGGTGGGCATCGACTTCCTGTTCTGGTTCGGCTACGGCGCCGTGCCGCGCGGCCAGGACGAGGCCGGCTTCCGCATGGCACGCCTGCGGCAGGGGCTCGATCTGCTGGCGGAACTGCGCTGCCCCATGCTGATCGGCGATCTGGCCGACATGCGCGGCGCCGCCGCCCGCATGCTGGCGCCGTCCTGGGTGCCGCCGCCGGAACAGCTGGCGGCGATGAACGAGGCGATCGCCGTGTGGGCGAAGGACCGCGGCAACGTCCGGCTGTTCCCCCTGGCGCGCGAGGTGAAGGCGCTCAAGGAGGACGGCGTCGCCCTGCCGCTCGCCGACGGCGCGCTGGCCACCGGCCCCGGCGACCTCCTGCAGGGCGATCGGCTGCACGCGACCCGGCTCGGCATGGCCTGGCTCGGCCTGCGGCTCGAACAGGAACTCTGGCACCTGCTGCCGCCAGCGCATCCGTTGCGGGCCCGGGCCGGTGCGCCATGGCGGCTCGATCGCTACGTCGAGGCGGTCGGTGCCGGACCGGACCTCGAGGTGGCGCGGACCCGTGCGGCGGCCAGGACCGGCTCCGAGGCGCCGGCGACGGGCAAGGACGGCGGGCGGCGGCCGCGCTAGGATCCCGCGCCGAACATGGAAGCGGTGCGGCCCTCGGGCGTGGTTGCGTTCTGCACGGACTTCGGCCACGCCGATCCCTGCGTCGGCGTCATGAAAGGCGTGGTGCTGCGGCAGGCGCCGAAGGCGGTGCTGGTCGATCTCTGCCATGCCGTGCCGCCGCAGGCGGTGGCGGTCGGCGCCCTCTTCCTCGGTGGTGCGATCGAGCGCTTCCCGGCCGGCACGGTGCACGTCGCGGTGGTCGATCCGGGCGTCGGCACCGCGCGGCGGGCGCTGGCGGTGCTGGCCCGCGGCTGCTACTGGCTCGGCCCCGACAACGGCGTGCTGACTCCGCTGCTCGACGAGCGCGCCGAGGTACGGGCGATCGACGCCGACCGGCTCGGCCTGCGGCCCGGCGCCACCTTCCACGGTCGCGACGTCTTCGCGCCGGTGGCGGGCTGGCTCTGCAGCGGCCGGTATGGCTTCCAGGCCCTCGGGCCGCGGGTCACCGAGCCGGTGCGGCTGCCTCCGGCGGCGCCCGGCACGGTGGTCCACGTCGACGGCTACGGCAACCTGATCACCAACCTGCCGGGGTCGCTGGCGGTGGGGCTGCGCGGCCTGCGGCTGCAGGATCACTTCGCGCCCCTGGCATCGACCTACGCCATGGTCGAGACTGGCGCGCTGGTCACCGTGGTGAACTCGTACGATCTGCTCGAGGTGGCGGTGCGCGACGGCAGCGCGGCGCGTCGCCTGGGCGCGGCCCGCGGCGACGTGGCCACCCCGGTGACCGGAGACCAGGAGTGAGACGATGACGGCGGGCAACGGCAGGACGATCCGGCTGGTGGGTGTGCCGATGGACCTCGGCGCGGGCCGGCGCGGCGTCGACATGGGGCCATCGGCGATCCGCATCGCCGGTGTCTCGGCGTGCCTGCGGCAACTCGGCTACGGGGTCGAGGACGACGGCGACGTCGGCGTGCCGGCGCCGGAGTCGCGGGCGGCCGGCGACGACAAGGTCCGCTACCTCGACACGATCTGGCACGTCTGCAACCGGCTGCGGCTGCGGGTGCGGCGCACCCTGGACCAGGGCGAGGTGCCGCTGGTGCTGGGCGGCGACCACAGCATCGCCATGGGCACGGTGACCGGCGTCGCCGAGCACTTCCGTGAGCGGAGCGAGAAGGTCGGGCTGATCTGGGTCGACGCCCACGCCGACATGAACACGCCCGAGACGACGTTGTCGGGCAACGTCCATGGCATGCCGCTGGCGGCGTTGCTCGGCATGGGGCATCCGCGGCTGGTCGGACTCGGCGGCTTCTCGCCCAAGGTCGACCGCCGCAACGTCTGCCTGATCGGCATCCGCAACCTCGACGAGACCGAGAAGCAGAACGTGCTGCGGTCCGGCATCCACGCCTACACCATGCGCGACCTGGACGAGCGCGGCATGCGGGCGGTGGCGGCCGAGGCGATCGCCCACGCCAGCGAGGGCACCGCCGGCTTCCACGTCTCCTTCGACCTGGACGGCATGGATCCCCGGGACGTGCCGGGCACCGGCACGCCGGTGAAGGGCGGCATCAGCTGGCGTGAGGCCAACCTGCTGATGGAGATGGTGGCGGACTCCGGTCGCATGACCAGCCTCGAGGTCACCGAGCTCAACCCGGTTTTTGACGTGCGCAACCAGAGCGGCGAGGTGGCGGTGGACGTGATCCAGTCCGCCTTCGGCAAGCGCATCCTCTAGCGCCCGGCGCCCTCAGCGCAGCACGCCTCTGAGCGGCGCCGGCAGCAGGCCGGACGCCGGCAGCGATCGCTCCGGGAACAGGGCCTGGCGCAGCGCGGCCAGCACCGCCACCTGCACCGCCGGCGTCGTGTCGGTTGCCGCCAGCTGCTGCAGGGCGAAGCGGGCGGCGCCGCCGTGGCCCGCCAACAGCAGGGCCCGCAGGCGCTGTGGCGTCCGCAGCAGTTCGCCGGTGCGGCCGCCGGGCGCCAGCCGGTCGAGTTCGGGGGCGTCGGGCTCGAGCCGCAGCAGCGCCCTGGCCACGGCCTCCAGCGCCTCGGCGTCGTCGTTCTCCTGGAACAGGTCCCGCAGCAGCGGCGCGGCGTTGATGTCGCCGGCCCGGCCGAGCGCCAGGGCCGACGCCGTCCGCAGCGGCAACGGCAGGCGGCGGTCGGCGGCCTGGCGGCGGCACGCGGCGGCCAGTTCCTCGCCGAAGGGCGGATCGAACGCCGCCAGCAGGGCGGCCCGCAGCGCCGGCCGCTCCTCCGCCAGGATCACCGGCTCCAGCGCCCGCCGCATCGCGCCGCCGGCCAGCGCCAGGGCCGAGCGTACGCCCTGGGCGGCCTCCGGCGGGTGGCTGCTGCGGACCGCCACCGCCGCCCGTTCGAGCGCCGGCAGGTGCCGCCAGGCGGTCAGCCACAGCAGGGCCGCGGCGCGCACCTCGGCGCTGGCGTCGTGTTCCTGCAGCCGGACGATCCGCTCGAGCAGGGCCGGGTCGGGTTCGCCGCCGGGCTCGGCGGTCGCGGCCAGCGCCTGCAGGATCGCTGACCGCACCGCGGCGCCGCCGCGGTCGAGCAGGTCGGCAGAGAGGCCGGTGGGCAGGCCGTGCGGGGTACCGCCGAGCACGGTCACCAGCCGGATGCGCAGTTCGTCGTCGCGGTTGGCGTCGTCCCGCAGCAGCGTCTGCAGGGCCAGCGCGCAGGATGGTTGCGCCGCCGTGCCGAGACCCGCCAGCATCGCCAGCAACGCATCCCGTTGCCGTCGATAGCTCGAACGCTGGAAGCGGGCGAGGTAGCGGCCGACGGCCCCGGCCGCCGCCTCGGGCAGCAGGCCGATGCCGAGGGCCGCGGCCGTGCCGGCCGGCTGCACGCGCGTCTGGCTCGCGTCGAGCACCTGCTCGAGGTGGAACTCGGCGCCGGGCGCCGCCAGCAGGCCGAGCGCCACGAGACCGCGCAGGTGGGCTTCCGGGTCGGGTTCCCTGGCCACCGCGAGCACCGCCGGGTAGTGCCGGGCCTCGCCGCTGGCGGCCAGCAGCAACGCCGCCTCGCCGCGCACGGCGGCATCCGGCGAGGTGACCAGCCGCTGGGCGTCCGCCTGCACGAGGCGGCGCAGGGGCGAGTCGACCGTGGCCGCCGCCGGCTGCTGCGGCACGGCCGCGGGGGTCCCGACCGTCGGCAGCCAGGCCGCGAGCGCTCCCAGCACGAGGGCGCGCCACTGTGCGCTCCCGCACCGCGGGCGTGCGAAGTCGTCGGCTCGGCGAACGGGACAGCTCATCGGTCGGGTGGGGTTCCTGGCCACGCGGCCGGGAGACTCGTTCTCATCGGCAGTTCCGCGCGGAAACGGTACCAGGCGCGGAACGCCCACTGCGGCGGATGGTAGCCAGCAAAGCCCGTTCCATGTTGCATTGTCCACGGCGCCGGGGACCGTAGCGCCCATGCGGATCGGCTTCCTCGACTGCTTCTCCGGCGTGTCTGGCGACATGTGGGTCGGCGCCCTGCTGGATCTGGGGCTCGACCTGCCGGCGCTGGAACCGGCGGTGCGGTCGCTCGGGCTGGATGGAGTGACGCTGCGGCGGGAGGCCGTCCTCCGGGCCGGGATCGCCGGCACGCGCTTCGTCGTCGACGTGGCCGGGGCGGGCGGTGCCCCGGACGCGGCTGCGGCACACGACCACGACCACGACCACGACCACGACCACGACCACGATCACGCGCACGATCACGACCACGCGCACGATCATCCGCACGACCACGCCACGCACCGCAACCTGCCGGCGATCGAAGCGATCCTGCAGCGGGCCGCGTTGCCGGACGTGGTGCGGGCCAACTGCCTCGCGGTGTTCCGGGCGATCGCCGAGGCCGAGGCCCGCGCCCACCGGCAGCCGGTCGAGGCGGTGCACTTCCACGAGGTGGGGGCCGAGGACACCATCGTCGACGTCGTCTGCGCGTGTCTGGGCACCCACCTGCTCGGCATCGAGCGCCTGCATGCCTCGACGGTGGTGGTGGGCTCCGGCACGGTGCGCTGCGCGCACGGCGTGATGCCGGTGCCCGCGCCGGGCACCCAGGCCCTGCTCGAGGGCATCCCGGTGCGCAGCGGCGGCCTGCCCGGCGAGCGGACCACGCCGACCGGTGCCGCGCTGCTGAAGGTGCTGGTGCACGGCTTCGAGCCCGATCTGGTCTGGGTGCCCGGCCGCAGCGGCTACGGGGCTGGCACCCGCGACGACCGCGACCATCCGAACCTGCTGCGGCTCACGCTCGGCGAGCTGCGCGAACCCGGCAGCGCCATGGAGCTGCTGGAACTGGCGTGCCAGGTCGACAACGCCACCGGTGAGGCGATCGGCTGGCTGCTGGAGGCGCTGCTGGCCCAGGGCGCCGTCGACGCGTTCGCGACGCCGCTGCAGATGAAGAAGGGGCGGCCGGGCTTCCTGCTGACGGTGCTGTGCGACGACGGTCGCGCCGAGCCGCTGACCCGCTTGCTGCTGGAGGAGTCCGGTTCGCTGGGCGTCCGCCGGCATCGCGTCCGGCGCTCGGTGCTGGAACGCTGGCAGGAGACGGTGCCGACGCCGCTCGGCCCGGTGCGCTGCAAGGTGGCGCGGCTGCCGTCGGGGGCGCTGCAGCGCCGGCCGGAGGACGACGAGGTGGCCCGGTTGTGCCGCGAGCACGGGCTCGGCCGCGCCGAGGTGCTGCGCCGGCTGCTGCCGGGTCCGTAGACGCGGCGCCCTAGTTGGCGCGGCCGAGGAACTCGCCGGCGTCGGTGCTGACCCGGATCTTCTCGCCGACCTTGATGTGGGCCGGCACCTTCACCTCGATGCCGGTCTCCAGCTTGGCGATCTTCTGGATCGCCGAGACGGTGTCGCCCCGGGCGGCCTCCTCGGCCTCGACCACGGTCAGCTCGACCGCCGGCGGCAGCTGCACCGTGAGCGCCGCGCCCTCGGTGAACACCACGGTGATGTTGCTGTTCTCGACGATGTACTGCATCGCGTCGCCGATCACGTCCGCGCTCAGGTGGAACTGCTCGAAGTTCTCGTTGTCCATGAACACCGGACCGATCGAGTCCTTGTAGAGGTACTGGCAGTTCCGCGCGTCGAGGAAGATCGGCTCGATCTGGTCGGACGTGTTCATGCGCACGTCCTTCTGCCGGCCGGTCTTCATGTTCTTGAGGTTGAGGTGGTGGATCGCCCGCCAGTTGCCCGGCGTGACGTGGTCGTACTTCATGACCTGGTACAGCTCGCCCTCGTAGCGGATGACCATGCCCTTCTTGGCTTCGGTGACGCGGATGCCCATGGCGGAGTCGGATGCGGTTGGGGTGGGACCGGCGGGCGGGGCCCGACCGGGTCGAAAGGCCAAGCAGGATACCGCCGTGGCGGCGCGAGGCCAGGGTCCGGCTGGCGGCGCGGCTAGAACTGCTTGCGGCGGGTGCTGGAGTCGATCCCCAGCGCCTTGCGGTACTTGGTGACCGTACGCCGGGCGATGTGTACGCCCTTCTCCGCCAGGGCCTCGACCAGCTGGTCGTCGGACAGTGGATTGGCCTTGTCCTCCGCCTCGACGATCTGCCGCAGCGTGTCCTTCACCGCCTGCTGGCTGACCACGTCGCCGCTGTCGGTGACGGTGCCGCCGGAGAAGAAGCGCTTCAGGGGATAGATGCCCTGCGGCGTCTGGATGTGCTTGCCGGAGATGGCGCGGCTGACGGTGGAGATGTGGACGCCGACCGCATCGGCGACGTCCTGCATCTTCATCGGCTTCAGGTGCTGCACGCCGTGGCGCAGGAAGCCCTCCTGGCGGCCGACGATCTCGGTGGCGATCCGCTGGATCGTGTTCTGCCGCTGATGCACCGCCTCGATGAACCACTTGGCCGCCTCGATCTTGCGGCGGAGGTACTCGTAGACCTTGGGGTCGGTGCGCGCCTCCTTCAGCAGGCTGCGGTAGACCGGCGAGATCGACAGCTCCGGCAGGCTGCCGCGTTCGGTGCGGATCTCGAAGCGTCCGTCGATCTCCTCGACCACCACGTCGGGGGTGACCGTGGCGTTGATGGTGCGGTCGTACTCGGAACCGGGATACGGGTTGAGGTGCGAGCGCAGGAACTCCCACGACTCCTTGATCTCGTCGAGGGTGGCGCCGGTTTCCTTGGCGATCTTCGGCAGCTTGTTCATCGCCAGGTCGTCGAGGTGACGCTCGACCAGCAGGCGGGTGAGCGGCCGGACGTAGCCCAGGTGCTCCAGCTGCATCAACAGGCAGTCGCGCAGGTCACGGGCCGCCATGCCGATCGGCTCCATGCGGCGGACCAGGGTGATGGCCTCCTGGGCCAGCGGGATCGGCACCGCCAGCTCCTGGGCGATCTCCTCGGCGGTCTCCTGCAGGCGGCCGAAGTCGTCCAGCGAGAACACCACGTGCTCGATCACCGCCAGCAGCTCCGGCGACGGATCGAACATGCGGGCCTGGGCCAGCAGGTGCTCGGCCAGCGACATGCCGGGCCCCGGCGTGTTGTAGAGCGCCTCCAGCTTCTTGTCGCCGTCCTCGCCGCCGTCGCCCAGGTGCCGTGGCCGCCACGACCCGTCCATCCGCGCCTCGAGGTTGTCGAGTTCCTCGGAGAAGGCCCGCTCCATGCGGTCGTCGAGGGTGGGCTGGGCGTCCTGCGGCGTCAGGTCGGCGGCCCGGCCGTCGTCACGCTCGCCCTCCTCCTGCACCTCGAGGAAGACGTTCTCCTGCAGCTCGTGCTCGATCTGGTCCTTCAGCTCCAGCAGCGGGCACTGCAGGATCTGCATGGCCTGGATCATCTGCGGCGACTGCACCAGCCGCTGTTCGGCGCGAAGCTGTTGCGTCAGTCCCAGGCGCATGTTCGTGGTGTCCGGATTGGGGGCGCCGCGGGGCGCGCGGCGATCAGTTGTGCGCAGGAGTATACCGATCGCCGTGCCAGGTCACGCCCTTTGTCGGACGCGATCAGCGCGGACAGTGCAGCCAGACGACGGTGGGGCCGCCCCGCGGCCCCTGCGGGCCGTTGCCCAGTTCCAGCGGTTGCCGCGGCGGTGCGGCGCGGTGCCGCCACGACGCGATGCCGCCGTCGACCAGGAACAGGTCGTCGGGCACCGCCGGCTCGAGGCCGCGGCGGCGCGCCGGGCTGGCCGAGCGCACCTGCACGATCAGGTCGGCGAAGGCCTGCTCGCCGTCGCCTTCCACGGCGCCGGTGACCCACAGTCCGCTCTGCACGAACTGCGTCATCGGATCGTACATGCTCGACTCCTGCGCGATCGCCACGTTCATGGCGCTCACGGTCGTGGCCTCGCGGCCGCGCCAGACGACGTGCTGGCGCGAACGCAGGGCCGGGATGGCGACCTGGTGGATCGGCGGGCTCGCGGCATCGGCCGCGGGCCGCACCGAGGCAAGCACCGTGCCGTTGCGGATCCAGCGCTCCTGCAGGGAAACCAGCAGTGCCTCCACCGATGCGGCCTGCTCCGGCGTGCCGATCAGCAGCAGGTGATCGCGTCCGTAGCGGACCTCACCGCCGGCCTCGTCGAAGGCATCACCGAGGGTGGAGCGCACCAGTTCGTAGAGCTGGTCCCGTTCCATCAGCGGCCAACCCTCGTCGCTGGCACCCTGGCGTTCGAAGTACAGCTCCTCGCACACCACCCGGGTCGGCGTGCCGGCGGCGTGGGCCAGATCGTTGCTGAGCAGGGCGCCGATCGGCAACACGGTGGCCTGGCCGAGCCGCCGCTCGACCGGCGGCACCTGCCAGCGCGCGGTCAGCAGGAGGACCCGCTGCGGCCCGGTCGCCTCGGTGCCGCCCACGGTGATCGCCAGGGCGCCGCCGGGCGGGATCCGGCCCGAGGCGGTGCCCCAGGCCGAGTCGAGCACCGGCAGGTCGATGTTGCTGCGCTTCGGGTTGCGGCCGGCCTGCACTGCGACCTCGTCCACCCGCGCGCTCAGCGCGAACTGCGTGAACAGGACCAGGTCGTCGGTGCCGGCCAGCGCCTCGACGTCGATGCCGACCGCCACGCCGTCCAGCAGGTCGTCGGTCTCCGGCACGCTGGCGGCGCTGCCCTGGGCGACCTCGGCGCGCACGTCGCGCACGTAGGGGGCCGTCAGCATCGAGCGGAGCTGCACGCGGCCGTGGCCGGTGCAGATCGCGCGTGACCGCCAGAGCGGCGGACTGGCGGCCAGGGTCGCGGCGAGCTGCTCGGGCGCGAGGATCGTCGGCAGCGGCTCGCCGGTGTGCGCGCACAGGATCGCCTCGACCTGCACCGGCCGGGTCAGCAGCGCGAGCCCGTGCAGCAGGTGCTTGCGGGCGCTGGCGACGACCTCGGCGCGATCGCCGTGCAGCCACGCCGTTCCGGCGCGCACCTGGATGCTCAGCTCGCCGGCCACGCCGCTCCGGCCGTGGAGGACGTCCAGCAACTCGACCAGGGTGTCCTCGCCGAGCAGGTGTCGCGGTTCGCTCCACTCGGCCAGGAACTGCTGGGGCTCGGTCCAGCGGTGCAGCAGGTTGCCGAACGGGATCGGCTGCTGCCCGGGCTGCGGCAGGACGAGGGCATGCACCGGCACGATCTCGACGGCGGGTGGTTGCCCGCCGTCCTGCTGCGCCAGGATCGGCGGCAGCACGGCGGCGAACAGGGCGAGGGCGGGAAGGGATCGTCGCATCGTGGCTCCAGGCGGGGTTTCCGAGGAACTGGGGAAGGTCAGGGCGTGCCGATGCCGCTGCTGCGCAGCAGGTCGGCGAAGCGACCGAAGTCCCGCACCGAGGTGCGGGCCGCCGCGGCGTGCCCGGCGAGCACCCTGGCGGTGCGCGGATCGGCCACCGGCAGCGGTGCGCCGGCGGCGAGCAGGGCGGTGGCCAGCAGATCGCCGTGGCCGCGGGGGCGCGGCCCTTCCAGCCCGCGCAGGGCCCGGGCGGGATAGCGGCAGAGGGCCCAGGCCGCGGCCATCGCGTCCGGGCGGGCCGAGCGGTGCAGCAGGCTCTGCAGGAAGTCGAGGGCCGACGGATCGGCCAGGACGCCCAGCGCCAGGATCGCCCGCCGCCGGCGGTCGGCCGAGCCGGCCTGCTGCACCTGCTCGACCAGTTCGTGGGTCATGGCCCGGTCCTGCCCGGCGAACAGGCGGAAGGCGATGCCCTCCTCGGTGTCCGGCGCGGACGTTTCGGGCCAGAGATCCAGCAGCAGCGCCGCACGGCCGGCGCGGGGTGCGGCCGAACGCAGCGCCGCGGCGACCACCTCGGCCAGTCGTTGGTCCCGCTGGCCGGCGCGCTGCAGGGCCGTGTCCAGGGGCCGGCCGCCGATGCGGGCGGCCGCGATGATCAGCGGCAGCAGTTCGTCGTCGCTCCTCGGCCGGCCACCCGCGTGGCTGCGCTGCACGTCGACGGCGAGGCGCTGGGTGACACCAGGCTGCGTGCGGAGCCGCTGCAGCACCGTGTCCAGGTCGGGGCCGCTGGCGGTCCTGCCGACCCAATCGCACACCGCCCGCTCGGCGCGGGGACCCCCGTGCGCCAGCAGCAGATGCGCGGCGCGGGCGGCGTCGGTGGCCTCGTCGAGGAGCGCGCACAGGCGTTCGACCTCGTCGGCGCCGCGGGGCGTCTGTCCGAGCAGCGACGGCCGCGCCTGGCTCGGCCGCGGCGGCGCCGAGGCCAGCAGGATCGGCCGCGCGGCGGCCGCGCCGTCGGCGCCCTCGGCGGTGGTGCCGGCGTGGTCCGCGGTGCCGGGGTCGCCGCCGGGATCCGGGGAGGCCGCAGCACCCGCCGACGCCGTGGTGGTGGGGGCGACGGCAGGGAACGAAGGCGCCGGGCGCGGCCCAGGCGCGGCCAGCGCCAGCACCAGGGCCGCGGCGGTGGCGACGAGCAGGGCGGTGCCGGCGAGCCAGCGGGATCGCCTGGTGGCGGGATCGGTGCCGACCGGAGTCGTGGTGGTCGGCGTGGTCGGTGCGACCGCGGCGGCGAGCCAGGCGGCGCCGAGGGCGGGGTCGCGGTCCAGCACGGCCACGACCCGACCGGCCTGTTCGGCCAGCACCGCGTCGAGGCGGCGGGCGCGGTGCAGCGCGGCGTGGCAGTCCGGGCACCCGGCGAGGTGTTCGGGCAGGGAGGGCGGCGCCGCGACCGCGGTCGGGTCGCCATCCAGGCACACCGCCAGCACCGCCGCGGTGTACGCGCAGGGGAACGCGGCATGGGCTTCGCGCGGCGCGGTCATGGCTCCAGGTGCTCCCCGAGGCGGTCCATGACCTTGCGGCGGGCCTCCAGCACCAGCATGCGGGCGGCGCCCGGCGAGCAGTCCAGGACCTCGGCGATGCCCGCGTAGTCGAGGCCGGCCACCGCCCGCAGGTGCAGGGCCGTGCGCTGCCGCGGTGGCAGCCGTTCCATCGCCTCGTCGAGCCGGGCGCCCAGTTCGCGACCGATGGCGTGGTGCTCGGCGGACTCCATGTGGCCGACGGGCTCCTCGGGCCAGGCCGTCGGCACCGCGTCGATCGCGTCCGTGCGACGCCAGCGGCGTGGCTCGCTGGCCAGCCGGACCAGGATGCGGAACAGCCAGGTGCGGAGACTGGCCTCGCCGCGGAAGCCAGTGAGGTTGCGGAAGGCGCGGACCAGCACCTCCTGCACCAGGTCCTCGGCGTGGTGGGCGTCGCCGGCGTGGCGGCGGGCCAGGGCCAGCAGCGCCGGCAGGTGCGGCTGCAGCAGCGGGGCGAAGGCGCCCTGTTCGCCGTTCTGGAAGGCCAGCAGCAGGCGGCGCTCGCCTTCCGCCATCGTCGATCGGTCTGCCGGTCCTGCCACGCGGGGGTCCATGCGGTCGGCCCATGGAACCCGCGGGCGAGCCTCCTGTCAGGTCCTGCGGCGGAACCGGTGGCGGCGACCTCAGCGGCCGAGCGACCGGAGGGCGCCGAAGTAGGAGGAGTAGAAGCTGAACGCCATGGCGATCACCACCAGCACGGCCAGGGCGTAGGCGACGCCGGCCAGGATCCGGGCCAGGGCCTGGGCCCGGCGGGTGGTGGCCTCGCTGCGCCGGCGCAGTGCGCGGTGCAGCGCATCCTCGAGGCCGCCGGCCTGCTCGCCCAACGCCAGCAGCGAACGGGTCTCGGGGTGCAGGGCCTGGGCGGCGTTCAGGGCCTGCACCAGGGGCTGGTTCTGCTGCAGGATCTGATCCGCCTGCCGGAGGCGGGCGTGCAGGTCGGGGAGGCGGCAGACGGCCAGCGCGCGGGGGTGGGCGGTGAGCAGCGGCACGCCCGACGCGTAGAGGCCGTGCAGGACCTCCAGGTAGGGCAGTTCGGCCAGTTCGGCGGCGAGCGGACCGATGCCGGGCAGGCGCAGGACGGCGTCGGAACCGCCGGCCATGGCCCGCGCCAGCCAGACGCCGGCGACGGCGGCGACGAGCAGCACCGCCAGCACGAGGATCACCACCGGGCTGCCGGTGGCGAGCGCGACGAGGCCGGAGATCGGCAGGGCCAGCGCCAGGAGCAGGGCCGGATAGGCGAGCGCCCGCCGCACGTCGCGCCGGCTGGCGGCCCGTTGCTCGCGCACCTGGGAACGGTGGCGCAGGCCTTCGCCGATGCGCCCGGCGTCCCAGGCCGCCGCCAGGACCTCGCGTTCGCCGGGCAGCGGCGTGACGTCGCGGGCCGCCAGCAGGGCGTCGATCGCGGCGGGGCCGTCGCTGCCGGGCACGACGCCGAGGAACTGCGGCGTGAGTCCCGCCTCGAACGCCGAGGCGAGATCGGCGAAGGCCAGCGCGGCGCGATCGTCGGGGCCGGGGTCGAGGGGGATGGCCATGAGCAGCGGTTCCGCGCGTGTGCCCCGTGTGGTAATGCAGCGCGCATGGACCAGCAAGCACCCGAGACGGCCGCCGGCGACGCGACTTCCCAGGCGGTGGCCCAGGTGGCCCTGCGGCTGATGGCGGGCTCCGTCTCCCGCAAGCTGATGGACACCCTGCAGCGGACCGTACGGCAGAACCCGGTGGAGTATCCCTGGCAGGTGGTCAACCAGGCGATCCTGGCCGAAGGCACCGACGAGCAGCGGCTGGTGCAGCAGGGCCTGCGGGCCCAGCGCGACTGGATCCTGCGGGGCGGCCGGGAGAACCCGGGCAAGCCGCTCGGGGTGAAGGCCAAGACCCTGCTGGCCATGCTGCTGTCGCGGCTGTTCTTCTTCGTGCTCTACACGGTCGCCGTCTGCGTCCTGCTGCTGCTCCTGAAGCAGAAGCTGCCCTGGTTCGACCTCTACGCGGTCCTGCGCTGGCTGCAGGATGTCTGGCCGAGCGTGTTCCCACCGCCGCAATAGCCGGGCAGCAGCCGGTCCTGGACCCTTTCGCAAAAGTTTCCCCCGGTGTTGCGGACGAAATGGTGGACAGCCTGTTGAATTCCCGTGGAGCCGTGGCATGCTTCTCCACATTGCTCCTCCGAGGAGCCCGCCCCGGCTAGCCTGGCTGGGGAGGGAGCCGACGAGAAGGGCTGGGACTGACCGCCCGGCTCTGCTGAGCGAGACGCTCTCTGTCGTGACCGCGCCGGCTCCCCTGACCAGGACCGGCGGCAGATGGTGGGATGGCCCGCCATCTGGCAAGCAGACACCAAAGGGCTGAGGCTGCGGAGTGGAGACCAGTATCCCCCTCCCTAACCGCCCTCTCCATTGCGTAGCCTCGCCCGTATTCCTTCGGGCCTCAGTTCTGACCGGCTGAGGCCCGATTTTATTTACCGCAGCAGCGATCGGACCCGAAGCGATAGGGCGCGCCGGACGGCGCGTGGGCACGGATGACCAGACCAGGATTCCGCAGGGCGCGTTCGGAACAGAAGCGCGGTGGCGGCGGCGCCAGCGGCGACGCCGGTTCGTTCCTCGGCGCCGCGCTGTTCTCGCAGTCGCAGATCCTGCAGCTGATGCGCAACGAGTTCGCCCGGGCCCGCCGGCACGGCCACCCGCTCGGCTGCGTGCTGCTGCAGGTGGACCGGATGGCGCAGCTCGTCGACCTGCACGGTGCGGCCCTGCGCGACGCCCTGCGCCACAACCTGTCGGGGCTGATCCGCGAACGGACCCGCGGCGCCGACCTGCTGGGCGCGTGGAACGACGACCGCTTCCTGCTGCTGCTGCCGCACACCGACCTGGGCCAGACCCGGATCGTCGCCGAACGGCTGCACCGGCTGTTCCAGGACCTGGAGATCGTGGTGGACGGCAAGGTGCTGGCGCTCGGGCTCAGCGTCGGCATCGCCGCCTGCCAGGACCAGCAGACCATGTTCTTCGACACGCTCGTGGCGCAGGCCGAGGTCGCCCTGGAGCACGCGGCTGCCACCGGCGGCCAGCGGATCGTGTCGTTCGGCGAGGTCAACCTGCAGCGCGGCGACGCCGAGCCACAGCAGCAATAGGGCCCCTGCCGGCAGATCGGGTTCGCCCGGTCCGGCCCCGCCCGGGTAAGTTCTCGCCCGCCGCATGAAGATCCTGCTGGTCGAGGACGAGAAGACGATCGCCGTCACCCTGGCCGATGACCTCACCGCCGATGGCCACGAGGTCACCCACACCGCCGACGGCAAGGAGGCGATGACGCTGCTCGGCGACCGTGCCTTCGACTGCGTCATCACCGACGTGCGCCTGCCCGGCGCCGACGGCATGCAGGTGCTGAAGGCGGCCAAGGCCGCCCGCCCCGACACCGAGGTGCTGGTGATGACCGCCTATGCCACCGTCGAGCACGCGGTGGCCGCCATGCGCGAGGGCGCCGACGACTACATCCAGAAGCCGTTCCTCAACGATTCGGTGGTGGAGCGGGTCCGCCGGCTCGGCCGCTTCCGGGCGCTGCTGTCCGAGAACCAGCGGCTGAAGGCGGCCCTGCAGCAGGGCCATGGTCTGCCCGGCGTGATCGGCCGCAGCCGGGCCATGCAGGACGTGGTCAAGATCGTCCGCACGGTGGCCACCAACGATGCCTCGGTGCTGATCGAGGGCGAGAGCGGCACCGGCAAGGAACGCATCGCCCGCGCCATCCACCAGCTCAGCAACCGCAAGGAGGCGCCGTTCGTGGCCCTGTCGTGCGGCGCCCTGCCGGACACGCTGCTGGAGACGGAGCTGTTCGGCCACGAGCGCGGCGCGTTCACCGACGCCCAGAAGCTGCGCCGCGGCCGGTTCGAGCTGGCCGACGGCGGCACCATCTTCCTCGACGACATCGACGACATGCCGCTCGGCACCCAGGTCAAGCTGCTGCGGGTGCTGCAGGAGCGCGAGTTCGAGCGGGTCGGCGGCGAGCAGACCGTGCAGGTGGACATCCGCGTGGTCAGCGCCACCAAGGTGCCGCTGATGGAACTGGTGCGGAAGGCGCGCTTCCGCGAGGACCTCTACTACCGGCTCAACGTGGTGCCGCTGCGGCTGCCGCCGCTGCGCGAGCGCGAGGGCGACGTGCCGCTGCTGGCCCAGCACTTCATCGAACGGCTCGGCGACGGCCGCGCCTACACCATCAAGACCGACGTGCTGGAGGCGATGGCCGGCTACGCCTGGCCGGGCAACGTCCGCGAGCTGGAGAACCACATCGCCCAGGCCATCGCCATGGCCGGCGGCGCCACCGTGCTGAAGAAGGAGCACCTGCTGCCCGTCGACAAGACCCGCCGCGCCGCGCTGGAGCCGCCCACCGAGCTCAAGTCCCTGCGCGAGGTGATGGTGGAGGCCGAGCGCGAGCACCTGAAGCACGTCCTCAAGGCGGTCGGCGGCCACCGCACCAAGGCCGCGTCGGTGCTCGGCATCAGCCGCAAGGTGCTGTGGGAGAAGCTGAAGGACTACGGGATCGAGTGATGATGGGGCCGGCCCGGATCCGGATCTGGTGCGCGGTCGCCGCGCTGGCCGGCCTGACGCCGGCCGTGGCCCAGGCGCCACCGGGGCTGCAGCGCATCCTCTGGTTGCCGGCCCCGCAGCTCGCCGATGCCGCCCGCCTCGAACGGGTGCGGCAGCTCGGCTTCACCGGCGTGCAGCTGCCCGGCGGCGCCGACCCGGCGCCGGTGCGCGCCGCGGGCCTGTCGTTCTACCTGGACCAGCCCGCCGGCAAGGGGCTGCTGGAGCAGACCGACGAGGCCTTCCGCCCGCTGCTCGAGGCCTACGAACGCAGCCGCGATCCGGCCGTCCTGGTCCGCCCCGAGTGCCTGTCGGATCCGGCGGCGCTGGATGCCGCCGTGGCGCGGATCGTGGCGCGGATCCGCGCGGTCGGCGCGGATGGCATGCGCTTCGTCGCGCTGGGCGACGAGATCTCGGTGACCCGCCACGGGAATCCCCTGGACCTCTGCCACTCGCCGCACTGCCAGGCCGCGTTCCGCGCGTTCCTGCAGCAGCGGCACGGCGACTGCGCCAGCCTCGACCGGGCCTGGGGCACCGCCTTCGGCGGCTGGGAGAAGGTCGTGCCGCTGACCACCGACCAGATCCGCCGCCGCGAACTGGGCGACGTGGCGCTGCCCGCCAACCTGCGGCCGTGGGCCGAGCATCGCGAGTTCATGGACCGGCAGCTGGCGGCGGCCGTGCGCACCCTGCGGGAGGCGGTCCTGCGGGAGGCCCCCGGCGTGCCGTGCGGCCTCACCGGACTGCAGCCGCCGTCGGCGTTCGGCGGCCACGACTACGCGGTGCTGCTGCCCGGGCTGACCCTGGCCGAGGCCTACGACGTCGGCGGCGCCACCGCGCTCGCCCGCAGCCTGCTGCCCGGCGTGCCGAAGCTCGCGACTCTCGGCGTGCCGGCGAACGGCACCCCGGGCCGCCTCGTCCAGGGCCAGCTCGCCGACTGGATCGCCCATGGCACCGCCGCGGTGGTGGTGTGGAACGCCGACACGGTGTTGCAGGGCGACGGGCTCACGCCGTTCGGCCAGCAGGTCCAGGCCGCCTTCGACGAACTGGCGGCGGTGGCGAGGTCCTGCGCCGGTGCCGAGGTGCAGACCGATCCGGTCTGGATCGTCGAGTCGCAGGCCTCGGTGCGGCTGTGGTGGATGCTCGACTCGGCCCAGGACGGCATGACCTGGCCGCGGCGGCTGTCGTCCTACGAGGCCGCCCACAGCACGAGCCAGAACGCCCGCGTCGGCTGGCTGCGCCTGCTCGCCGATCTCGGCCTGCAGGCCCGCTTCGTCCCGGAGCACGAACTGCCGGAGCGGGTCCTGCAGCAACGGCCGCGTTGCGTGGTCCTGCCGGCGACGATCGCGCTGCCCGACCGGGCCTGCCAGGCGCTCGACGCCTACGTGAAGAGCGGCGGCGTGCTGCTCGCCGACCACACGCCGGCGCTCTACGACGAGCACCTGGTGCGCCGTCCGGCCGGCGCGCTGGACGGGCTGTTCGGCCTGCAGGGCCGCGAACTGCGCTGGGACGCCGTGCTGGTGCGGCAGGGCGCGGTGCCGCAGCGGGCGACGCTGCGCTCCGGCTTGGCGGTGGCCGAGCGCGGGCTGCGCGCCGACCTGGCCGAGCGGCAGGACGATCACCTGGTCTTCGCCGAGCAGCGCCACGGCCGCGGCCGCGCGGTCTGCCTCAACCTGGCGGTGTGCGACTACGGGCGGATCCGGCTCGATCCGGCGGCGGTGGCGGCGGCGATGGACCTGCGGGCCCGGGTCCGTCAGGTGCTGCACGCGGCGTCGATCCTGCCGCCGTTCGAGGTGCGCGGCGAAGGCCTGCCCACCTGCATCGAGCGCATCACGCTGCGCGGTCGGGACGGCCGGCGGTTCCTGGTGGCGCGCCTGAACGCCCTGGAGCGGCCGGCGATGCTCGCCGAACTCGACCGGCGCGGCCGGCTGCCGGTGAGCGTCAGCCTGCCGCAGCCCATGCGCCTGCGGGTGGTCGGCCGCGACGAGGTGCTGGGGCCCGCCGACCGCTTCGACCTCACCCTCGACGTCTGGACCGGGCTGTTCCTCGAGGTGGTGGAGCGGTGACGCCGGACGACCGCGTGTTCGGCACGCCGGTCTGGTCGGCCCTCGACGACGATCGCCCGGAGGCCTGGCTGCTGTCGGACCTGCACGTCGGCGTCGATGGCGGCGCGGTGCTCGAGAACCTCGGCGCGGTGCTCACCGCCGCCGCCGCCGCCGGCCCGGCCGCCCGCGTCCTCCTGCTCGGCGACCTGTTCGACAGCTACGTCGGGGCGCGGCAGCTGCAGGTGGGGGTGTGGCGCAGCGTGGTCGAGCGGCTGCGGGCGGCCGCCGACGCCGGCGTGTCGGTGACGGTGCTGCACGGCAACCGCGACTTCCTGCTGGGCGCGGCGTTCGCCCGGCTCACCGGCTGCCGGGTGGTCGCCGGTGGCCTCCGCTGCCGGCTCGGTGGCCGCCAGGCCCTGCTGCTGCACGGCGACGAGCTGTGCCTGGAAGACCTGCCCTACCAGCGGGCCAAGCGCTGGCTGCGGTCGTGGCCGGTGGCGGCCCTGGCCCGGGTCTTGCCGCTGGGCCTGGCCCTGCGGCTGGCCGCCCGCGCCCGGGCCCGCAGCCAGGCGGTGATCCGGTCCGGCGATCAGACCCGCTTCCTGCCGCCGCCCCGCGCCATCGACGGTGCCCTGGCCGGCACCGAGGTGCTGGTCTTCGGCCACATCCACCGGCTGGCCCATGGCCGCCGCGGCGGCGGCGAGTACTGGGTGCTGCCGGCCTTCGACCGGGAGCCGCGGGTGCTGCGCGACGGCCAGGGCGGGCTCCGGCTGGCCTCGGTGGCGGGCCAGCCGGTGCCGGCGCCGCCGCCGCTGCCCGGACTGTGAAGCGCGCCGGCACGCCATTTGGTCCGCGCCGCCATTGCCCGGGCCGGTCCCAGCCGGCTAGACTCTTCGCCCTTTCCGCGACCCTGGCCGCTCGGGACGCCGCCGATCCGGGTCGTGTGCCGACCGCTCTTTCTCAATCCGTGCCGACTTGAGGTATATGGGACCCATGCCCAGCCCCAGTGAAGCCGCGACCGAGGTGGTTGCCATCGATGGCCCCTCGGGCGCGGGCAAGAGCACCGTGGCGCGGGCGCTGGCGAAGCGTCTCGGCTTCGCCTACCTGGACACCGGCGCGATGTATCGCGCCGTGACCTGGCACTTCCTCGAAGAGCAGTGTGCGCCGGGCCAGCTCGACGGCGACCCGGTGGCGATCGAACAGCGCATGCGCGCCGTCCTCCAGGCCACCCGGTTGCGTCTGCAGCCCGAGGGCCGCGTGCTGGTGGGCGAACACGACGTCACCGCCCACCTGCGCTCGCGCGAGGTGGAGGCCCGGGTGTCCGCGGTGTCCGCCCTGCCGTTCGTGCGCGAGGCCATGCGCGACCTGCAGCGCAAGGTGGCGACCCAGGGGCCGGTGGTGGCCGAGGGCCGCGACATGGGCTCGGTCGTGTTCCCGAACGCGCGCTGGAAGATCTTCCTCGACGCCGATCCCGTCGAACGGGCGCGGCGCCGGCAGAAGGACTTCGCCGGCCGCGGCCGGCCCGTCTCCGAGCGCGAGGTGCTCGAGGAGATCGAGGTCCGCGACCGGCTCGACAGCACGCGCAAGGACGCGCCGCTCCTGCGGGCGCCCGACGCCCACCTGGTGGACTCCACCGGGCTCAGCACCGAGCAGGTGCTGGAGCGGATCCTGCGCCTGATGGGGCGCGGCGACGGCGAAGGCCGGGTCCGGGAGGCATGAGCGCTCCGGGCACGCCCGGCATCCGCCGCGTCTGGCTGGCCTGGTGGATCAGCAAGCACCTGGCCTGGCTGTTCGCCCTGCTCTGGTTCCGCCTGCGGGTGGAAGGCCGGGAACGGCTGCCGCGGAGCGGACCGGTGCTGCTGGTGTGCAACCACGCGAGCTTCCTGGATCCGCCGCTGCTGGGCTCGCCGCTGCCGCGCTGGGTGGCCTACGTCGCCCGCAACACCCTGGGTGCGTTCCGGCCGTTCGGCTGGTGGATGCGGGCGATGGGCACCGTGCTGATCGACCGCAGTGCGCCGTCGAAGGAGCAGATGCGGCAGCTGGCGGATCACCTGGCCGCCGGCCACGTCGTCGGGCTGTTCCCGGAAGGGACCCGCAGCCGTGACGGCAGCGTCGGGCCGTTCCGCTCGGGGCTGGAGATGCTGGTGCGTCGTTCCGGCGCCGTGGTGGTGCCGGCCGGGCTCGAGGGCGTCCACCGGGCGATGCCCCGGGGTGCGGTCCTGCCGCGGCCGCGCAAGATCGTGCTGCGCCTGGGCGAGCCGTGGAGCGCCGACGCGGTGCTGGCGCCCGGCGGGCTGGAAGGCCTGCGGGCGGCGGTGGCCGCCCTGGCCCGCGCGCCCCTGGCCGATGCTTCCCTCTCCCCAGAACCTCAATCTGGCACCGGTCCGGAGCCGATCCGGGCCGACCCAACCGATTCTGCCGCCCGCCGGTCCTGACCGGCGGCGGCGAACGGTCGGCGGGTGTTCCGCCGGCCGGAGCGATCGGGTCCGACTCGGCGTCGGCGCCCGGCGTTCGCCCTCCCTGTTCCCTTCCTCCTTCCTGTTTCCCCAACCCCTCGTTTGATGCACGGCAAGCAACTGGTCAAGAAGTTCGCGCTCTCCGCTGACGAACTCTCGCGGCTCACCACCGAAGCGCTCGGCTCGGCCTCCATGGCCGATCTCGATGCCAAGATCGAAAGCAAGGTCCAGCTCCTCGAGCCCAACAAGATGGCCAAGGGCAAGGTGCTGAAGATCCTCGAAGACGGCATGGTCGTCGTCGACGTCCAATACAAGGCCGAGGGCCACATCCCGCTGGACGAGTTCGACGACCCGCTCGCGGTCCACGTCGGCGAGACCATCGAATGCCTGGTCGAGTCGATCGACGACGAGAACGGCTTCATCCTGCTGAGCAAGCGCAAGGCCGATCGCATCCGGGGCTGGGAGAAGATCATCCAGACCCACAAGGAGGGCGACGACGTCAAGGGCGCGGTGCTGCGCAAGATCAAGGGCGGCCTGCTGGTCGACATCGGCGTGCCGGTGTTCCTGCCGGCCAGCCAGGTCAACATCCGCCGCTCGGGCGACATCGGCGAGTGGATCGGCAAGGACATCGAGGCGCGCATCATCAAGATCGACGAGGAGCGGATGAACATCGTCATCTCGCGCCGCAAGCTGATCGAGGAGGAGCGCGAGGCCAAGAAGCAGAAGCTGATGGCCGAGCTGGAGGAGGGTCAGGTGCGCAAGGGCGTGGTCAAGAACATCGCCGACTTCGGCGTGTTCGTCGACCTCGGCGGCATCGACGGCCTGCTCCACATCACCGACATGTCGTGGGGCCGCATCAACCATCCGTCGGAGATGGTCAAGCTCGA
>CAZMGG010000030.1:29454-48161 GCA_964565715.1 uncultured candidatus Brocadiaceae bacterium | reverse complement strand
CGTCACGCTCGCCGGCTGCCACTCGCCGGCCGGCGCCGCGTGCGGTGCGGCCTCGGCCCGGGCCAGCTCCGCCGCGGCCGGTGCCGCCGCCTGCAGGTCCCGGGGCTCGGGCCGGAAGCGCGCCTCGGTGGCGAGGTCGCCCTCGGCGCCGCCCGCCGCCGCCGCGGCGTCGCTGACCAGATGCACCTCGATGCCGCCCTCGTCGTCGGGCCCCGGCAGGAAGCCGCGCACCACCTCCATCGGCAGCAGCCACAGGATCAGCAGCAGGTGCAGCAGCAGCGACAGCAGGATGCAGAGCGTGATGACGTCGAGCCTGCGGAAGCGCCGGCCGAGGTAGAGCAGCAGCAGCAGCAGGGCGCACCACAGCGCGCCGTAGACCAGCCACTGTTCCAGCCGTCGCTGCGCCGGCCACCACGGCTGCAGCAGTTCGCCGCGGCTCCGGTAGAGCAGGTCCGGGCTGCCCGGCCGCACCAGCAGCAGCCCGGTGCCGTCGGCCTGCGGCACCGGCGAACGCAGGGTGGCCTGCGGCCACTCCGCCACCGCCGCCGGCCAGTCGAGCACGCCGCGGTGGCGGCTCGCCCGCACCACCTGCGCCGGTTCGCCGGCGGGCCGCCGCACCAGCCACAGGCTGCGGCCATCGGCTGTGTAGACCGGGTCGCGCTCGGTCACCGGCAGCCGGTCCGCCGGCCAGGGCGGGGCCGGATCGAGGTCGTCGTCGAGCCGCGCGCGCAGCAGGATGCCGTTGTCGCCCTCGCGCAGGTCGCGATCGACCCGCACGAACGCCAGCTCCAGCCCGTCCGGCGACACCGCCGGATCGGTCTCGTCGAACGCGGTGTTGCCCTTCGGCGCCGGCACCGGCGTGCCGAAGCCCTGGCCCCGCGGCGCTGCCCGCCACAGGTCGAAGCCGCCGCGCCCGCCGGGTCGATCGCTGCTGAACCACAGGCTGCCGTCGGGGCCGAGCGCCGGCGCCAGTTCGTGCTGGCCGGTGTTGACCACCGCCAGCGGCTCCGGCGGCAGGGTCGGCCGGGCCGGGTCGAACACCACCAGGTCGGTGTCGTCGGGCGAGCGGGCGCGGCCGTAGACCAGCCGGCCGTCGGGCAGCGCCGCGATCCGGCCGCGCACGGGCCCCGGCAGCTCCAGCAGCGGCTCCGGCGTGCCCCAGCGCAGCACCGCCGCCTCGGCCAGGTCCGGCCCGAACGCCTGCCGTTCGCCGTCGGTGTAGTAGAGCGGACGGCCGAGCCGCAGACCGAGCCACAGGCTGGCGCAGACCAGGAGTCCGAGCCAGCTCCCGCGGATCAGCCAGCGGCGCAGCCCTTCGCGCATGGCTCAGCGCGCCTCGGCGCCCGGCTGGGCCGCCACCGACACCCGGCTCAGCTTCGCCAGCAGACAGGCATCCAGCGCCTCGGCCACCAGCCCGAACTGCACCCGCGCATCGCCGCGGATCAGCACCTCCTGGTCCTTGTTGCGTTCGGCGGCCGCCTGCAGCTTCTGCCGCAGCGCCGCCACCGTCACCTCGCGCCGGTCCAGCAGCACGCGGCCGTCGTGGGTCACCTGGATCACCAGTCGCGGCGCCGCCTCGCCGGCCCCGCCGCTCTCCGAGCGCGGCAACCGCAGGTCCATCTCCACCTCCTCGCGCGCGAAGGTCGTCGCCACCAGGAAGAAGATCAGCAGCAGGAACACCACGTCGATCAGCGGCGTGAGGTTGAGCCCCTGGTCGAGGTCCTGGTCGTCCGGGTCAAGCCGCATGGCCCGACTCCTGCGCCGGCCGGGCGGCGATGTGCTCGACCGCCGGCGACAGCTCGTCGGCCAGCAGCAGCAGCAGGCCGCGCACGCGGCCCTGCAGGTGGGCGGCGATCAGCAGGGCGGGGATCGCCACGCACAGGCCGAAGATCGTGGTGTAGAGCGCCACCTTGATGCCCGCCGCCAAGTTCTCCGGCTTGCCGAGCCCCGCCTGTTCGACCACCTGGAACGCCTGGGCGATGCCCAGCACCGTGCCGAGCAGGCCGAGCAGCGGCGACAGGCTCGCCATCAGGGTCACGCCGCGCAGGTTGCGGCGCAGCCGTTCGCCCTCGCGATGCAGCTGGTCCTCCATTGCCTTCTCGACGTCGGTCACCGGATGGCCGCGACGGCGCAGGCCGGCCGCCAGCACGCGGGCGCCGGGCGCGTCGGCCTCGGCGATCTGCTCGCTCACCGCCGCGGCCCGGCCCTGGCAGACCTCGGCCACCGCCGCCCGCACCGCCTTCGGCAGCACGCGCCCGCGCCGCAGCTGCAGGTAGCGCTCGAGCGCGATGCCCAGCGCCACCACCGAGCACAGCAGGATCGGATACATCAGCGCGCCGCCATCGCGGAAGAAGTCGCCCAGCGTCGTCACCGGCACGGCGGGCAGCGGCCCGGAGAGGAGGTTGATCATGGTCGCACTCACCGCAGATGGGTCTGGGCCGCCTTGGCCTCGTCGCTGGCGGGGAAGCGGCGCACCAGTTCCTCGAAGAAACGCCGCGCCTTGTCCGCCTGGCGCTGCCGCAGGTAGCTCTGGCCGGCGGCCAGCAGTCCGCGCCGCACCCACTCCTCGTGGGCATACAGGATCGGCAGGGCGACGAACGCCTCGGCGGCGCCGGCCTCGTCGCCGCGGCCGGCCCGGCTCTCGCCGAGCCGGAACTGCGCCTCGGCGGCCAGCGGCCCCTCGGACAGCTTCGTCACCTCCTGGAAGGCCGCCTCCGCCTTGCCGTGCTCGCCGCGCTGCAGCCGCGCCTTGCCGAGCAGCAGCAGCGCCAGCGGCCGCTCCGCCGGGACCACCTCGCCGCCGAGGAACGCCTCCAGCTGCGCCACCGCCTCGCCCGGCTTGTCGGTGCGCAGCAGACACTCGCCGAGCCGCAGCCGTGCCGCCTGGGCCCGCTCGTGCCCCGGCTCGCGTTGCAGCAGGGCGGCGAACGCGTCGCACGCCGCCGGCAGCTGCCCCTGCTGCATCCGGCACTCGCCGAGGAAGAATGTCGCCTCCGCGCGCAGCTTCTCCTGCTCGCCGAGCGCCACCACCGCGGCGAACGCCGTCGCCGCCCGCTCCAGCAGTCCGGCCCGGCGCGCGGCCGGCGCGTCGGCGGCGTGGGCCGCCGCCAGCTCGCTGCTGCCGAGCGCGTAGTGGGCGCGACCTCGCTGGCTGCCGGCCACCTGGGTCAGCATCGCCCGCCCACCATCGAGATCGCCCTTGCCCAGCGCCGCCTCGCCGAGGTGCAGCCGCGCCTCGCCCTGCAGCTCCGCGTCCTGGCTCTGCTCGGCCACCACGGCGAACGCGCGCAGCGCCGCCGCCTCGTCGCCGTCCTTGCGGCAGGCCCACGCCAGTTCGTACTGCACGCGGTCCATCCGGTCGAAGCCGCCCTTCTGCACCAGCGCCTGCAGCGTCGCCCGCGCCGCCCTGGCATCGCCGCCCCGCGCCTGCGCCAGGCCTTGCGCGTAGCTCATCGCGCCCGCCCGCGGATGCTGCGGGAACTCGGTGACGAAGGCCTGCGCCGCCGCCAGCACCTGCGGCCAGTCGCCCTGCCGCTGCCGCAGCGCCGCGGTCAGTTCCAGCAGCCCCGGCCGCAGCGCCTTGCCCTCGGGATGCTTCTCGGCCCGATCGAGCGCCGCGCTGCAGGCCGCATCGTCGCCCAGTTCGAACGCGCACCAGGCCAGCCCCTCCAGGGCCCGCGCCCCCACCCGGTCGGTCCGCTCGACCAGCGCGCCGTAGCCCTGCTGCGCGCCCTGGAAGTCGGCCTGCTGGAAGCGCAGGTCCGCCTCCTCCAGCCGGTCGGCGGCGCCGCCGTCGGCGCCGGCCTTCTGCGCCGCCACCCGCAGCCGTGCCGCCGCGCCGGGCAGGTCGCCGCGCTCGCGCAGCACCCGCGCCGCCACCCGCTCGGTGCGGTCGAGGAACGATCCCTTCGGGAACGCCGCCCGATAGCGGTCGGCGGCCTGCAGCGCCGCCTCGGGCTGCCTGCCCTCGAGGAACGCCAGCGCCGCCATCGACAGCGCCTCCTCGCGGAACGGCTGCTGCGCCTCGTCGGCCACCGCCAGGAACGCCTTCGCTGCGCCCTCGTGCCGGCCCTGCAGGTACTCGCACCACGCCAGCTTGAACGCCGCCTGCGGCCGCAGGGCGTGGTCCTTCGGCACCTGCCCGTAGGCCTGTTGCGCCTGCGGCCAGCGCTGCTGCTCGAAGCGGTTCTCCGCCACCGCGAACGCCGCGTGCACCACCAGCCGGTGCTCCGGCAGTTCCTTCTGCAGCCGCTCGGCGCGCTGCACCGAGTCGTCGTGCCGACCCAGCCGATGCAGGCAGAAGCACGCGCCGTACAGCGCCTCGCCCCGCAGCTCCGCCTCGGCGTCCTGCGGCACCGCCTCGTAGGCGGCCAGCGCCTCGGCCCACTTCGCCTCGGCGGACAGCGCGTCGCCGAGCGCCACCTGCAGCCGCGGTCGCGCCGCCGGTTCAGCCGCGGCCAGCGCCGCCTGCAGCGACGCCACCGCCGAGCCGCCCTCGCCGAGCTGCAGCGCCGCCAGCCCGCGCAGTTCGGTGGCCTGGGCCACCAGCGCCGGCGTCAGCCCCGGTTCCCGGTCGAGATCCTGCAGCGCCTCCCGCGCGCCGCGGTAGTCGCGCTTGCCGTAGAGCAAACGCGCCGCCTCCAGCCGCGCCTCGGCCCGCCGCGGCGACTGCGGGAAGCGTTCCAGCACGCCCCGGAACGCACGCAGCGCCTCGTCCGGCCGTTCCCCCCGCAGGTGGCAGAAGCCGAGCCCCAGCGCCGCGTCGTCCGCCAGTTCCCCGCCCTGCCGCACCACCTGCTCGAACTCCGCCTGGGCGCCCGCCCCGTCGCCGGCCCGCAACAGCGCGTCACCGCGCAGGTAGCGGCACTCGGCGGCAACCGCCGGATCGCCCGCCACCGCCGCCGCCTGGCCGAAGCTCTGCGCCGCCGCCGCGAAGTCGCCGAGCCTCTGCCGGGCAAAGCCTTCCTGGTAGCGCGCCGAGAAGCGGAACGGCGCCAGCTCCGCGCCGCCGTCCGCCGCCGCCTCGGCCGCCGCCGTGAACGCCGCCACCGCCGCCTGGTCCTGGCCCAGGTCCCGCCGGCACTCGCCCTCGGCGTGCAGCGCCGGCACCCGCAGGTAGTGGTCGGCCGGCACCGAACGCACCAGCTCGCCGTAGTGCCCCGCCGCCGCCTCGAGCTGCTGCTGCTCCCGCTCCAGGTTGGCCAGCCGGTAGAGACACTCGGGCCGCAGCCGCAGCTCCCGGTCCCGCAAGGCCTTCTGCAGGCTCTCCACCGCCGGCCCCTTCTGCCCCAGCTCCGCCTGGCTCACCCCGAGCCGGTACCACCCCTCGCTCTGCAACGCGTGCCGCGGACTCGCCTTCAGGAAGGCCTGCAGCTTGCCGATCGCCTCCTCGTGCAGCCCGCGCTGCTGCAGGCCGAGCGCGAGCTGGAAGTCCTCGGGCGGGCGTTCGTTCTGCGCCGGCAGCGGCGTCAGCAGGACGGAGAGCACGAGGGGCCAGCAGCTACGGAGCATGGGGGCGTGGATTGCGGACGAAACCGGACAGGATTGCGCACTCGGTGGCAGGCGGCGAGAGGCCGCCCGACGAGCGGGGCGATGCTAGCGCTCCCGGACCCGCGCGGGCGGGGAAAGCTGCCCGCCAGCGACGCCCCGGCCCGCGCCGCACCGCAAGCCCCGTACGCAGCGGCGGCCCCCCGGGGGGGGGCCCCGCCGGGCGGGGCGCGGCCCGCCGGGGTGGAGCACCGCCGGTCGGGCCGCTGCACCGAGGGGCTCCTGCCCCTACGACTTGATCTTCGCCGGTTCGCCGTGGGCCTTCAGGGCCTCCAGCATCGCCTCGGGCTTCACCTTGCTCGCGTCGTAGCTGACGGTGAACTCCTTCTTGCCGGCCTCGATCTGGATGCTGCTGGCGGGGATGCCCAGCTTGCCCAGCGTCTCACGGACGCCGGCCACGCAGCCGTTTCAAGGCGTGTTGTCGAGTTCCAGCATCACCTGCGAGGTGCCCGCGGCGGTGGCGCCGGGGCTCGCGGGCGGAGTGTTGGTCGCCGGCTCCGAGTTGCAGGCGACCAGGGAAAGGGCGCACAGGCCCAGCCAGGTCAGGTTCTTCATGGTTTCCGTCTTCGGGATGCACACGCCGCGACGCGCGGCGAGGGGCGCCACAGTAGGCGTCGGGCCGGCGCACCTCAAGCCAGCGTGCCCTCGCCCCACCGGAAATCGCCGATCCCCCTGGAACGGCCGCGCCCACGGGCGATCGTGGAGTGCCGCATGCGCCCGCTCCTGCCCCTGCTCGCCGTCGTCCCCGTCCTCCTCGCCCAGGATCCGCCCGACCCCGCCCGCGAGTTCCGCGGCGCCTGGGTCGCCACCGTCGACAACATCGACTGGCCGAGCAAGCCCGGCCTGCCGGTCCCCGACCAGCGCCAGGAGCTGGACCGGATCCTCGACCGCGCCCAGGCGCTCGGCCTCAACGCCCTGGTGTTCCAGGTGCGGCCGCACGGCGACGCGATGTACGACTCCGAACTCGAGCCCTGGTCCGAATGGCTCACCGGCGAGCAGGGCAAGCCGCCACAGCCCCGCTGGGACCCGCTGCAGCACGCGGTGGCCGGCGCCCACGCCCGCGGCCTCGAACTGCACGCCTGGTTCAATCCGTTCCGCGCCCGCCACAGCAAGTCGAAGAGCCGGCTGCACAAGACCCACCTCGCCGCCCGCGAGCCCGCCCTGGCCGTCGAGTACGGCGGCTATCTCTGGTTCGACCCGGGCGAGCCGAAGGCCCGCGACCACGCATTGAAGGTCATCGTCGACGTGGTGGCGCGCTATGACCTCGATGGCATCCAGGTCGACGACTACTTCTATCCCTATCCGGTCGGCAAGACGCCGTTTCCCGACGACGCGAGCTATCAGCGCTATCAGAAGCAGGGCGGCAAGCTCGCCCGCGATGATTGGCGCCGCCAGAACATCGACGACTTCGTGGCGCGCATGCGCGCGGAGAGCCAGAAGCAGAAGCCCTGGGTCAAGGTCGGTATCAGCCCGTTCGGCATCGCCCGGCCCGGCGTGCCGCAGGGCACCACCGCCGGCATCGATCAGTACGCGCAGCTGTATGCCGACACCGAGAAATGGCTGCGGGAGGGCTGGTGCGACTACTTCGCGCCGCAGCTCTACTGGCCGATCGACCAGAAGCCGCAGAGCTTCGCGGTGCTGCTGCCCTGGTGGACCACGGTGAACCCGCAGGGGCGCCACCTGTGGCCGGGGCTGTCGGCGGGCCGCGCCCTGCAGGCGAGCAAGCCCTGGCGGGACGGCGAGCTCGGCACGCAGATCGACCTGATCCGGGCGCAGGCGGGCAGCGATGGCTTCGTGCTGTTCTCGTTCAAGGCGCTGCAGAAGGAGCACGCGGTGTCGGCGCTGCTGCGGGAACGGCTGGCGGAGCCGGCGCTGGTGCCGGCGTCGCCCTGGCTCGGCAGTTCGGCGCCGGCGGCACCGAAGGTGACGCGGGAGGGGAGCGGCGACGGGCTGCGGGTCATATGGCAGGTGGATGCGACGATGCGGTTCGCGGTCGTGCAGACGCTGGGCAAGGAAGGCGGGCAGTGGCAGACGCGCGTGGTCGACGCCAGGGCCGGCGCGCTGGCGATGCCGCCGGGCACGGCGCGGGTGTCGGTGCGGTTCTGCAGCCGCACGGGGATCCTCGGCCCCGCGGCGGCGATCGCGTTCTGAGCGACCTGGCAGGCGAGGTGGCGTGAGCCCCCTTGACAGCGCCAACACACCCTGCCTACCCTCGCGCGCGGTCGAGAGAGGAGGCCTCGGTGCGCCACAGAATCTCCATCGCCTGGCAGGGGCCCCGGCGCCGCATCCTCGGCGGCGGCGTCATCTTTCTCGCGCTGCTTCTCTGGTGGCTGGTGCCTGACCAACCGCCGACGCCGCACAAGCCGACCCCGCCGAGCCAGGCACCCCCTTCGATCCAACCCCAGGGATCGCTGGTTGCGGATCACGACCGCTTGGATCCCCCTCCCACACAGGCGCCTTCCGTCCGGGTGGTCGTCCACAACGCATCGGGCGCTCCCATCGCCCATTGCGCCGTGCGCCTGCTCGCCCCGCATTCCCGCTCCTATCGCGTGGATCATCCAGTGGAGGCAAGCACTGCCAGCGATGGACAGGCTGTGTTGCCGGCGCCGCAACAGGAAGCGCGCCTGGTGGTCACGCACCCCGACCATGCTCCCGCCGCGGTCGACATCGGCCTTCCACCGCAGCCGACCTACCTTGTCGTCTTGGATCCCGCCTGTCGGCTGGAAGTCGCCATCCGCGATACCACCGGCCAACCCGTGCGTGGGGTCCTGCTCACACTCAGTCGCGCCATCCTTCCACGCCATGCCGGAGCGTCCGAAGCTCCAGCATGGGCAGGCAACCAGCCGGCCGGACAACAGCCCGACGCGCTGGCCAGCGAGTTCACGGATGACGATGGTCGAGCCCGCTTCGCGAGCCTTCCCCGATCACGCTTCACGTACTCCCTGCATCCCACGCACCTGGCGGTAGTCCATGGACCATCTGGCTTCATCGACCTGCGCGCATCAGGCGACTCACGATCGGTAGAGCTTGTCGTGGCACCGGCCGCCGCGGTGATCCTTCGTGGCGCACTCTGGTCACGCATCGCCTGGCCCGCCGGCTACTCCGAGGACTCGCCCTCCTCGGTCCAATCCACGGTGCAGGTCACGCGAGCCGCCCTGGCACGGCAACACCCAGGATGCCGGATCCACGTAGCGGTACCCACCAGGTCGATCCTCCCCAGCGACCGCGCCGAGGTGGAACTGTTCTCGGCGCGAGGCGCCGGCATCCGACATGCGGCGCTGATCGCATCAGCAGACGTGGCGACCCCACAGGCCACCCCGGACATCGATCCGGCCCATCCGCCGGGCAGCCTCTGTATCCGACTGTCCTCCGCCGATCTCGTGCCCTTGCCTCGCGCGCTGGTGCATGCGCGCCCCGCAGAGGGTGGCACAGATGTGTCGCTGACACTGCGAAGCGATGATGTGGTGGACCTGCCCCCAGGAACGTACGACTTGCGCCTCCCCGAATGGGGCATGATTGGCACGGCAACAGTCGAGCCCGGAGCCCGGGCTGATACGCACGTCATCCTCCCGAGCGTGGCTCGACCGGTTCGGGTGGACGTGCGCCTGCCCGACGGCAGCGAACCGCAGGCCACCGTGCTGCATCTCGGCAACGGCCTCACCGTGTTTCAGGGGGGCATCATCGAGAAGGTCATGAGCGAGGGCAGACACACGCTCATGATCAGCTCGTACGGTGCGGCCCCGGTCGAGGTCGAGATCGCGATCGATCGTGGCGACCGGAACCCCATTGCGGCAGGCGTGGAGCTCGAGTGGAGTGCGAAGTGATGATCCTCCGGGTCTGCGCAGACAAGCCGACGCGGATACCGCCTAGAACGCCACCGTCACCGCCTGCCCCGCCACCACCGTCACCTCCTGCGGTGCCGCCCCCTCGCCGCCGCCGCGCCGCGGCGCACCCAGCGTCACCCGCCAGCGGCCCGGCCGCAGCCCATCCAGCGTCACGCCGCCGCGCCGCATCAGCTGGTTCACCTCCGGCACGGTCTTGTCCGGCTCCCCATCCGCGCCGAGCGCCACCGCGCGCACGAACGAGAACGGCGCCACCTTGGCGGCGGTGACCTGGATCCGCCCGGCCTGCCCCAGCACCACGTCGACGCCGTCCCGCACCTGGCCCGCGGCCACCTCCACCGTCGCCGACACCGCGTCGGCGAAACCCTTCGCCTCGGCGCTCACCTGCAGCGGCACGCCGGCCGGCACGCCGCGCAGTTCGAACCGGCCGTCGGCGCCGGTCTGCACCGCGCTGCCGCCGCCCAGCATCTGGCTGAAGTCCATGCCCGGCACCGTGCGCCGCGCCGCCCGCAGCGGATCGTTGGCGCCGCCGTCCGGCCGGGCGCGGCCGACGCGCACGCTGGCGCCGGCGACACCCGCGCCATCGGGCCCCTTGACCATGCCGCGCAGCACCTGGCTCGTCAGGTGCACGTCGAACACGTTCTCACCCGGGCCCAGCGTCACCGCCACCGTGACCGGCATCGCCAGTCCGTCGTGGCTGATGCGCAGCCGGTGCTGGCCCGCCTTCACCTCCGGCAGCTGATAGCGGCCGTCGTCGCCGGCCCGCGCGCTGCGGCCGCGGCCGCCGAACGCCGCCATCGCCGCCGCCATGCCCTCGCGGGCCGCATCGCCGTCGCCCTGACCCGGCCCTTCCTGGAAGGTCACCTGCGCGCCGCCGAGCGGCGCGCCGTTCTCCATCACCACGCCGCGCAGGCGTACGGTCGGATCCTTCTGCAGCCGGAGCTGCACGGTCTCGCCGTCGCGCACCGCCACCACCTGGCCATCGGCCGCAGCGGCAGGCCGGCCGCCGGCGTACTGCTGCCCCACCGCGGCGCCGATCTCGGCCGCCGCCGCCATCACGTCGGCGCCGCGACCGCGTTCCGCCAGCCGGAAGCGATGCTCGCCCGGCGTCAGCCGCTCGAACACCGCGACGCCGTTCTCGTCGGCGCCCCGGCGTGCGCGCCGGCCGCTCGGCGGCAGCGCCTCGACGTTGGCCCGCGCCAGCGGCGCGCCGTCGGCGTCGACCACGGTCACCTCGACGCGCCCGCCCTGCAGCAGGGTCACCTTCTGCTCCAGGTTGCCCGCCGGCAGGGTCAGCTCCTGCTCGAAGCGCGCGTGCTGGTCGCTGTCGACGGTCAGCACCACCGCCTCGCCGGGCCGCGAGTTGAGCACGCAATGGCCCTCGTCGTCGGTGCGCCCGCTGGCAGGGCCGCCGCCGAGGCGGTCGCCCATGCCCGGGATCGCCGAGAGGTCCATGCCGCCCAGGTCCGGCACGCCGCCGTCGGCCAGGGCCGCAAACGGATTGCGGCCGCCGCCGCCGGCGTCCTTGCCCTGCAGGCGCACGCTGGCGCCCTGCACCGGCGCACCGCTCCTGCCGTCCACCACCGCCACCGTCAGCATCGGCAGCGGCTCCAGGGCCACCGGGCCGAGGTCCAGCGTGCCGGCCGCCGGCAGCGCCACGTCGGCCCGCGCGAACGGGCGGTAGCCCAGGGCATCGATGTCGAGGCTCAGCTTCTGCCCTGGCCGGGGCCGCAGGTTGGGGATCGTCACGCGACCTTCGGGATACTCGCGCGCCCGGCCCGCGCCACCGCGGCCGAAGTTGGCCGCCATGCCCATCAGGTCGCCGAGGCCGCCGTCCTCGCCGCCGCGGAGCTGCTGCCGCACCCACAGCCGTTCCACCGGGGCCTTGCTGCGGGCATCGATGAGCTGCAGCGTCACGGTGATGCCGGGGTCGTAGCGCAGCTCGACGTTGCTGGTCGGCGCGGTCAGTTCGAGCCGCGGGCTGCAGGTGGCCGCCGCGGCGAAACCGCGGCCCTGCTGCGAGAGCCAGACGCGATAGCCACGGCCGACGCGCAGGCCGCGCAGGGCGAAGGTGCCGTCGGCCCCGGGCGTCACCGACTTCTCGCCCATGCCGATGCCGAGGTCGCCCATCATCGCCGTGGCCTCCTGGATCACGCCCATCAGCCCCTCGGCACTGCCGCCGCCCTGGGTCGCGGCACTTGCCTGCACGCGCACGCGGGTGCCCTCGGGCAGCCCGACGACGCGGCCCTGGATGACCGCGCCGGGCTCCATGGTCACCACGATGTCGGCCAGGACCTGGCCGCCGTCGATGCTCATCCCCTCGCGCCGCGCCGGCGGATGGTCGGGATGCCGGGCCCGCAGCGCGAAGCTGCCCGGCGCCACGTGCGAGAGCTCGAAGCGGCCCTGCTCGTCGGTGCGGCCGTCGTCGCCGGCGATCAGGTCCTCCATCACGTCCATGCCCGGCAGCTCGAGGTCGCCGAACGCGCCGAACGCGTCGGCCATGCCGGCCATGCCGCGCTGGCCCCGTTCGCCGCGATTGCCGCCGCCGAAGCCCGGCATGCCGCCGAACGCGCCGAACGGGTCCATCGGGTTGCCGCCGCGCACGGCGACCCGGCTCACCCGGGCGCCCACCACCGGCTGGCCCGCCTGGTCGACGACGCGGCCCTGCACCACCGCGCCCGCGCGCAGTTCGAGCACGCCGAGGTCGGCGTCGGCATCTGCGGGCCGCTGCACCGCCCGGTCGAGGACCTGATGACCACGGGCCAGCACCCGCAGGAAGCCGGTGCCGCCGCCGCCCGCCATCGGCAGGCGGAAGCGACCCTGGGCGTCGGTCAGCACGGTGGTGCGCTGCTCGGGCCTGGGCCGGAAGCGCTCGACGAGCGCCTCGGGGTCCATGCCGGCGAGTTCCTCCCAGTCGAAGGCGGGAGCCTGGTTGCCTGGGTTGCCGCGATCAGCGCGATTGCCACGGTTGCCTCGGCCGCGGCCGTTGCTGTCAGGGTTGTTGCCGGAGGTGCCAGAGAAACCGCCTCTGAAGTCGGGCCCGACCGTGCACTGCACCTCGGCGCCCTGCACCGGCGCGCCCTGCGGATCGACGACCTGGCCGATCAGGCTCGGCCCCGCGGCATCCACCCCGGTCCCCGCCGCCACCTGCGTGCGCTCGCCCGTACCCTGGCCCTGCTCGGCGCCGGCCTCGACCGCCCCGCCGGTGGCGGTGCCGGTGGTACCGGTGGTGCCGGCGGGCGCGGCGTTCGCCGGTGCCTGGGGCTGCGGCGGCTCGGCGGGCCCCTCGCCCCCCAGGAGGAAGAAGGCGGCGGCGCCGAGGAGGGCGACCAGCAGGACGGCGGCGAGCGCGGGCTTTGACATGGGCGGTGATTGTTGGCGATCCCGTCCCGGGGACGCCAGGATCCGACCCGCCCGGGCGCGCGATGCGCCGTCAGTACACGAAGCCGCTGACCGCCAGATCGGCGCCGACCCGCTGCCAGTCCAGCTCGCGCAGGCGCCAGGCCTCGGCCATGAACGGCCGGCCTTCCCCGGCCACCGGCGTCGGACTCAGCCGGCCGCCGATGATCTTCGGCGCCACGTAGGCCAGCACCTGGTCGACGCAGTCCCAGCTCAGCAGCTGGCTCACCAGCCCGCCGCCGCCCTCCACCAGCAGCCGGCGGACGCCGCGCCGGCGCAGTTCGCGCAGCGCCTCGAGCAGGTGGATCCGGCGTGGCCCTTCGACCGGCCGGCTCTGGATCACCTGCACGCCGAGGTCCTGCAGGTGGCCGGTGCGCACCGGATCGGCCTCGGTGCTGCACAGGAGCCAGAACGGCATCTCGCGGGCCGAGGTGACCAGCTTGCTGTCGTCGTCGATCTCCGCCAGCGGGTCGACCACCACCCGGATCGGCTGGTGGCCCTGCACGTGCCGCACGGTCAGTTCCGGATCGTCGATCAGCGCCGTGCGGTAGCCGACCATCACTGCGTCGCAGCGGGCGCGCAACTCGTGGGTGCGCACCCGCGCCTCACGGCCGGAGATCCAGCGCGCCTCGCCGGTGGACGCCGCCGTCTTGCCGTCCAGGGTCATCGCCCACTTGGCGATCACCCAGGGCCGGTCCAGGCCGAGCCAGCGGGTGAACGGATGGTTGATCTGCCGGCAGCGCGAGGCCTGCACGCCGTCGATCACCTCGACGCCGGCCTCGGCCAGCCCGGCGATGCCGGCACGGCGGTGGCGCGGGTCCGGATCGGCCGCACCCACCACCACGCGGCGGATGCCGGCGTCCAGCAGGCGCTGCAGGCATGGTTCGGTCTTCTTGCCGTCCTGGCCCTTCTTGGTCGAACACGGCTCGAAGGTCACCACCACGGTGTCGGGCCTGCCGCCGCGGGCGGCAGCGTCCTGCAGGGCCACCACCTCGGCGTGCGGCCCGCCCCAGTGCGGATGGAAGCCGCGGCCGACGATCTGGTCGCCCTGCAGCGCCAGCGCGCCGACCCGTGGATTGGGCTCCACCTCGCCGCGGCCCTGCAGCGCCAGGTCGAGGGCCTCGGCCATCAGCTTGTCCCAGTTCACGAGGCGCCTCCGACGGCGGCCTCGGCGCGGTCGCGCCGGCCTTCCTGGGCCGCGTCCTCGGCCAGCCGCTCGCCGAGGACCGAATGGGCCAGCGCGGCGGTGATGCGGACCGGCAGGTAGCGACCGACCAGTTCCGGATCGGCGCCGTCGAAGTGGACGATGCGGTGGTGCTCGGTGCGGCCGGTCATCCGGGTCGCGACCTTGGGGCTCACGCCCTCCACCAGCACCTCCTGCACGCTGCCGACCAGCGCCTGGTTCTTTCGCAGGGAGAGCGCCTCCTGGACGGCCAGCAGCACCTGGTTGCGCCGTTCCTTCTCGGCGTCGGGCACGTCGTCGTGGATCTCGGCGGCCAGCGTGCCCGGTCGCGGCGAGTACTTGAACACGTAGCTCTGCGCGAAGCCGACCCGCTGCAGCAGTGCCACCGATTCGTCGAACTCGGCCGCGGTCTCGCCCGGGTAGCCGACGATGAAGTCCGAGTGCAGCTCCATCTCCGGCACGCGCTCGCGGAGCTGGTCGACGCGGGCGAGGTAGCGCTCGACGGTGTAGCCCCGCCGCATGGCCTTCAGCACGCGGTTGCTGCCCGACTGGATCGGCAGGTGCAGCCAGCGGGCCACCTTGGGCAGGTCGGCGAAGGCGGCGATCAGGTCCTGGCTGAGGAAGTTCGGGTGGCTGGTGATGAAGGCGATGCGGCGCAGCGCCGGGATCTCGTGCAAGGCCGCGAGCAGCGCCGCCAGCGTCGCCTCGCGGCCGAGGTCGCGGCCGTAGGCGTTGACGGTCTGGCCCAGCAGGGTGACCTCGGTGACGCCGTCGTCGACGAGGCGCTGGGTCTCCTCCTTGATGTCGGCGATCGGCCGGGAGACCTCGGCGCCGCGCGTGGTCGGCACGATGCAGTAGGTGCACGGCATGTTGCAGCCGCGCATGATCGAGACGAAGGCCTGGCTGCGGTGCGGGCGCACCTTGACGTCGCGGCGGATGGCATCGCCGGACACGCCGTCGTCGACGGTCACCACGCCGGCACCTGACACCGCCCGGGTGCCGGGCTCGCGCTGGGCCGCCAGTTCGGCGTTCTTCGCCCGCGCCGCCTCGACCTGCTGGTCGATGTCGCCGAACGCCGACGGGCCGACGACGAGGTCGACGTGCGGCATCCGCGACAGCAGGTAGCGCTTGTGCTCCTGGGCCATGCAGCCGAGCACGCCGACCACGAGGCCGGGCTGGTTGCGCTTCCGCACCCGCAGGCGGCCGAGCTTGGACCAGACCCGGTCCTCGGCGTGCTGGCGCACGGAGCAGGTGTTGAGCAGCACCACGTCGGCCATGGCCTCGTCGGCGGCGGCCACGTAGCCGTGCTGGCGCAGGCGGCTCTCGACCAGCTCGCTGTCCAGCTTGTTCATCTGGCAGCCGTAGCTGGTGAGGTGGTAGGTCGGGGCAGGGATGGCGGTCATCGGCGGGCGGCGGATTGTAGGGCCGAGCCGCCGCGTGCCCAGGGTGAAGGCGACCCTACTGCCGCCGATCACGTTGTCCACCAGCGGCTCAGGCCGCCGCCTGCCGCCTGAGCGCCTCAGCGCCTGAGCAGGCTCACTCCGGGCACACGCTGCAACCCGCCGAAGCCGGGCGAGAACAGCACGCCGCTGGCATCGTCGCCCCCCAGAGGTCGAGCGTGCCCTCGCCGTTCCAGCCCACCGCGATCTGTTCCGACTTGAAGAACCACCTGTAGCGGCCGCTCGCCCATCGGGGGTGGGCTCGCACCCGCGGTTCCACTGAGGTCCCTGCATTCGCTTGTTTGAGGACTAGTCCTCAACAATGAGGTTGAATGGCTCGGAGTACAGCAAGATGTAACCTCTCCCGATCTCATTGCGGGTGGCATCTACAAGGTCTCCTGCGACATCCTCTCGCCAAGCCAACCTGAGCCTGTAGGTGCCCGGGGACCGGATATCGATGTAGTCCGCCAAGTCTACCTCGATGGACAAGTACTCGCCCGCGGCGACCATTACGGGGCGCCCCCCATACCCCCCCTCAAGGGGACCGCCGATCAGGCTGAAGTCGCCACGGGAACCCGTACTGCTCATGCAGTCAACGGCAAGATTGCGTCCCGGCTGATACACCGTTATCTCGATGGATCGCCGCTTTGCGTCGCAATTCATGAGCCGGAATCCGAGTCTCGGCAGCTTGCCCACACAACACCGCACCTCGCGCGAGGTTCCTGGTGCAAACCCGATCACCAAAGGGTCTGGAAGCCCTTCGGCGCGACACTGGGCGGTTCGCCACAATGACTGGTCCGACGAAGGACTTGACGCTTGGGCAGACAAGTAATCGCGCACCAGGGGTGTCTTGCGACGAATGCACTCCCGCAAACATGCGTCGAGCTCTTGCCCCCATTCTTGGCGTACCTCGTCAAGCTTTCTCAGAAGGTCACGGTCGGACAGATGTCTCAGGTGCCGCGTTTCGTATGGAGCCACCATGAGCATTCCGCCCAGGTAATTCACCCCTGACCCAAGAGCCCTGCTGATATCAGCCTTTGCCTCTACGTCGCCTTCCCCGCGAAGCACGAGGGTTCGCCGTGATTCGCTGGCGCGCAGCAGCTCAGCCCAGCCGTCTATAAAAAACTCCCCGCGGTGGTCCGTGCTTGCCGACCTCCCGCCGTAGACGCCGGGGTCTCCGCGCAGAAAAGCGTAGAATCGATAGTTACACATGAGATTCCCCTCCGCATCGAGCAATTCACCGCTCAAGACAGGAGCACTCGGAAATGTCACGTGGGGCGGGGGCACTGCCACGCAGGCTGCGTGGTACAGTCCCAGGATAATGCACCATCGATAAGCCGCCGAGGGACGTGCGCGCCCCACGGAGTCACGATGAGCGCGTCGAGTCGGAGGGGTCGTCACAACAATTCCATGCAGCTCACACTTGCGCACATGGCTATCTGCCATTGAGGCCATCCATTCCGAGCAGTGCATGTAGATGGTTCAAGTGGGCTCCGGACCGTCCAGCGCCGACCCGCAGTCCATACCTCACTGGGTTTCCCCCGTCAACGACGTCAGCCATCCCAGGGTGAAGGCGGCTCAGCGCTGCGGCAGCGTCACGGCCACGGCGCTGCTGCCGGTGGTCGGCACGGTGACGTCCACCACCGCCGTCTGGCGGCCCTCGGCGCTGATCCACAGCCGCTGGCGGCCCGGCGGCACCGCCTGCACCCGCACGCTGCCGCGGCAGGCAAACGCCTCGTCGTGCAGGATCGCCGTGGCGGCCACCGGCTCGCCCTGTTCGTCGCGCACCGTGAGCTGCAGCACACCGGCGGGCACCTGCACGGTCCACGGGCCGCTGCCGTCGAGCACCGCCCGGTGCCGCAGCACGACGATCGCGGTGCCATCGGCGGCCTGCCCGCTGCTGCCCGGCACGACGATCGCATCGCCCGCCTGCGGATCGGGGCCGAGCCAGTCACCGTACTGGTCGAGCGGCCAGCGGGGCGCCTCGGCGTTGACGTCGGACCAGCCGGCCCGGTACAGCCCGGCCAGCGGCGCGTCTTGGTCCTCTGCGGCGGCCAGCGCCTTGCCGTCCGGGCCCAGCACCGTGAGCCTCGCTTCCCGGTCGAGGCGCAGCGTGCCGAGGTCCACCGCGACGTCGTCGCCGCGTTCGGGCAGCACCACCGGGATCACCCGCGGCAGCAGGCCTGGCGCCGTCGGACGCACCACGAGGAAGCACAGGCCACCGTGATCGGCGGGCAGTGCCAGCGCTCCCTGCGTCTCGACCAGATCGGTGCATTCGCTGAGATCGAAGCCCGCGATCCGGTAGCCGGCCGGGATCACGCCCACCTGGGCTGCCACCGGCACGCCGGCCGCATCCACCAGCTGCCCGCGCAGCATCGTCGGCCGGAACCAGCGCAGCTGGATCGGGGACTGCCGCAACGCCTCGTCCGGCGTGAACCACGCGAGCCTTCGCCCGCTGCGCCCGGCGCCGCGCATTTCGACGGCGAACGCGTCGGCCTCGGGCACCGCCACCGGCCGCCCCTGCCGCACCGCATCGGTGACGTTCATCGCATCGTCGGCGGTGCGGATCGACACCTCGCCCTCGGCGGGCAGGTCGTCGACCCGCAGCAACACCCGCGGCAACGGCTCCAGGGTGACCACGGTCTCCTCGATCGCCGCGCCCGCCGGCTCGCGCACGCCGAGCGGCATCACGCGCCGCCGGAAGCCCTCGCTGGCGGCGTGCAGCCAGTACTGACCGCTCACCAGCGACTGCCGGACGTAGCCGCCCCGCACGTTCAGGTGATGCATCCGTTCGAGCGGTTCGGGCCCGACCAGGTACACATGCGCGTCGTCGAGCACCCTGCCTTCCCCTTCGATGCGCAGCCGCACCTCCACCTCCGGCCGGTCGGGCAGCTCCCACAGCCGCGGCTCGTCCACCACCTGCGTCCTGCTGCCATCGGGCCTGGGCAGCCGCAGCGTGAACGGCGGCCGATGCGACAGGCCGAAGATCACCTCGCGGCCGCCGTGCACGACGAACAGGTCCGACGGCCGGCTGCTGCCGGCCAGCACGAACGAGCCGTCGGCCGCCGTGCGGGTCCACGGCCCGCGGTGCACGTCCTTGCTGCCGACGAAGGCGCCGGCCACCGGGCGGCCGTCGGGATCGAGCACCACGCCCTCGTGCACGGTGCCCCGACCGGGCCGGAACCGCACCGGCCCCTCGCCGGGATACCAGGTGAAGCCGTCGTAGCCGAGGCCGAGGTCGCGGTGCTCGGCGTAGAGATCGCCGATGCCGTTGTGCGGGTCGATGCCGCGCAGCAC